>CALDZH010000113.1 GCA_937944275.1 uncultured Woeseiaceae bacterium
TCAGTACGGTGCTCTGGGCCGATCTGGAGAATCGCTTCGTCTGGGTCGTACTTTTCGTGACCCTGTCGTTCGGCGTCATCGGTTATGTCGATGACTACAAGAAACTCGTATTGCAGGACCCCGCCGGTATATCGGCGACGCAAAAGCTCTTCTGGCAGTCTAGTGCGGCCATTGTTGCCGCCGTTGCTCTGTACGTCATGGCGACGGACGAGGTGCAGACCTCGTTGTTGATCCCGTACTTCAAGGACCTGGCAATTCCCCTTGGCATGTTCCAGGTCGTCGTGACGTACTTTTTTATTGTTGGCTTCAGTAACGCGGTAAATCTTACTGATGGCCTCGACGGTCTCGCGATAATGCCGACCGTTCTCGTTGGCGGCGCGCTCGGCCTGTTTGCATACGTAACCGGCAACGTGAATTTCTCGGAGTATCTCGACATTCCCTACGTACCTGGTACGGGCGAGATTCTCGTTTTCTGCACCGCGCTTGCCGGTGCCGGTCTCGGCTTTCTGTGGTTCAACACCTATCCGGCACAGGTTTTTATGGGGGATATAGGCGCGTTGTCATTGGGGGCGGCACTTGGTGTCGTGGCTGTGGTCGTTCGCCAGGAAATCGTGCTTGCGATAATGGGCGGCGTATTCGTCGTCGAGACGCTATCAGTAATTATTCAGGTTGCGTCATTCAAGCTGACAGGCAAGCGCGTATTCCGCATGGCGCCATTGCACCATCACTTCGAACTCAAAGGCTGGGCGGAGCCCAAGGTCATAGTTCGGTTCTGGATCATTACGGTCATCCTTGTACTGATCGGTCTTGCGAGCCTGAAGATACGATGAGCGCAGCGCAGCAAATAGCGGACAAGGATCTGGTCGTGGGACTCGGTGCTACGGGCCTGTCGATCGCGCGCTATCTAAAGCGCAACGATGGCAATGCCATTTTCTACGACAGTCGTAAAAATCCGCCCGGCCGCGACCAGTTGAGCGAAATCTTTCCGGATGCCGAACTGCGGCTCGGAAACGACACGCTGCCCGGAACCGTGAAGCGGATCATCGCGTCCCCGGGGATTCCGGACAGTCATCCGCTGCTAAAGAAAGCACGTAAGAAGAAACTCGAGATCGTGTCTGACATCGAGTTGTTCGCTCGCGATGCCAGCAAACCCTTCGTGGCTGTCACGGGCTCTAATGGCAAGAGTACTGTCACGACGCTGCTGCATCACATGTGTCGCGCAGACGGGCGCAACTCGCTCGCTGGTGGCAATCTCGGAGAGCCGGCACTAGACCTGCTGGAACAGGATGTGCCCGACATTTACATACTCGAGCTGTCGAGCTTCCAACTGCAACGCACGGAGCGCCTCCCCGCTGAAGTCGCGCTGCTCCTGAACGTGTCGCCCGACCACCTGGACTGGCACGCCGATGAGAATGAGTATCGCGCCGCGAAATATCGCATCTTCAAGGATGTCGACGCTGCTGTGATCAACCGCGCCGACGAAGAGGCGGCGAACAAAGTAAAACACTGTGGGCGAGTCGCAAGTTTCGGACTCGACGCCCCAGCAGTCGATCAGTACGGCATCCGCGAGGAGGATGGCGAGAGATACCTCGCGCGTGGCGATACGTTGTTGCTTTCTATTCGTGATCTCGCGCTTTACGGCATTCACAATCAGCTCAATGCTCTGGCTGCTCTGGCGGCCGGTGACCTGATTGGCCTGGATATTGCTGCAATGCTGCAGGTGCTGGTCGAATTTCCGGGCCTGCCAAACCGTATGCAATTCGTCGCCCGCATCGGCGCCGTCGATTACGTCAACGACTCCAAGGCGACCAACGTTGCGGCGGCCGTCGCGTCGATCAACTCGATTGAGGGGATGCTTGTCCTCATCGCGGGCGGTGATGGTAAGGGTGCTGATTTCAGCGAGCTCGCGGAAGCGGCTGATGGCAAACTGCGTGGCGCCGTACTTATTGGTGAAGACGCTGAAAGGATTGCCCACGCGCTCGATACTGTTATGCCGGTGCACTTCGCCGAGAACATGGAATCGGCCGTTCACTTGGCTGCCACGTGTGCCGAGTCTGACGACACCGTGCTGCTTGCCCCGGCTTGTGCCAGCTTCGATCAGTACGACAACTACATGGCTCGCGGTGAAGCGTTCTGCATGGCGGTGGAGGCGTTGCGGCGATGACGGCGGGAACCAGACTCATGCCATTCCCGGCGCGGCTCAAGACCGAACTGCAGATCGATTCAATTCTGCTGACGATCGTGCTCACGCTTTTGCTGGGTGGTTTCGTGATTCTTGCTTCTGCGTCGATCTCCATCTCTGACAATGCGGCGGGCAACCCGTTCTTCTACATCCAGCGGCAGTTGGTCGCGGCGGCGATAGGTGCCCTTGCGGGTGGTGTCTGCCTGTTCATTCCCATGCGAGTTTGGCAAAACCTCGGGCCGTTGATGCTGTTCGCCGGAATGGCGTTGCTAATTGTTGTGCTGGTTCCGGGTATCGGTTACGAAGTGAATGGCAGCACCCGCTGGGTGCGCATTGGCATTATGAATCTGCAGGTTTCGGAACCTGCGCGTCTGTGTTTCCTGATGTACCTGGCCGGCTATCTTGTTCGCCGTAACAAGTCACTGCGCGAGGAGTTCGTGGGCTTCCTGCGGCCGATGCTGGTTTTGACCATAGCTTGCGTGTTGTTGCTCAAGGAGCCGGACTTCGGTGCGGCCATTGTGTTGCTGGCTACCGTTCTGACGATGCTGTTCGTCGCAGGTGCACGAATCCGCGACTTTGTCGTGTTCTTTTCAACAGCGGTAGTGGCCATGGCCGCGCTTGCAATCACGTCACCGTATCGCATGAAGCGCCTGACCGGTTTTCTCGACCCCTGGTCTGACCCGTTCGACTCAGGCTTCCAGCTGACACAATCGTTGATCGCAATAGGCCGCGGCGAGTGGTTCGGCGTTGGTCTCGGCGATAGCGTACAGAAACTGTTTTACCTCCCGGAGGCGCATACCGATTTTGTCTTTGCGGTATTTGCCGAGGAGTTCGGTCTGCTCGGTTCACTGCTCCTGATCGCGCTGTTTCTGTCACTTCTCTGGCGCATTTTCAAACTCGGCGTCCGCGCAGCGGATGCCGAGCGCTTCTTTGAGGCCTATATGGCAATCGGCCTGGGTACCTGGCTGGGTCTGCAGGCCTTCATCAACGTTGGCGTCAACATGGGTCTCCTGCCAACCAAGGGCCTCACGTTGCCGCTGATCAGCTATGGCCGCAGCAGCCTGATTGTCACGATGATTTGTATAGGGCTGCTGTTGCGTATTCACCATGAGCTCGCTGTCGACGCGAAGCCTGTCAATCGCAAACGAGGTCGCAAGAAGAAATGAGCATGCGACCGATTCTGGTGATGGCTGGAGGCACGGGTGGGCACGTCTACCCGGCGTTGGCTGTTGCGCGTGCGCTCCAGGCGCAATCGCTTGATGTTGTGTGGTTGGGTACGCACCGTGGGCTGGAGTCGCGTGTCGTACCTGAGGCCGGCATCGATATCGAGTGGATCAGCATCAAGGGCCTGCGTCGCAAGGGATTGCTGGCGGTCCTGATTGCCCCATTACAAATTGGGTGGGCGCTATTGCAGTCGCTCTCCGTCATCCTTCGTCGTCGTCCGTCCGCGGTGCTCGGCATGGGGGGCTTTGTCAGCGGACCGGGCGGCGTTGCTGCCTGGCTGACCCGCCGTCCCCTTGTTATTCACGAGCAAAATGCCGCAGCGGGCATGACTAACCGTCTTCTGGCGCGTCTTGCCCGGGTTGTGCTGCAAGCCTTCCCGGGCAGTTTTAATTCTGATGTCGATGCGGAAACCGTGGGCAACCCGGTGCGCGACGACATCGCGGCCGTTGCGCCTCCTCACGAGCGTTATGCGAATCGCCAGGGTGTGTTGCGAGTGCTCGTTCTCGGTGGCAGTCAGGGAGCGCTCGCGTTAAATCGCACGGTGCCTGCAGCACTCGCCCTGCTCGACCCGGAGGTACGGCCGGTCATTCGTCATCAGTGCGGTGAGCGAACGCTGGATTTTGCAAAAAGTTCCTATGAGGAGCATGAGGTTGACGTCGAGCTCCTGCCATTCATTGAAGATATGGCGGCGGCCTATGCCTGGGCCGATCTCGTGATTTGTCGTGCGGGTGCGCTTACTGTCGCCGAACTATGCGCTGTCGGTGTCCCGGCTCTGTTCGTGCCGTACCCGGCCGCTGTTGACGATCACCAGACGGCGAACGCTCGCCCAATGGCGGAAGCGGGGGCCGCGATGATCGTGCCGGAAGACGAATTGACGCCGGAGCGTCTCGCCGAGCTGCTGCGCGAGTGGCTGCAGTCGCGCGCGGCGCTGCAGCAACGCGCAGCAAAAGCGCGGGCACTCGCGTGTCCTGATTCCCTGCGTCGAATTACCGAGATTTGCCTGGAGCAAGCGGGAGGAGCCGCCGCATGATCAAGCGTATGCGCCGTATTCACAGCGTCCATTTCGTCGGCATTGGCGGCTCCGGCATGTCGGGCATTGCCGAAGTTATGGTGAGCCTCGGCTATGCCGTGCAGGGCTCCGACCTTAAAGAGAACAAGCAGACAAGGCGCCTTGAAGAGCAGGGTGCCACCATATTCATCGGCCACGCTGCCGAGAACATCCGCGATGCGGATGCAGTTGTCGTCTCCAGCGCGGTCGATGAAACCAATCCCGAAGTGGCCGCAGCGCGTGAGCAGCTCATGCCCGTTGTCAGTCGTGCCGAGATGCTGGCTGAACTTATGCGCTTCCGTTATTCGATCGCAGTTGCGGGCACGCACGGCAAGACAACGACGACAAGTCTGGTCGCGAGCATCCTGGCGGAGGGCGGCCTTGATCCGACCTTTGTTATTGGTGGGCGCCTTAAAAGCGCCGACGCGAACGCGCGCCTGGGGCAGGGCGATTATCTCGTCGCAGAAGCGGACGAAAGTGATGCCTCATTCGTGCATCTGAAACCCATGCTCGCGGTTGTTACCAACATAGATGCCGATCACATGTCGACCTACGATGGCGATATCGAGAAGCTCAAGTCGGGATTTATTGAATTCCTGCATAACCTGCCGTTCTACGGTCTGGCCGTCGTATGTGCCGACGACGCCGGAGTAAATGACATCCTCACTGATATTGGTCGTTCCGTGACTACCTATGGAACGCATGAAGACGCCGATATTCGCGCGGTCAATATCGAGTTCAATGAGAATACAACAGAGTTTGACGTTATTCGCTCAAGCAAGGCGGAAGAAAGTCTGGGAGATACGCAGAGCGTTTACCAGTTCCTTCGCGTGAAGCTGCGCCTGCCAGGCATACACAACGTAAGGAACTCACTTGCCGCAATAGCCGTTGCTGATGAACTCCAGATCGGCGATCAGGCGGTTGTGGCTGCGCTGGAAAAATTCGAGGGCATCGACCGCCGCTTTCAGATTCTCGGCGATGTTCAGGTGCCGAAGGGCACGGTCACAATTATCGATGACTATGGCCACCACCCGACAGAGGTGGCTGCCACACTGGCGGCAGCCAAGTCCGGCTATCCAGACCGTCGCGTGGTTCTCGTTTTCCAGCCGCATCGTTATACGCGGACGCGGGATCTCATGGATGACTTCGCAACGGTGCTGTCCGGGGCTGACGCTTTGGTGCTGCTTGACGTTTACGCAGCTGGCGAGGACCCGATTGCAGGCGCTGACGGCCGCTCGATGGCGCGTGCGATCCGTACTCGCGGGGCGGTCGAGCCCGTTTTCGTGGAGTCGATGGAAGACCTTGCGCAGGTCCTTGAGGGAGTGCTCGAAGACGGCGATCTCGTGCTGACCATGGGCGCAGGTGACATTAGTGCTTACGCACACTCGCTTCCTGAGTTACTAGGCAAACGCCCGTCGCTGAAGGTGCAAGCATGATGGCCGCAACCAGAGTGTCCGACGTGCAGGGTGAGCTAAGGTACGACGAGCCAATGAGTCGCCATACATCGTGGCGCGTCGGTGGTCCCGCCGAAGTGTTCTTCATTCCGACGAGTATTGACGATCTGTCGACGTTCCTGGCCGGACTTGATCGCGATACTCCGATTTTCTGGCACGGTGTTGGCACGAACCTCCTGGTGCGCGACGGTGGACTACCCGGTGTTGTTATCTCGGCGACCAAAATGTTGCGGCAACTCGAGCGGGTCGATGAGTTCGTAGCGCGCGCGGGTGCAGGCGTGCCGTGTACGCAACTCGCACGCCAGTGCATCCGGTGGGGCATGGGACCGTCAGAGTTCTTTGCCGGAATACCGGGCACGGTCGGCGGAGCACTGGCAATGAATGCGGGTGCACATGGTGGCGAAACCTGGGAACGCGTTGAGTACGTACGCACGATCGATCGCAGTGGCGAGATTCACGAGCGTGCACGTGCCGACTACGCGGTCGCTTACCGAAGCGTTACCGGTCCGGCGAATGAATGGTTCATTGAGGGCACCTTCCGCTTCGAGCCCGGATTTGTTCCGAGCCTGGAAACGTTGCGGACGATGCTGGAGCGTCGCAAGACGACGCAGCCACTCGGCTTGCCTAGTTGTGGCTCCGTATTCCGCAATCCGGAAGGCGACCATTCAGCACGCTTGATCGAAGCGGCAGGCCTCAAGGGATATCGCATCGGCGGAGCAGAGGTTTCGACCAAGCATGCGAATTTCATTATCAACCGTGATGACGCCACAGCAAGCGATATCGAGGTGTTGATCGAGCATGTCCGGAAAACCGTTCTGGACGTTCACGGCGTAGAGCTCGTGCACGAAGTTCGGATCGTCGGCGAGGTGCCTGCATGACTGCGACGAGAATGCCAGAGCAACGTCGCACTGTAAGCGACGCAGCAGAGTTTGGCCGAGTTGCCGTCATGCTCGGTGGCCATTCAAGTGAGCGTGAAGTCTCGCTCAAAACGGGTGCAGCCGTGCTCAAGGCCCTACAGGCGAAAGGCGTTGACGCACATCCCTGGGATCCGTCCGAGCAATCGCTGATGGATTTCGCGGCTGCCGGTTTTGATCGCGTCTGGATTGCGCTGCACGGTCCTGGTGGCGAAGATGGCGCGCTGCAAGGGCTTCTACAGTGGCTTGATATTCCATATACAGGCAGCGGCGTCATGGCGTCGGCGATAGCCATGGACAAGGTGCGTAGCAAGCACTTGTTCCGCGCGGCCGGCATTCCCACGCCCGACTATGCCGCAGTCACGTCGCTCGAAGAAGCGTCGGTTGCTGCCGAGCAGGTCGGCTTCCCGTTGATTATCAAACCGTCAGGGCAGGGGTCGAGCGTTGGCATGTCCAAAGTATTCGAGCGTGCCGAGCTCCGCGACGCTGTCGAGGTTGCGTTTCAGTACGGTGACACGGTGTTGCTCGAAGCCTGCGTGGTTGGTGATGAGTTTACGGTCGCAGTTCTGCAGGGTCGCGCCTTGCCGAGTATTCGCATTGTTACGCCGCGTGTGTTTTACGACTACCGCGCCAAGTATGAATCCGATCGGACTGAATACATTTGCCGCGGTACGGAAACCGACGAAGAAGAGACCGTGTATGCGGAACTCGCTGTCGCCGCATTCGATGAACTGGGCTGCTCGGGCTGGGCGCGTGTCGACTTCATGACGGGCGCTGATAAAAAACCGCTGGTACTCGAGGTCAACACGGTGCCAGGCATGACGAACCATAGCCTCGTGCCGATGGCGGCGCGACGCGACGGAATCGACTTTGAAGAGCTTTGCTGGCGCATCCTCGAAACAAGCTTCTCGGCTGCGGAAGAGGAAGACATTGCGGAGGTGGCTGCCCATGGCGCGTAAACAGGCCAAACGCCGCAAGCAAAAGAAAGCAAAGATGTTCGCGATGCCGAAGATTCGCATCGGACGCATCGTTGCGCCAGTCGTTGCCGTTGGCATTGTGGTTGCCACCTACCAGCTGACAATGGCGATGCTTGATCGAACAATTTCATCCATCGAAATCAGCGGGCCATTCCAGCGCGTGACTGCTTTGCAAATCGAAGAAGCGATTGGTGGACAAATCGACCAAGGCTTCGTCGGAGCCGATCTCGATCGTATTCGGGCGCAGATTGTTACCTTGCCATGGATCGATCAGGCACGCGTCTCGCGTCGCTGGCCAAGTCGGATCTCAATCACAGTGACGGAGCAGGTTCCTGCTGCAATCTGGGGCGAGCGCGCATTGCTTAATACGCGTGGCGATCTGTTTGTTTCCGAGGCGCGACACATTCCGGCGGAATTGCCACGGCTCAGCGGGCCTGACGATAGCTCGGCCGAGGTGGCCATGCGTTACCTGGAGGTTCGTGACCAGTTGATTCCGCTCGGCCTGGATTTACGTCGCGTGCATCTTGATGCTCGCGGTTCCTGGGAGATGACGCTCGCAAACGGTATTGAAGTGCGACTTGGGCGCCGCGACGTAGCGGAGCGCACGGGCCTTTTCCTTGACGTTGTCGCAAACATTATTACGGGCCGGGCAGCGGATATCGACTACGTCGATATGCGCTACGGCAATGGTTTCACGATTGGCTGGAAAGGCGGAGCCAAGACCCCGGATGCAGATCCGCAGAAGGACGGGCAGAAAATGCTCGCATCCAGAGGAACGGAGTGAATGTCTAAACGCCCTGACAAAAACCTGATTGTTGGACTCGACATAGGCACGTCGAAAGTTGTGGCTATCGTCGGCGAGGTGAACGAAGAAGGCAGCATTGAAGTCGTCGGCATTGGTTCGCATCCTTCGCGAGGCCTGAAGAAGGGTGTCGTCGTCAACATTGAGTCGACGGTACATTCAATTCAACGCGCTATCGAAGAAGCGGAATTGATGGCCGGCTGCGATATTCACTCAGTCTATACGGGTATCGCGGGAAGCCACGTTCGCAGCCTGAATTCGCACGGCATTGTTGCGATTCGTGACTCGGAAGTCAGCGGGGGGGACGTGGACCGCGTTATAGACGCGGCCCGTGCTGTCGCGATTCCTGCCGACCAGAAGATTTTGCACATCCTTCCACAGGAATTTCTGATCGATAGCCAGGAAGGTATTCGCGAGCCGATCGGCATGTCAGGCGTTCGCCTCGAAGCGAAAGTCCACATGGTGACGGGGGCCGAGAGCGCGGCACAGAATATCGTCAAGTGCGTGCAAAGATGCGGACTGGAAGTCGACGACATTGTGCTTGAACAACTCGCATCCAGCTATTCCGTGCTGACGGACGATGAGAAGGAACTTGGATCGTGCATCGTCGACATCGGTGGCGGCACGACCGACATCGCCGTTTTCCTCGGTGGGGCGATTCAACACACGGCTGTCATTCCAATAGCCGGCGACCAGGTGACCAACGATATTGCTGTCTCGATGCGTACGCCGACGCAGTACGCGGAGGAGATCAAGATCAAATACGCCTGCGCACTGTCGCAGCTGGCGAATCCGGACGAGACGATCGAGGTTCCGAGTGTTGGCGATCGGCCGCCGCGCAGGCTCGCGCGGCAGACGCTGGCCGAGATAGTTGAGCCTCGTTACGAGGAGTTGTTTGGCCTGGTCCGGGACGAGCTCAGGCGTTCGGGCTTCGAGGAACTCATCGCTGCAGGCGTCGTTATCACGGGTGGTAGCGCCAAGATGGAAGGCGCAGTCGAATTGGCCGAGGAAGTATTCCATATGCCGGTTCGGCTTGGCTCGCCGCAATACGTTGACGGCCTCATGGATGTTATTCGCAATCCGATTCACGCCACTGGCGTCGGGTTGCTTCTGTATGGCTACGAAAACATCTCTCGGCGTGACCGTCGCAGTACGCCTATCGGCGGCAGCATGGGAGAGGTATGGGACCGCATGAGGTCGTGGTTCCAAGGCCGGTTCTAACCATTTTAAAAGGCGGGGTTCAGTGAGTGCCCCATAGGGAAATAGCTAAAAAGCGGAGGAAGACTCAATGTTTGAATTAATGGATGCGCATAGCTCGAGCGCCGTCATCAAGGTAATTGGTGTTGGTGGCGGCGGCGGTAACGCTGTCGCGCATATGGTGGAAGCTGGAATCGAGGGTGTCGATTTCATCTGCGCCAACACGGATTCGCAGGCGCTGAAAGGATCACGCGTGCGGACCTCGTTGCAGATCGGTTGCAACATCACCAAGGGACTCGGCGCGGGCGCCGATCCGGATATCGGCCGCCAGGCTGCGATGGAAGATCGTGACCGAATTCTCGAAGTAATCGAGGGCGCGGACATGCTGTTCATAACAGCTGGCATGGGTGGCGGCACCGGTACGGGAGCTGCACCGATAGTTGCGCAGGTCGCGAAGGAGCTCGGTATTCTAACGGTTGCCGTTGTGACCAAGCCGTTCCAGATGGAAGGCGGCAAGCGCATGCAAATAGCCGATTACGGTATCGGGGAACTCGGCAAGTACGTCGATTCACTGATTACGATCCCGAACGAAAAGCTGTTGACCGTGCTTGGCGGTGAAACCACGTTACTGGACGCATTCCGTTCTGCGAACCAGGTGCTACAGGGCGCCGTACAGGGCATCGCCGAATTGATCACGCGACCGGGCCTGATCAACGTTGACTTTGCCGACGTCCGTACGGTTATGGCCGAAATGGGCATGGCGATGATGGGCACAGGCGTATCGCAAGGTGAAGATCGTGCGCGTGAAGCCGCAGAGGCTGCTGTTTCCAGCCCGCTGCTCGAGGACATCAACCTGGCAGGCGCCAACGGCATTCTCGTCAATGTGACGGCCGGCATGGACATGTCAATCGGTGAGTTCCAGGAAGTTGGTGCCACGGTGAAGGAATTTGCATCGGATGATGCGACGGTTGTTGTGGGCACGGTTATCGACCCGGAAATGACGGATCGAATTCGAGTAACGGTCGTTGCTACCGGTCTCGGCCAGCAAGCAGCAAGTGCAGAGCCGCCAGTGCGCATCGTGCGTCAGACCCAGGCGCAGGCAGAGCCGAACTACCACACGCTCGACAAGCCGACTGTGCAGCGCAAGCGCGCGGTTGGTGATGGCCTGGGAGACGTGGGATTGCAGGAAGAACTGCTGGATATCCCCGCGTTTTTGCGTCGCCAGGCTGACTAAGGCAGGGACAGCCCTGTGCCGTGGAGCACATAGATGTGCGGCAGCGGCCTGACAGGGAGAGCGATAACCGGCGGTGCTACTCACTCACCGGCGGGATTCTCCTCCGCTTCGCCGGCCCGGAATACCCGGGCCGGCCCCCTTCCTTCCTCCGGGTTTTACCTTCTCAGCGGGCTCTGTGGCTTACGTGCTAAGAGTCTAATTATTGTAGGGTTTTTCCGCGATATGATAATCTTGCGCGCGATATGTTGAGACAACGCACTCTTAAGACCACGATACGGGCGACCGGCGTAGGGCTGCATTCAGGAGAGAAGGTCTATATGACGCTTCGACCCGCGGTCGAGAACGCTGGAATTACGTTCCGTCGCGTGGATCTTGATCACCCGGTTGACGTTCCGGCAGACCCAACACTGGTCGGCGAGACGATGCTTGGCACGACGCTGATCAAGGATGGTGTCAAGGTGGCGACGGTGGAACACCTGATGTCAGCGCTGGCGGGTCTGGGAATCGACAATGTACACGTTGATCTCTCCGCGTCCGAAGTGCCGATTATGGACGGCAGCGCGGGTCCGTTTGTTTTCCTGTTGCAATCAGCCGGTATCGAAGAGCAAAACGCCGCGAAGAAGCTCATTCGCATCAAGAAGAAGGTGCGCGTTGAAGATGGCGATAAATGGGCGGAATTTTTGCCCTTCAAAGGCTTCAAGGTTGACTTCGAGGTGTATTTCAACCATCCCGTGTTCAACAAATTAAGCCAGCGCGCGGTAATCGATTTTTCATCGACGTCTTTTCTCAAGGAAGTCAGCCGTGCACGCACGTTTTGTTTCCTGCGTGACGTAGAAGCACTGCGCGAGCGTAACCTGACGCTCGGCGGTAGCATGGATAATGCGATCGTTCTTGACGACTACCGGATTCTCAACGAGGACGGCCTTCGATACTCAAACGAATTTGTAATTCACAAGATCCTCGATGCTATCGGTGACGTCTACCTGCTGGGACACAGCCTGATCGGAGAATTGCGCGCCTACAAATCAGGCCATGATCTGAACAACAAGCTTCTGCGAGCGATGCTTGAGGACGAATCGTCCTGGGAAGAGGTTACATTCGAGGACCCGAAGAAAGCGCCTATCTCGTACGCAACGCCATCTTACGCGTAATTCCCAAAGTATCCTTTGATACGCCGGTCAGGTCTGGCTGACGCGGATTCGGCATGTCGTCGCATTCAGCCCGGCGCCTCTGGCTGCAGCAAGCAGCGAGTCGGTTTCAAAACGCAGTCGGCTTGCCCATGCGGAAGATGAGGCGATGACGACGAGATCGCCGTTTTCGCGGAGGTTTGCGGCGATGATGGCGCCCGTAAATTCTTCCGGGAGTCCATCGCACAGTGCGCGCGTCAGATCGCCCATCTTCCGGGCGCGATTCACAATATCGCCCAAGTCCCCGCCAGCATTGGGATTCAGCAAATTTTTCAGCTCGTTTGAGGCCATAATAATGTGACGTAGTTTGCTCTTTTTCCCGTTCTGCGGTGACCTGCGTCACCCCTGAAGTTCAGAGTCTTGTAATGAAATCCGACATTATGCATATTGTCGCACACGAGAAGGGCAAACTCGCTGTGAAGCGGGGACGCAAAACCACCGGTCCTGGAGTTCCAGGCAGGACAGCGGGGCTACCTACTTGAACAGGGATTGCAAGTTAAGAACGATGCTAAGAAGCGGCCACGGCGATCTCGTTGGCGGTTGCGCGGCTTGCAATAGAGATCAGAAAACACTTTTGGTGCATCCGGGGCGTACTCGATGAATGTTGTAATGTTCGGCAAGGGGTTCGGTAAACCCCGTCAGCTTAGCTTATCTGGCCCGGTGGCCAGTCTGGCTGCTGCGGCTGTTGCGACCATCGTAATCAGTGCCGGGTTTGTCGGCGGCTATTGGTACTCCGCAAAAACGGGGTCAGGTGTCAGCACAACAGAGCTCATGGAACTCACAGGCGAGATTGAATCGCAGCGTGAGACGATCGACGCTATCCGCCAGGAAAATGAAGACACGCTCGACGCACTAGCCATTCGCATCGCGCAGATGAATGCGCGCATGATTCGCCTGGATGCTGTCGGGCGTCGCCTCACGGAAATGGCCGACATCGATGACGGTGAATTCAATTTCGATACCGAACCGGCGTTGGGTGGTCCGGAAGAGCCGATGGCGGCAGGTTCAAATTCGGCTGTACCAGAGGTGGTCGATGCAATGACCTTGCTGAGCTACCAACTTGACAATCGTGAGGCTCAACTCAATGTTCTCGAGTCGGTGCTCATGAACCAGAACCTCAAAGAGCGAGTCTACCCTCAGGGCCGACCCGTCAATTCTGGCTGGTTGTCGTCCTATTTTGGCAAGCGGACGGATCCATTCACCGGCAAGCCCGCCAATCACACGGGAATCGATTTTGCCGGTAAGCATGGCGACGAAATCGTTGCCGTTGCGGATGGTGTTGTAACCTGGTCCGGGGACCGTTACGGCTATGGCGTCATGGTCGAGATTAACCATGGAAACGGTTATTCGACGCGCTACGCACATAATTCCGAGAACCGCGTCTCTGCAGGAGACGAGGTCAAGAAAGGGCAGGTGGTTGCCCTGATGGGCAAGACAGGCCGTGCAACCGGCCCAAATTTGCATTTCGAGGTTCTGCGAAATGGGCGCAGGGTGAATCCGGTGAATTTCATTCGCGAGTCGTCGAAGTAACCCCGACAATCCCCTGATTCATGACCCACCGGATGATCATCGCTGTTGGTCTTCGTCATAGTCTTGTGATCGCAAAAAACGCCCATAAATCGCGACATTGATTTCATGTGGCCGTAGAATAGCGGCCTTTGTTTGACCGGGAGCCCTGCGTGGCCAAATTCCTGACTCGCATCTTTGGCAGCCGCAATCAGCGCCTGCTTCGTCAGTACTCAAAAGTAGTCAAAAAAATCAATTCCCTCGAGGAAGGCTTGCAGGCGCTCAGTGACAGCGAATTGAAGGCCAAGACGGGGGATTTTCGCCAGCGCTACGCGAACGGCGAGACGCTCGAGCAACTCTTGCCTGAGGTCTTTGCGGTCGCTCGTGAAGCATCCGTCCGTACGATGGGGTTAAGGCCATTTGACGTGCAGCTCATCGGTGGCATGGTGCTGCACGATGGCAATATCGCGGAAATGCGCACGGGTGAAGGCAAGACGCTAATGTCGACGTTGCCGGCCTACCTGAATGCGATCAGTTCGGATGGCGTGCATGTGGTCACGGTCAACGAGTACCTCGCACAACGTGATGCCGACTGGATGCGCCCCATATACGAGTTTCTCGACCTGACGGTTGGCGTGTCAAAGGCCGGGCAAAGTCCCGACGAAAAACGCGCGGCATACGCGGCAGACATTACCTACGCGACCAACAACGAGCTCGGTTTCGATTATCTCCGGGACAACCTCGCATTCTCCATAGAAGATAAGGCCCAGCGGCAACTCAATTTCGCGATCGTCGACGAAGTCGATTCGATCCTGATTGACGAGGCACGCACGCCGCTGATTATTTCGGGACCTGCGGAAGCCAGCACGGACCTCTATGCCCAGATCAACAAGCTGATTCCGAAGCTTAATGCTCAGGAAGAGACCGACGAGCCGACGAACTACGATATCCCGGCAAATCGTGTCGTGCTGACCGATCGCAATAACCATGAAATGACGCTCGACGAGGCCGTGACATTGGCCGAGGAAAGCGACGCTGATCTCGTGCTTGTTGATGGTTCCAAAAAGCCTGCCAAATGTCGCCTGCTGCCGCGCGGCGACTATACGCTCGACCTCAAAGCCAAGCAGGCACACGTCACCGAGGAAGGCCATCAGAAGGTCGAAGCGCTCATGGCGCGCGCCGGATTGTTGCAGGAAGGCGAGAGCCTTTACGACGCCGGCAACATCCGGTTATTGCATCACTTGAATGCAGCACTACGCGCACACGCAATATACCAGCGCGACGTTGAGTACATCATCAAGGATGGCGAAGTCGTCATCGTTGACGAATTTACGGGGCGGACGATGCCCGGGCGGCGCTGGGGCGATGGTTTGCACCAGGCGGTCGAGGCCAAAGAGGGCGTGTCGATTCGACAGGAAAACCAGACCGTCGCGTCGATCACGTTCCAGAACTACTTCCGCCTGTACAACAACCTGTCGGGAATGACCGGTACCGCTGATACCGAGGCTTTTGAATTTCAGTCCATTTATGGCCTGGAGGTCGTCGTGATCCCGACGCACCAGCCGATGATCCGCGACGACCAGCCGGACCTGGTCTACCTGACCGAAAAAGACAAGTTCGAGGCCATCGTC
This sequence comes from uncultured Woeseiaceae bacterium, assembly GCA_937944275.1. Classification (GTDB taxonomy): domain Bacteria; phylum Pseudomonadota; class Gammaproteobacteria; order Steroidobacterales; family Woeseiaceae; genus UBA1847. Next base: position 15,357 of record CALDZH010000113.1, read on the forward strand.
GAAGACATTGTTGATTGCAACGAGCGGGGCCAGCCGGTCCTGGTCGGCACGACCTCCATTGAGGCATCAGAGCTGCTATCGAATTTCCTGAAGAAGAAAAAGATCAGGCACGAAGTGCTCAATGCCAAGCAGCATGAACGCGAGGCGCTCATTGTGCAGAACGCCGGCCGGCCGGGTGCGATAACGATTGCTACGAACATGGCCGGACGTGGCACGGATATCGTGCTGGGCGGCAGCCTTGATGCGGCCATCGCCAATGCCGGCGACGACACAGACGAGAAAGCTACTCGCGAAGATTGGCAAAAGCTCCATAACCAGGTGCTGGAAGCAGGCGGCCTGCACATCGTAGGTACGGAACGGCATGAATCACGGCGTATCGACAATCAGTTGCGTGGCCGCTCTGGCCGCCAGGGAGACCCGGGTTCCTCGAGGTTCTACCTGTCCATGGAGGACACGCTCATGCGGATCTTTGGCGATCCGGAGAGAACAAAGAATCTCCTCGCGCGGGCAGGCATGCGAGAAGGCGAGGCTATTGAGAGCAGGTTGCTGACGCGACAAATTGAACGCGCGCAGCGTAAGGTCGAAGCTCACAACTTCGATATTCGCAAGAACCTGCTTGAGTACGACGACGTTGCAAATGACCAGCGCAAGGTCGTTTACGTCATGCGCAACGATCTTATGGAAGCCGACGAAATCGAGGAATCGATTGCTGCCATCCGTGATGAGGTTGTCGAAGGCGCCGTGCATCAGCACATACCTCCGGGCAGCCTCGAAGAGATGTGGGATGCCGAAGGGCTGAGCAATGTCCTGGAGTCAGAGTTTGGCGTCCGTGCGGACGTGGCGCGATGGATTCGGGAAGACACTACCCTGACCGCGGAAGCGATTACAGATCGTTGTATCGAAGAGATTAGCAACGCCTACGAGAAGAAAGTCAGTGAGATCGGACCAGACTTGATGCGCGGCGTTGAGAAACAAATCATGCTGCGCCAGCTGGACTTCCACTGGAAAGAGCATCTTGCGGCGATGGATCATCTTCGCCAGGGAATTGGCCTGCGTTCGTACGCACAGAAGAACCCCAAGCAGGAATACAAGCGCGAGGCATTTGAAATGTTCGGCGCCCTGATCGAGCAAGTGAAGCACGATTCGATCAGTATTCTTTCCCGCATAAGAATCCAGGGCGAGGAAGATCTTTCCGCGCTCGAAGCGCGCCGCAAGAAAGAGCAGGCGATGAAGTTCCAGCACGCTGAGGCATCAGCGTTGGGCGGACCGTCAGGTGGCGATGAGAAAGCTGCGGAAGCACACACGCCGTTTATCCGGGATGGTCGCAAGGTCGGTCGCAACGAGCCATGCCCCTGTGGTTCCGGTAAGAAGTTCAAGCAGTGCCATGGCAAACTGAGCTGAGCAACGGCGATCGATGAACCACTTTAACGTCGCCGCGGGGATTCTTTGTGATTCCGATGGTCGAATTCTCATCGCCGAGCGACTCGGAGGCGGGCCATTCCACGGCCTTTGGGAATTCCCGGGTGGAAAGATCGGCGCCAACGAATCGTCTGTACAGGCGCTGTCACGCGAGCTCGCCGAAGAGCTTGGCATCGAGATTACGACCTGCGCGCCGTTCATGAATCTGCGTCACGAGTATGACGATCGCATAGTTACGATCGAATTCTTCATTGTCAGCGACTGGAACAGCGATCCTGTTGGCCGCGAAGGACAGGCCCTCCGCTGGGTGCCGAGAGAGCGGCTGGACGCTGAGGAGTTATTGCCGGCCGATGTTCCGGTCGTCGATGCGCTTAAACAGCAGCATTGATGCAGGAATGCGCGCCGGTAGTCTCCCGCAAAAAGTAATTCAACAAATAGATAGCTGAAACGCCACGTCGTGGCCCGTTTGCACGGCACGGCTATCGATCGTGGACCACTCGAGAAAACGCACGGTGAATCGGTGCTGGCTGCCGCTGATCTCTGGAAACAGCGAGGTGCCACCCTCCAGGCTGACGCGCAAGAGCCGGCAATTACTATTCTTCTGCATGCTGTGCTGGTACATCCCGTTGATGGCCATTCTTTCTTTCGGTTCTGCACTTTCCCGAATCAACCACATCAGTTCGGTCACCGCGTCACAAACGGGACGGATTGATTCTGACCAGCTACTTATGTCTTGCTGACGCCGCTCGAAGGGTTGCCGCAACCAATGATTGTATTCCGGGAGATCGAATTCACAGGTGCCGCCCGGAATCGCGCTACGGTGCTTGATCGCGCTCAGGAACTCGCTGTCTTTGAGCGGCTGCAGGTAGGCGGTACCGATGTGGCTGAGTTCATCGCGGCTCGCTGCCAGGTTGTGGATCAGGCTGTCAAGGCGACCGCCATCGACGCCAGGTTTACTCTGAAACCGTTGCAGAGCATCGAGCTGCTGGTCGAGTTCCTTGTGTACGTCGCTGCGGACATCCCCGCGTGACAGGATGGCCAGAATTTCGAGCAGGGTCGAAACCGTCGCGCGTGTCGCCCAGTCAGCCTCTCTCTCGCTGTTATAAAGCATCTGCTGATACAGAAACTCGAGACGCAGAAACGTGCGCATACGCTCAGACAGCGGCTGCTCGTAGTGCGCCACGGCAGCTGATGCCGGCGGGACAATTTTGTTGGCGGGTTTTGCCATTCAGCTATTTTGCGCTACGAGGCACGACGTGGCAAACGCGAAACCACGATTTGTGTGATCCTGCCGCTATCTGGGACTTGATGATCAGGATAGAATCACCGATGCTTTTTGCCTCGGGCTTGCAGAATAAAATGGGATTGACTGATACAGAGATGTGTAACCCAAAGAACCGCATGATGCTTATAGCGGCGTGGGCTGCAGTTTTCGCGGGTGCCATATTCGCCTATATGCCGGGGCTGGCGGGTCCCTTCCTGTTCGACGACTTCGGTTCCATTAAGGCGTTGGGGGATTACGGTGGCGTAAGGGATTGGGAAAGCTTCATATTGTTCGTATTCG
>CALDZH010000114.1 GCA_937944275.1 uncultured Woeseiaceae bacterium
AACGCCGCCACCCTTCATACCGGGCAACGAAGCCTCCGGTGTGGTCTCTGCTGTTGGCAGCAAGGTAACGAGATTCAAGATCGGCGATCACATCATCGGCGCACTGCGCGGCGGTGCATTCGCAGAAAAAGCGGTCGTCGAAGAAAACCTCGCAGTGCCGTTACCCGAGGGGCTGAGCTTTGCCCAGGGCGCTGCTTACTCCGTCGCCTACGGCACCAGCTACCACGCGCTCAAGCAGGGCGCCAGGCTGCAGCCCGGCGAAACGGTGCTGGTTCTCGGCGCCGCCGGAGGCGTCGGCAACACGGCGGTGGAGCTGGCCAAGGCAATGGGTGCAACGGTTATCGCGGCGGCCAGCAGCAGCGAGAAACTCGCGTTCGCCAGGGAAGCCGGGGCCGATCTTACGATCGACTACGCATCAGCGCCGCTCAAGCAAACCGTAAAAGAAATGACCAACGGCAAGGGCGTTGATGTTGTTTACGATCCTGTCGGTGGCGATCTGGCCGAACAGGCCTTGCGGGCCCTCGGCTGGCATGGGCGTTATCTTGTCATCGGGTTCGCGAGCGGCGACATTCCGAAGTTTCCGATTAACCTGGCGTTGCTCAAGGAGGCCAGTATCGTTGGCGTCTGGTGGGGCCCATGGGCAGCGAGGCACACCGACGAAATGCTCGAGAACATGCGCGAGCTCGACCACATGATTGCTGCAGGGAAACTGCGGCCACGCTACTCGGAGGCTTTCGCTTTCGACGACTTTACGAGTGCTTTTCGGGTAATCACAGAACGCCGCGTGCTCGGGAAAGTAGTACTCACGATCCCGTGAACAAGATCAGCTCGAAGTAACCGGTTTATGTAGAGCGTCACCCGGTTGCCCGGGTGACGCCACCTCATCAGGTTTCGTCGTTCTCCTCGACCGCGAATCCACGCCCCTCGAGCAGCGGCTCGATGCTCGGATCCTGACCGCGGAAGTTGCGGTACAGCTCATCTGCTTCGCGCAAGCCGCCTGACTCGTACACCCACTTCTTCAGACGCGCAGCAACTTCAGGATCGAAGATATTCTCAGCCTGTTTGAACGCAGCAAAGCCATCGGAATCAAGAATCTCGGACCACAGGTAAGCGTAGTAACCGGCAGAATAACCGCTGGGGCTCGCGAAAATGTGGCTGAAATACTGCGAGCGATAGCGTGGCTCAATCTCGGGAATGAGGCCGTAGTCATCGAGAATTTCTTTCTCGAATGCACGCGCGTCGGTAATCTGCGCCGCCTCTTCCGAGCTCAACGTGTGCCAGCGCAGGTCCAGCAGTGACGCGGCGATATATTCGGTCGTTGCAAAACCCTGGTTGTGATTCGCAGCCACCCTCATACGCTCGACGAGTTCGGTCGGTATGACTTCGCCCGTTTCGTAGTGATGCGCAAAAATCTCGAGCATCTCGGGCTCACCGGGCCAGTGTTCAAGAATCTGCGCCGGAAACTCCGTGTAATCGCGCGGGCTGCCGCTGGTACCGGCAAAGGTCGGGTATCTGACCTGCGTCATCAGCCCGTGCAGGCCGTGGCCGAACTCGTGGAACAGCGTTTCGACGTCGTCGAACCGCATCAATGTCGGTTCGCCTTCCGGCGGCATCGGCAGGTTCAGGTTATTTGTAATGAGCGGCCGAACCGATTCCCCCCCGATCTCTGACGTAGTCCGGTAAGAACTCATCCAGGCGCCGCCGCGCTTGGAATCACGGGCATACATATCAGCCATGAACAGGCCGAGGAAATTGCCTTCCGCATCCTTGACATCGAACGACTTGACGACCGGGTTCCAGCCCTCGACGTCGACCTCTTCAAACGTAATGCCGAACAGGCGATTCGCCATCTCAAACGCACCAGCGCGAACGTTTTCGAGCTTAAAGTACGGTTTGGTCGCATTTTCATCGAGGTCGTAGCGCTCTTTGCGAATCTTCTCGGCGTAGTGCCACCAATCGTGACCTTCGAATGTAAATTCATCGCCGATCATCTCCTGCATGTCGGCGCGCTCCTTGATGGCCTGTTCGAGGCCGGGACGCCAGACGCGCAGCAGGAAGTCTTCCGCGCCCTGCGGCGTCTTCGCCATGCGTGTTTCAAGCGTGTAATGCGCATGCGATTCGTAACCGAGCAATTCGGCCCGCCTGGCCCGTAACTGCGCAACCCTGATGGCCAGCGGGCCGTTGTCGATATCGCCCCCTGACGCGCGCAGACGATAACCATCGAAAAGTCGCTTACGCAGATCACGATTCTCGGCCTGCACCATGAACGTCTCATAGGATGAACGATTCAGGCCAACAACCCAGGCTTTTTTGTCTTCGTCCCAGATTGCCGCCTTGAAGTCGTCGCTAAGGCCTGCAATCTCGTCATCCTTTGTGAGCTCGAGTGTGAACTCCTTGGTCGCGGCGAGCAGATTTTGCGAAAACCTGGTCGTTAACTCGGACATCTCGGCGTTGATCTCGGCAACCTGAGCCTTGACCTCGGGCGTCAGCGCGGCCCCTGCCCGCACAAACCCGCGATGCGTCAGCTCGAGCAGGCGTGCATCCTGCTCGTCCAGGCCCAGCTCGTCTTTCTGGTCGTAAACAGCCTTGACCCGGGCATACAGATCGGTATTGAGGTTGATCGCGTCGAATTCCCGCGTGAGCATGGGATTGACCTCGCTCTCCAGCGCCCGCAGTTCATCGTTGAGCTCAGTATTCGAAATATTGCCGAAGGTGTAATCGACCTTCGTCAGCAGCTCACCCGCGACCTCCTGGGCGAGAATTGTATTTTCAAAAGTCGGCGGCTCCGGATTCTCGAGAATTGCCGCTATATCAGCGCGCAAATCCAGGATGCCCTTTTTGAACGCCGGCATGTAATCCGCGTCCTTAATGGCGCTGAACGGCGGAATCCCATACGGCGTATTCCACTCTTGCATGAACGGATTGCCCGCCAATTCTGCGTCCGATACCGAAATCTCGTCGGATACGCTGTCTGTCGCGTCATCCAGTGCGACCTCCTGGTCTGAGCCGCCGCACGCTCCTAGCATCAATGTGATCAGTCCAAGACCCATCAACCTACTGAATTTCATAGCATTTCTTCCCAAATTGAGTATGATTTTGTCGCCTGCCGGTTTGGGCATGGCGCCAGCAGGGGCCAGTATTGTACGCCGTCTCGATCCACGAAATCTTCATGCGGGCATTATCGGAAACCGCGTATGTATATAGAGTCATTTTCGCGTATAAAAGGGTCCCAACAATAACGCCTGGCCGCGCTCACCCGGCCAGTTACAGCAGGGATCAGGCATGTCTCAACAATCAGTACGACCGTTAAACCCGGTGCCGGAGGAATTCGCCGGCGACTCATTCAAGCAGAATATAAAGCGCGCGTTCCACGCGACGCGCCCGAAGTTCTTTCCCGCATCGGCACTTCCGGTCATCGTCGGATCGGCGTGGGGCGCATACGCAAGCGGGCAATTCAGCATCTATATCTTCGTCCTGGCCATGGTCGCAACAGTCTGCGTACATGCCGCAAGCAACGTCCTGAATGACGTGGGTGACGAGTCGATCGGCACGGACGCGCGAAACGAGCTACGCATCTATCCTTACACCGGCGGCTCACGATTCATCCAAAGCGGCATTCTGTCGCCTCGGCGCATGGCGCGACTCGGCATCACATTGATCGCGCTCGCGTCGCTCGCCGGCCTGGCACTTTTCGTGGAACGCGGACCGACCGTCATCACATTCGGCCTGATCGGCATTGGGCTCGGCGTTATCTACTCGCTGGGTCCCGTCAAACTCAGTTCGCTGGGCCTGGGTGAGACTGCCGTGGCAATTGCTTTCGGCGTTCTGCCCGTGACAGGTGCCGCGTGGCTGCAAGGTGCCACGATTGATGCGGCGCTGATCCTGTATTCGATTCCAGTCAGCGCCTGGGTTGCTGCAATTCTTCTTATTAATGAGGTCCCTGACGCGGAGGCCGACGGCGCCTGCGGCAAGAACACATTGCCGGTCCGACTCGGCCTGAATAGCACAGCAAACCTGTACTTCGCCATTCACGTCGCCGCGGCGGCCACCGTGGCGCTGTTGGCGGTACAGGGCCATTTGCCGTTGCTGGCACCTCTCGTTCCCATCGGATTGCTGGTCCTCGCCTGGAAAGCGTCAACCGGTATCCGTGGCGGCATCGAAAACCGCGAAACCATGGCACAGTCAATCGAAGCGACCCTGGGCATCCATACAATTGGTTGCCTGTGGCTTGCCGGCTGCGCCCTGTTCGCCCTGTGGTTCTAATAAACGACAATCCTTATGCATACGAAAATCAAGAAAGGCCTTAATATTCCTTTGCCCGGCGCACCCGACCAGAGCATTTCTCCTGGTGCCAATATTACGTCGGTCGCCCTGCTCGGCCCTGATACGAATGACCTGAAACCCGGCATGCTGGTACGCGAAGGCGACCGCGTTAAGCTGGGACAGTCACTGTTTACCGACAAGGCCAACCCCGGCATTAACTTCACGTCGCCCGGCAGTGGCATCGTCGCGGCCGTGAATCGCGGTGAACGGCGTATTCTGCAATCAGTGGTCATCAATCTCGATGGCGACGATGCCGAACAGTTCGCCAGTTACTCGGGAAGTGAAATCGCGGATCTCGATGAAGATGCGGTCAGGAAGAACCTGCTCGATTCCGGCATGTGGACCGCGTTTCGAACGCGGCCCTTCAGCAAGATTCCGGCACCGGACAAATCGCCACGCGCGATCTTCGTTACCGCGATAGATACAAACCCGCTGGCAGCCGACCCGGCCGTCATCATTAGGGAAAATACGGATGCCTTCATCGAGGGCCTGCTCGCCATTTCCAAGCTGACGCGCGGTGCGACCTATGTCTGCACGGCAGCGAATTCGAGCATTGAGGTGCCGAACGAGGAACCGTTCCTCCACGCCACATTCAGCGGTCCTCATCCGGCCGGCCTTGCAGGCACACATATACACTTCCTCGAGCCTGTCAGTGAACACAAAGTTGTCTGGCACATCGGCTACCAGGACGTCATCGCTATCGGCAAGCTGTTCACCACGGGCCGTTTACACACCGAGCGCGTTATCGCCCTTGGCGGCCCGATGGTCAAAAATCCCCGGCTTATAACGACCAGGCTTGGCGCGAATACGGGCGAACTGATCAGCGGTGAGACCACGGGCGGTAATGTCCGCATCGTGTCGGGCTCAGTCCTTCGCGGGCACCGCGCAGCTGGCTGGGCATCGTTCCTCGGCCGCTACGACCAGCAGATAAATGTGCTGCAGGAAGGCAACCCGCGCGAGTTTCTGTCCTTCATGCGGCCTGGTGTTGGCAGGTTCTCAGCCGCACGCGCTTATTTCGGCAAGCTGTTTGGCAAGGGCTACAAATTTACGACCTCGCAGAATGGCAGCCCACGCGCCATGGTCTCCATCGGCAGTTTCGAACAGGTCATGCCGCTCGACATTCTGCCGACACCGCTTTTGAAGGCCATTCTCGTGCGCGATACCGACGGCGCCCGCAACCTGGGGTGCCTTGAACTGGATGAGGAAGATCTCGCCCTCTGCTCTTTTGTTTGCAACGGCAAGTACGAATATGGACCACACCTGCGTAATACGCTGCACGAAATCGAGGTGAACGGCTGATGAAAAAACTACGCTCGTTCCTCGATAATCTCGAACCCCTGTTTACGCAGGGCGGCCGCCTCGAACGTTTTCACGCGCTGTTCGAAGCCGTCGATACGTTTCTTTTCTCCCCACCCGACCTGAGCCGCGGCGCACCGCATATTCGCGACGCACTCGATTTGAAGCGCGTCATGATCACCGTCGTGATCGCGGCGACTCCGGCGGCACTCGCCGGCATGTGGAATACGGGTTACCAGGCCAACATGGCCATGGAAGGCCTTGGTCTCGCAGGCCTCGAAGGCTGGCGAGGTGCCTTGCTGCCGTTGCTCGGCGCCGGCTACGACCCTGCCAGCATCTACGATTGTATTCTGCAGGGCGCGCTGTATTTCGTTCCGATTTACCTCGTCACGATGATAGTAGGGCTGACGTGGGAAGTGATATTTGCCGGCGTGCGCAACCACGAGGTCAACGAGGGTTTCTTCGTTACCGGCTTCCTGTATGCGCTGATCCTCCCGGCGACGATACCGCTCTGGCAGGTTGGCGTAGGTATCAGCTTCGGCGTGATTATCGGTAAGGAAGTGTTCGGCGGGACCGGCAAGAACTTCCTGAACCCGGCACTGGTCGGTCGCGCATTCCTGTATTTCGCCTACCCGGCGCAAATTTCAGGTGATGCTGTCTGGACCCCGGTCGACGGCTTCACTGGCGCGACAGCACTCGGCATCAGCGCTATCGAAGGTTTCCAGGGCGTGCTCGATTCGGGCCTCACCTGGATGCAGGCATTCCTGGGCCAGATGCAAGGCTCGATTGGCGAAGTATCCGCCGCGGCCTGTCTGCTCGGCGCTCTTATCCTGATATACACGCGCATTGCGTCGTGGCGGATCATCGTCGCAGTATGCGTTGGCTTGATCGTTCCATCGCTACTATTCGGCAGCCCGGACAGCAGCAACCCTATGATGTCCATGCCATGGCAATGGCACATGGTGCTGGGTGGTTTCGCGTTCGGTGCCGTATTCATGGCAACTGATCCCGTCAGCGCTTCCCAAACCAACGCAGGCAAATGGATATACGGGCTGCTGATCGGTTTCATGACCTGGCTGATACGTGTCGTAAACCCGGCATTCCCCGAGGGCATCATGCTCGCCATCCTTTTCGCCAATGTGTTCGCACCTGTAATCGACCACTTCGTAGTGCAGGCCAACGTAAATCGGAGGCTGAAACGCAATGTCTGACAAGAAAGAATTCGATCGCGACAGTATTTCCAACACGCTGCTCGTTGCTATCGGCCTGAGCCTCGTTTGCTCCGTCATCGTATCGAGCGCCGCCATCGTCCTGAAACCGGTGCAGCAGCGCAACGAAGAGTTGTATCGCCAGCAGATCATCCTGGACGTAGCCGGCATCATGGAACCCGGCGCCGACGTCGACACGCTGTTCGAGAACATCGAGACGCGCACGGTGGATCTCGAGACAGGCGCCTACACAGACGCCGGTGATCCCGACGCGGTAGTGGCCATTCCCGGCGAACTCGACCGCGCGGGCATCGCAAAACGCGAAGCCTTCGCGGATGTGTACCTGGTCATGGACGGCAATCGTGTCGACCAGGTGATCCTGCCGGTCTACGGCAAGGGCCTGTGGTCGACGATGCTCGGTTACCTCGCTGTGGCGCCTGACGGCAACACGATCAAGG
>CALDZH010000115.1 GCA_937944275.1 uncultured Woeseiaceae bacterium
CCTGAGCAAATCCAGGACATGCTGTTCGCCTGGACCGTTGTGAAGTACGTCAAGTCTAACGCGATTATCTTCTGCAAAGACAAAATGACCATTGGTATCGGCGCGGGGCAGATGAGTCGCGTTTACTCGACGAAGATTGCAGCCATCAAAGCTGCGGACGAAGGCCTCGAGATTGGCGGCTCAGTCATGGCGTCGGACGCTTTCTTTCCGTTCCGTGATGGTATTGACGCAGCGGCGAAGACCGGTATCTCGGCCATCATTCAGCCCGGCGGCTCGATGCGGGACGAAGAGACCATCCAGGCAGCCAATGAGCACGGTCTGGCGATGGTATTCACCGGCATGCGACACTTCCGCCACTGATGAACATTCTCATTATTGGATCCGGCGGCCGCGAACACGCTCTCGCGTGGAAGTGTGCCCAATCACCACGTGTAGACGAAGTGCTCGTGGCGCCCGGCAATGCCGGCACGGCGCGCGAAGACAAGGTGCGTAACGTCGATGTATCTGCCGACGATATCGAGGCGCTCGCAGCGCTGGCACGCGCGGAGAAAGTGGCCCTGACGATCGTTGGTCCGGAGGCACCGCTGGTCGCCGGCGTGGTCGATCGCTTCAACGAACTCAACCTGCCGTGCTTTGGCCCGACCGCGGCGGCCGCTCAACTTGAAGGTTCGAAGGCCTTTACGAAGGATTTCCTCGCACGCCACGACATTCCTACGGCCGCCTACCAAAACTTTACCGACCTGGAACCGGCGCTCGCCTATATTCGCGAGCAAGGTGCGCCGATCGTCATCAAGGCTGACGGCCTGGCCGCTGGTAAAGGCGTGATCGTCGCGATGACACTCGAAGAAGCCGAAGCGGCGGCAACCGACATGCTTGCTGGCGGCAGCTTCGGCGAGGCCGGCGCAAGAATCGTCGTCGAGGAATTCCTGGACGGGGAAGAAGCGAGCTTCATCGTCATTACGGATGGTGAGACGGTGTTACCGATGGCCACCTCGCAGGACCACAAGGCCCGCGACGAAGGCGATGTCGGCCCGAATACCGGCGGCATGGGCGCCTACTCTCCCGCCCCGGTCGTAACTTCGGAAATCGAAGCGCGGATTATGCAGGAGGTAATTCGGCCCACGCTCGATGGAATGAAGGCCGATGGCAACCCCTACCTCGGATTCCTGTATGCCGGCCTCATGATCATGGCGGATGGCACGCCCAGGGTCATCGAGTTCAATTGCCGCATGGGCGACCCGGAAACGCAGCCGATCATGGCGCGCCTCAAGTCAGACCTCGTTGATATATGCCTGTCGACGCTGGAAGGCGACCTGGGCGAACGTGATGCGGTCTGGGATACGCGTGCCGCGCTGGGCGTGGTCATGGCAGCCGGCGGTTACCCGGCAAGCTATGCAAAAGGTAGAGTCATTTCCGGACTCGATGACGCCGACAGCAATACCCAAAAGGTTTTCCACGCGGGTACCGCGACAGACGGCGATAACGTCGTTACAAGTGGCGGCCGAGTGCTTTGCGTAGTTGGCCTCGGCGAGACCGTTGCCGAAGCCGCCCAGGACGCATATGCGGCCGCTGACAAGATCGACTGGGAAGACGTCTACCTGCGTCGCGATATCGGCCACCGCGCAATCGCGCGGGAGATTGCTTAAGCCGTGCTGACGACAGCCGAGGCTCTCGAACAGGTTCTGGCCGCGATGCCGAAACTTGCGGCTGAAGCGGCCGCGGTTTCTGCTGCGACCGGCCGCATCCTGCGCCAAACCGTGGTCGCTGAGCGTGACCAGCCGCCTTTCGATCGCGTCATGATGGATGGCATCGCGCTCGCGTACGCAGACCTTGTGGCTGGCACGACGTCCTTTCCAGTTCAATGCACCCAAATGGCGGGCGAACCGGCGAAGCACCTGGAGGCCGGCAAGGCGATCGAGATCATGACCGGCGCATCGTTGCCGGTTGGGGCCGACTGCATAGTTCCCGTAGAGCGCATCACGATCGATGATGGCGTGGCAACGCTCGAGGATGGCTACGAGGTAGAGGAACGACAATTTATCCACCCACGCGCGTCTGATCACGCCCAGGGCAGCGAACTGCTCGTTCCCGGCAAACGCATCTCGCCGCTGGATATTGCTGTCATCACGTCGGCCGGATTGACAGAAGTTGCGGTAAGTCGTGCGCCGGTGATTCGCATCATTTCAACCGGCGATGAACTCGTCCCGGCCGGGGAAAGAATCGAGCCGCACCAGGTTCGCATGTCGAACGGTCCAGCCATGCAGGCCTTGCTCGAAAAACACGGCTACACGGATTGCGAGCATGACCACCTGGTCGACGAGCGCGACGTGCTCAAGGAGTGGATTGCGGTTCACCTGGATGCCGCCGATGTGATTATCCTGAGCGGTGGCGTATCGATGGGCAAGGCGGACTACGTACCCGAGGTGCTCGCCGAACTCGGCGTCGAGGTCATATTTCACAGGATCAGCCAACGCCCCGGCAAACCAATGTGGTTTGGTAAGGGGCCGGATGGTCAATCGGTCTTTGCCCTGCCGGGAAATCCTGTCTCGGCACTGGTTTGTTGCCGTCAGTACGTCATCCCGGCGCTGGCGAAAGCCTTGCTGGCCGCTACGCAGGCACCTGAGTTTGCATCGCTCGCGAGCGACGTCACATTCAAGCCGGACCTCACCTGTTTTCAGCCAGTACGCCTGATCTCGAATGCCGCGGGCCAGGTACTGGCAATGCCCGTCAAAACCAACACCTCGGGCGATTTTACCGCCCTGTCAGCTACTGACGGCTATGTCGAGCTACCCCGGGACCAGGCGGAGTTTCCGGCGGGGACTCCGGTTTTCCTTCATCGGTGGTAGCCTGTACACATGATTCCTGCATCTGAAGCACTCGAACGCCTACGCGAGGGCAATAAACGATTCGCGAGTGGCAACGCAAATACCCGGCTTTCGAATAGCCAGGCCCGCCGGGCCGAACTGATCGACGCCCAGGCCCCGTTCGCCGTCATTGTCGCGTGTTCGGATTCCCGGGTCCCGGTCGAACTATTGTTCAACCAGGGCCTTGGCGACCTGTTCGTCATTCGCGTCGCAGGGAATATTGTCGCGCCGTCACAGATCGGCAGCGTAGAGTTCGCAGCTTCGAATCTCGGAACACGGCTTGTGGTCGTATTGGGCCATAGCAACTGCGGCGCCGTCGACGCCACCCTGAAAGAACTTTCACAAGAGCAGGAAACACGCTCGCCCAATCTGCAATCCATCGTGAACCGCATTCGCCCCGCCCTTGAGGTTCTCGACAATCCGTCTCTGCGCGATGCCGTCGCAGCCAATGTGCGCAACTCGGTAGAGCAGTTGCGCCATGGCTCCGACATTCTCGAAAAGCTGATCGATTCGGGCGATCTCACCGTAATCGGCGCTGAATATTCTATAGAGTCAGGCTTGGTCGAATTCTTCGACGACTGAAAATTCATCCGTGGAATAGATAGAAACCCATTCTGCTCCGGACTAGACTTGTTCCACGGCCGCGAAATATTCCATCGAACACGTGAACTCAATAATCGAGGTTCGAGCCACCGGTATCCCGGACCGCGCGTCGGTGACACAGATGTGGAAGGACATCATCGCGGCCTGCGCTGAGCACCACTGCTTTTCGATCCTCGGCATAGCCAACATGGACCAACCACTCAGTCTCGCCGATGCCATCGACCACCAGACGATATTGCTTAATCGTGGCCTGCTGAATGGTCATCTGTTTGCGGATGAGTTCGAAGCCCGCCGCTGGCTGGATGGCGGCTAGGTCGAGGCACACAACAAAAGAAAACGGGGCCATTCGGCCCCGTTTTTGCTTTGAGTACAGCATCGCGGCCGGTGGCCACTCCTACCGTTTCATCGCCTCGAAGAACTTCGCATTCGTCTTCGTGTCCTGCAGCTTGTTCAGCAGGAACTCGATTGCGGCGAGCTCATCCATCGGATGCAGTACCTTTCTCAGGATCCACATCTTCTGCAGCTCGGCATCTTCCGTCAGCAACTCTTCTTTACGCGTACCCGAACGGTTGATGTTAATCGCGGGGAATACACGCTTTTCGGCAATGCGGCGATCCAGATGGATCTCCATGTTGCCCGTGCCTTTGAATTCCTCGTAGATCACTTCGTCCATCTTCGAACCCGTATCGACCAGCGCCGTAGCCAGAATCGTCAGGCTGCCGCCTTCCTCGATGTTGCGCGCTGCGCCGAAGAAACGCTTCGGACGATGCAGTGCATTGGCATCGACACCACCGGTCAGGACCTTGCCCGAAGACGGTACGACCGTGTTGTATGCACGGGCGAGACGCGTGATCGAATCGAGCAGGATCACCACGTCGCGCTTGTGCTCGACGAGGCGCTTGGCCTTCTCGATGACCATGTCGGCAACCTGCACATGGCGGCTGGCCGGCTCGTCGAAGGTCGACGAAACAACCTCGCCGCGCACCGTGCGCGTCATCTCGGTCACTTCCTCGGGACGCTCGTCAATGAGCAGTACCATGAGGTCGACTTCCGGGTTGTTGGCGCAGATTGCTGACGCGATATTCTGCAACAGCATCGTCTTACCGGCCTTCGGCGGCGAAACGATCAGGCCACGCTGGCCCTTACCGATCGGCGCGACCATGTCGATAATGCGTGCCGTCAGGTCTTCGGTACTGCCGTTGCCCTGCTCCAGAACCAGTCGGTCCTTGGGGAACAGCGGCGTCAGGTTTTCGAAGAGAACCTTGGTCCGGGCATTCTCCGGCGCATCGTGGTTGATCTGACCAATTTTGAGTAAAGCAAAATACCGCTCGCCTTCCTTCGGCGGACGAATCAGACCGGAGACCGTGTCGCCCGTACGCAGGTTGAAGCGCCTGATCTGGCTGGGGCTGACATAGATATCGTCAGGTCCAGCGAGGTAGGAGCTATCGGACGAGCGCAGGAAGCCGAAACCGTCCTGCAGTATCTCGAGAACACCGTCACCGTAGATGTCTTCACCCAGTGCCGCGTGCGCCTTCAGAATCGAGAAAATGATGTCCTGCTTGCGCGAACGCGCAATATTCTCGACGCCGAGCGATTCACCGAGTTCAACAAGCGCAGTGGCCGGACGGGTTTTGAGCTCCGTCAGGTTCATCATGTTCTTGCTTGCCTCGAGTTGCTCTGGCGGAATTACCTCGAGATTGCCATCATCGTCAGGGTATTCGTGCTGCGGTGGCCTACGGCGCCTACGGCGATTCGGATTTCCCTTCCCTTTGTTGCCCGTCTTATTCGGGCGATTTTTCGTTGAAGTACCCAAGTACCCTCTCACAGATTAGTGTCCAGAAACTCTTCGAGCTGCGACTTTGGCATCGCGCCCATCATTTGCGCCTGCACGGCGCCATCTTTAAACAGAATCAACGTTGGAATGCTGCGGATACCGAACTTTTGAGCCGTATTCGGGTTCTCATCAACATTCAACTTGACGATGGCAAGCTTGTCTTCGTACTTGTCTGCAACATCGTCTAGCAGCGGCGCGATCATCTTGCACGGGCCACACCACTCAGCCCAGAAATCGAGCAGAACCGCCTTTTCATTTTGTAAAACATCAGCATCAAACGTGCCGTCCGAGGTGTGCACAATCTTGTCGCTCACCGGCTAACTCCTCAAATATGTCCATGGGTTGATATCAGAAACGCACGTACTCCGAAGCTCTGGAAAACGAACATTTCAAAAACGGATGACGCGGCCTGTTGTATCAGGCAAACTGTCGCAGCTTCATTACCGACAATTTCCGGTATTTGGTCCGGCTTCTTTCTGGATTGATGAAAAGCTAAGTTGGCAGGTGCGACGGTCGTCGCGTCGAATTAACGCTAATTTGACCGTTTCGTGAAGCATTTTGCAAGCTTTTAACGCATATTTTCCGGTTCTATTTATATGTCTCAAGATCATCTGAGCGATCTCAGGTTCGACTCACTACCCATTCAGGAGTCCATACTCGCAGGTATTCGCGACGCGGGATTCGAATTTTGTACGCCTATCCAGGCAAATACGTTGCCGATCGCGCTTCAGGGCCACGACGTAGCCGGGCAGGCACAAACAGGGACGGGCAAGACAGCCGCGTTCCTGATCGCCGCTTACCAGCGCCTGTTGGCCAAAGAACGCGATCCGGACAAGCCGCGGCAACCCCGGCTTTTTGCCCTCGCGCCAACCCGGGAACTGGCCGTTCAGATTGCGAATGACGCAGAGATCCTCGGCAAGCACACCGGACTCAAAATTGCGCTCGCCTACGGCGGCACGGACTACGAGAAGCAACGCAAGACGCTCGAAGGCGGTGTCGACCTTTTGATAGGCACACCGGGACGCATTATCGACTATTTCAAGCAGGGCGTATTCAAGCTCGACCAGGTTGAAGTGGCCATTCTCGACGAAGCCGACCGCATGTTTGATCTCGGATTCATCAAGGACATTCGTTACCTGTTGCGGCGCCTTCCGGACCCCGACAAACGACTGAATATGTTGTTTTCGGCAACGCTTTCACAGCGCGTCATGGAATTGGCTTACGAGCACATGAACGAGCCGGAGCTCATTCGCATTGAACCCGACAAGGTTACTGCGGACCGCGTGCGCCAGGCTATTTTCTTTCCCTCAAATGAAGACAAGATGCCTCTGCTCATCGGCCTTGTCCGCGAGATGGGAGAGGGGCGCATCATGATTTTTGTAAACATGAAGCGCGAAGCCGAACGTGTACAGGACTATCTCGAAGCGAACGGCATAAATGCTGCGGCAATTTCAGGCGACGTTCCGCAAAAGAAACGCCTTCGCATGCTAATGGACTTCCAGGCCGGCACGCTTCCCGTGTTGATTGGTACAGACGTCGCATCTCGCGGCCTCCACGTTCCTGATGTGCATTATGTAATCAACTATGACCTGCCGCAGGATGCTGAAGACTACGTGCACCGTATCGGCCGTACCGCGCGCGCTGGCGCATCCGGAGACGCCATCAGTCTCGGTTGTGAAACCTATGTGATGACGTTGCCGGATATTGAGAAATACATCGGCCACAAAATATCGGTCGCCAACTACGACCCCGAGGATTTGCCCGAGATCGTCAGGCCCAAACCTCGCGCGCGCAAACCGCGCGGTGGTGGGCCGCGCCGCAGGCCCGGTGGCAAAGAGCACAACAAGCACCCGAGACAACATCGGCGGGGACCGCGCAAGGACAAGTCGTAGAAGTGCGCTCCTACGGCAGCATATCGCCCACGCCCTCGACTCCCTGAAATTCCGACCCCCGC
>CALDZH010000116.1 GCA_937944275.1 uncultured Woeseiaceae bacterium
TAGCGGTGACGGCCTTTGGCGCCGCGCAGCTGGATGCCCAGTTCGTCAAGAAGATCGAGGATCTTAGCTACGTGATGCCGAATGTTCAGCTCGAGTCTGTGGGCACGTTCCCGGGCGTGCAGAACTTTTCCATCCGTGGCCAGGGTATCAACAGTTCGATTCCGTCGGTCGACCCGACCGTGGGCGTATTTGTCGATGGCCTGTACATGGGCACGACATACGGCGTAGTAATCGATACTTTTGATCTCGAATCCGTTGAGGTTCTCCGTGGCCCGCAAGGGCTCCTGTTCGGCCGTAACGTGACTGGTGGAGCGGTGGTACTTCGCAATGCCCGCCCCGATGGCGAATTCGCTGCACGGGTGCGTCTCGGCGCAACCGATACAGAACAGGTCAACGTTGCAGCCGCGATTGAAGGCTCTCTCGTTGACGAAGTGCTAGCGGCCAAACTGGTTGTCTACTACGACGATGACCCGGGTTATTTCGACAATATCAACCAGGAATTGCCGCCGCCGAATGCGCCGCATCCACTGCAGCCTTTTTATGTCAAACCGGCCGATGGCTCGGATGTTGGCGCACTGGAGACCACGATGATCCGCCCGACATTTGTCTGGACGCCATCCGATTCGGTTGAGTGGGTACTGAGCATCGAGGATGGTTCAACCGAAGGCGACGGTAGCGCCTGGACCAACGTGAGTTTGCAGCAGGCGGGTGCGCAGCCGGAGTTCGCGACCGCCTCAGATGAAACCGGCTTTACCGAAATCGACTGGACGCAGGTAGTCCTGGAAACCAACATCGCCGACATTGGCAATGGCACATTGACCAATATCCTCGGCTGGCGGAAAGTGGATGCGAGTTCGGCTGCCGATATCGATGGTAGTGAACTGCCGATTTTCGCGGCGCCCGGATACACCGAACAGGAGCAGCTGAGTAACGAGATTCGCTGGTCGGGTTCTTTCTCGGATAGCTGGGAAGCGACGCTCGGGTTGTACTACTTCGATCAGGAAGTGACGTATCGCGAGGCGCGATACATCTGGCTGCCACCACCCCTGGGTCCCGAACCGATTGGTGTCAACCTGCAACGCGCACTCGGTGGCGACATGGATTCCACCAATTTTGGCGCGTTCTGGTCGAACGACTTTCACCTCAATGAAAGCTGGACGATCACGGCCGGCCTGCGTTACACGGACGAACAAAAAGACGCACAGATCATCACCGGTGGTTGCTCGGACAATGTTGATTTCGACTGTACGTTCCTCGATCTGACCGGTGACTGGAGCAATATCACACCGAAGCTGGGCGCCCAGTTCCGTGTAAACGACGAAACGCAGGTTTACGGTTTCTGGTCGAAGGGCTTTCGCTCAGGCGGCTTCAACTTCCGTAACGCCAAGCCCAACGTTATTCCACCGGGCCCGACGAATGAGGAAGAGAACAACACGTTCGAGATCGGTCTGAAGACCGACCTGCTCGACGGTCGTTTACGTTTCAATATTGCGGCGTTCCACAATTCGATCGACGATATGCAGCGCGAACTCAATGTGCCTGATCCTGACGTCATTGTATTGCAAGGTACGATTAACGCCGGCGATGTGACAATCAAGGGAATCGAAGCCGACTTTATTGCACTGCTGGCTGAAAACTTTTCAGTCAACCTGTCATATGGTTGGCAAGATGGCGAGTATGACAGCGTTAACCCTGACTTCGCGGCATTCCTCGGGCCCGAATTGCCGCGCCTGGCGCCGACGAACTATAGCCTCGGTTTTTCCTGGGACATTTATCTCGGTACAGGCCTGATCAACCTCATGGCTAGTCACAGCTACCGGGAGGGGCATCCGTATGATGACGCGAATAACCAGAAATTCGAAGACCAGCGGCGCACCAACGCAAGCATCAACTGGTTCTCCGGAAACGACGCCTGGAACGTCGCGCTCTACGGCAAGAATCTCGAGGACGACGCAAATTGGGGTAACCTGACTTCAATTGCCGGCCTGTGGATTGCGGGCCCGATGAAGAAAGGTCGCGAGTATGGCCTGGAAATCAATTATCGGTTCTGAGCCCCGGGTTTCACGCATAACAGGGCCGCCTAAGGGCGGCCTTTTCTATGGGAAGACGATTGGACTGGCCTTGTCGGGCCAGCGTCCCAGGACATCATCGTAGAATTCACGAATCGTGGCGAGGTCTGTGTCCGGATCCCCCGTCAGGTCCACTCGTCGGTCAATGCCTACACGCTTGTTGGCGAAGTCCAAAACGCCCAGGTAGACAGGGACGCCTGCCCCTTCGGCAATCCGGTAGAAGCCGGTTTTCCAGCCGGGCATTTTCCTGCGCGTGCCTTCCGGTGCAAGGCCAAAATAGAAGGAGTCCTTTTCCCGGAACATTGCGATTGCCTGCTTAACGGCCGAACCGGCTTGTTTGCGATCGAGTTTGATGCCGCCCAACGCGTGCAAGATGTTGCCGAGCGGGAACCAGAACAGCGAGTCTTTGGCGAAGAAATGGATATCCAGTCCAACGGCAATTTTATACGTAAGTGCCCAAAAGCCATCCCAGTTTGACGTATGCGGGGCTGCGATTACCACGGCCTTGGGTTCATCCATAGCACCGCCGACTATCGTCCAGCCGCCGAGGCGCAGAATCAGGCGGGCCAATTTAGCGAGCATTCGAATTCCCCTTGAGATATCCGTTCATGCCTTTGCTTGCTCTGTAATGCCCGCTTTGTCGCGAGTGGCGAAGTGCCAGACCATTTGTATCTTCGACAATGTACCGATAATAAAAACAGCGTGCACGAACCAGGCGTTGTCTTGCACGATTATCAAAACGGGCAGAAGGAAGCAGAACAGTGCCATTGCAAACCGGCCGAAATGAAAATGCGGAACCGGTGTATCAGGCTCCCGCACCCTGATGGTCGTCAGGTATATCTCGATCACGAGGAGCAACGGCAGGTATGGCAACCAGTACTTTGCGAAGAAACCCGGAATGAGCATCCAGATCCATACCAGCGTCATGATCGAAAAGACGATGTCTGCCTTGCCATCAAAGTCGTTGTCTTTTTGCGGCGGCGTCGCGCGACGCCCGAAGAAACCGTCGAGCAGGTCCGTCAGGGCAGCCGCAATATAGAGGCCAAAGACCCACCATACGAGGCCGTGCCAGGCGGCTATCGTAATAGGGACAGCGCTCCATATTCTGGACCAGGTCAGGCTGTCGGCGACTCTTCTTGCGATCTTCTTATCCATGCATTCCGGCAAGAATACCGCAATGTCCGGATATGCGTGGCGATTCGTCAGCGCCTTGCCAGAAAAAACACGGGCAGATAAACAGCATAAATTGCGGCGATCAGGTATGGCATGGATATGTTCCCCAAGAGGTCCATACCGGCCCCAACCACGGCGGGGCCCAGCATCGTCCCAACCCCCCACATGCCCGTATACAGGACGCTTGCAGCAGCGAGTTCCGCACCTCGAAACTTCTGGCCGAGCAGAATCACGCCAAGTGCGTAGATCATTCCCTCTACTCCGCCCAGCGAAAACGTGAACACCGGACCACCTATGCTGGATGAAACCACCTGCGGGAGAACCAGGAATCCGATCATCGTTGTGACGAGGCAGATCAGGAGCAGCTTCTGTCGATGCATGTGATCCGCGAGCCATCCCAAAGGCAGCTGCAGCACCACGCCACCGAGCGCAAACGTGGTCAGCAGGGAAAGACTGCGCACCTCTCCAAGGCCAATGTGAATGCCGTAAAGGGGGAAGAAAGCGATAAACGCCTCGACGGCTGCCGCATAGACGAGATTGAGAAGCATGATGTGAGGGACAAGCCGAAATATCCGGCGCAAGCTCGGATGATCTTCACTCGTATGCGGGGTCGCATCGTTGGGTAACCAGAACAGGGGCAGGCTGGCGACGCCGATGAATGCGGCAGTCACGACGAAAGGCAGCAACCCCTCCGTGCCGGTCAGGATCAGGACCACCGGGCCCAGGGCAAAACCTGCCGCACCGGCCGAACCGTACATACCAATGATCCGGCCCCGCCAGTCGTCCTCCACGAGTTCATTAATTACGGCCTCGCTGGCCGACCACAGCATTGATCCCGCCGCACCCAGCAGAAAACGGATCGCGAACCACGCGTAGACGTTTTGGAACAGGCCCAGAGCAATCAGCGCTGCCGCAGCAAGCAGGGTTGATTGCTGCATGACGCGCGCGGCCCCCGAGCGCGTTATGAATCGCGGCATCAGCGGTGCAAGCAAGACGCCGGCACTGGCCTGGGCCACTATGCTTAAACCAATAACAGTCTTACTGACACCCTGTGCGTCGAGAACGATAGACAGTAATGGAAGCGTCAGCCCGTAAACCAGGTTGACGACAACCATTGATGCAATCACAGCTATCAGGCTGCGTTGACGATCTGATAAAGCTGAGCCGAAGATGGCAGTGTCCGTCTGTGAGCAGCAATACGCCCTAAGGGCGAGCGATGTATGCGGCAACTGCAGCAATGCCAAGCAGTGCCCAGCCAAGCAATGGCTCGGGACCGAGTGTCATGACGAGCGCGCCGGTCACAGCGCTCGTTGCGGCCGCGGTGAGCCAGTACCGCTGGCGGCGCTGCCCGTCGAGTTGCTTGCGGATTTCCCTGAGTTCCGGCGACTGCAGATTGAAGTGGATGCGTCCCTCGGCAACCTGCTCGCCGACGCTGTTGAGGATGCCGGGGAGTTCGCGAAGCGCTTCACGCAATTGCGGCAGGTTTTCACGAACGTCCTTGAGCATGGCGCGGCCACCTATCTGCTCGTCCATCCACTGCTTGAGTACGGGTTGGGCGGTCTTCCACAGGTCGAGTTCAGGATAGAGCTGGCGGCCGAGGCCTTCGATGTTGAAGAGCGTCTTATGCAGAAGGATCATCTGGGGCTGAACCTCGACGTCGAAACGTTGCGCGACTCGGAACAGGCGCATCAGGACCTGGGCGAATGAAATTTCTGCTAGTGGCTTATTGAATATCGGCTCGCACACGGTGCGCACCGCCGCTTCGAGTTGATCAACGCGTGTCCCGGCCGGTACCCATCCCGAGTCGATGTGCAGCTTCGCGATGCGGTGGTAGTCACGGTCGAAGAAGGCGAGGAAGTTCTCCGCCAGGTAGCGCTGGTCTTCCGGGCTGAGTGTACCGACGATGCCAAAATCGACAGCGGCATACTTGGGCCGCTCCGGGTCCGTCAGAATCACAAAGATATTGCCCGGGTGCATGTCTGCATGGAAGAAGTTGTGACGAAAGACCTGGGTAAAAAATATTTCGACGCCGTTCTCTGCCAGCAGCTGGATATTCGTTCCTGCCTCGCGCAGCGTCTCCATGTCGCTGATCGGTGTGCCGTAGATGCGTTCCTGCACCATTACTTCCGGCCGGCAGTAGTCCCAGTAGATGTCTGGTACGTACAGCATGTCCGAGCTCTGAAAGTTGCGCTTCAGCTGGGCCGTATTCGCGGCCTCGCGCATCAGGTCGAGCTCGTCGAGGATCGTATGCTCGTACTCATCGACAACCTCGAGCGGTCGCAGGCGTTTGCCGTGTCTCCAGTAACGATCAGCAAGGCCCGCGAGTGCACGCAGCACATCGAGGTCACGCTCGATCTGCTCAAGTACGCCTGGCCGCAAGACCTTGGCGATAACTTCGGTGCCCGATTTGAGCTTCGCCGTATGAACCTGTGCGATGGAGGCGGCCGCGAGCGGTTCGGTATCAAAGCGCTCAAAAACGGCCTCTACCGGTTCGCCATAGGCGGTATTGATGATTTCGATTGCCTGTTCGGCCGGAAACGGCGGCACCGCATCCTGCAGCTTGGCAAGCTCATCAGCGATATCAGGTGGCAGCAGGTCACGCCGGGTAGAGATTGCCTGGCCAAATTTGACGAAGATCGGGCCGAGTTCTTCCAGCGCGAGACGAATTCGTTCTCCGAGTGGCGCCGAACTGTCGCGTCGTCGCGGTGCGAGATAGAAGAGGAAGCGAAGCGGCCGGAACAGGTGCGTCTCTTTGATAATGTCATCCAGCCCGTATTTCACGAGCACACGCTGGATCGCGACCATGCGGAAGATTGTTCGCCGGCTGGCCATATCAGCTGTCGGCCTGCAGCCGATTGATGCGTGCCTCGAGGCGCTCGACATCGTCGCGCAACGCATTTACGTCGGACACAAAACGATCTACCTCGTAGCGACTGGGCACATCGCGGCTCTCTTCCTGGAGATATTCTCGAATGTTGGCGCCCATGGTCGATCGTGCATCACGGCCCCATTTGCTGACGCCTCGGGCAAGCTCTCCAAGCTTGTGCGCCGTAGCGTCCCCGATGACACCGGATAGTTCTTCCTCGATGTCGGGTTTTGCGAACGACAGCAGGCGCTGAAACCTGTCTGCGATATGAGCGTCTCCCGTCAGTTCGAGGGAGCCATCGCGCAGGGCACTGATGCCGGATTCGCCGCTCATTGCGGCAAGCGTCAACAGCGAGCCACTGATGACCACATCAGGTTCAGCATCACACTCGGTGGTCAGCTCGAGACAATCTTCGTGAATCAGAAACCAGGTTGCGAGCGCCGTATTGCGTACGCGAACAGCAATCACTGTTCCGTCGAGTTTTTCACACAACTCTCTCGCAGGTGTCGTGGAGCGGATATTACGATTGAGTACGCTGGCAACCGGGCGTAAGGCGGCTTCGAGGGGGTTCATGGGCAACGCCTTAGATCCGGTAGCCAATGTGGAGGGCGACGATACCGCCGGCCAGATTCTGATAGCGACAACGCTCAAAACCGACTTCTTCCATCATCGACTTGAGGGTCTCCTGATCCGGGTGCACGCGAATGGATTCAGCCAGGTACTGGTAGCTGTCCGAGTCGCCTGCGACCAGCTTGCCCAGCATGGGCAACACCTTGAACGAATACAGGTCATATGCCGGCTTGATGGCTTTCGCCGGTTCAGAGAATTCGAGAATCATTGCCTTGCCACCCGGCTTGAGTGTCCTGAACATCGAACACAGTGCGGCGGTTTTGTCCGTGACGTTGCGTAGTCCGAACGCCATCGTAATGCAGTTGAATGTGCTGTCGGCAAATGGCAGGTCCTGTGCGTCGACCTGTGCAATCGACAGGTTGCCCGCAACGCCCGCATCAACCAGCCGGGTGCGGCCCTGCCTGAGCATCGCGGCGTTGATATCGGCGAGGATGACGTGGCCGTCTGGGCCGACTTTCTTTGTGAACTCGCGAGCCAGATCACCCGTGCCGCCCGCCAGGTCGAGGATTACGTCGCCGGGTCGCGCGGCAGCCTGGTTAATCGTATGGCGCTTCCACAAGCGGTGCAGTCCGGCTGACATCAGGTCGTTCATGATGTCGTAGCGGCTGGCGACTGAGTCGAATACCTCTTTCACCAAATCGGCTTTGTCGTCGGCATCGACCGACTGGTAGCCGAAATGCGTTGTGTTGTCTGTGTCCTGCTTGGCCATGCTTATTGTTCTCGTCTGGCTGGCGAGAATACCGGAAATACGGTACCGGACACCCTATTTCCATTGCCGCGCCCTGAAAAGCCGTATTATCCGCACGAAATAGGGTGTCCGGTACCGTATTTCACAGGATATACCGGCTCAGGTCCTCGTCTTTCGACAGCTCGGCGAGGTGGTCATCGACGTAGCCGGCGTCAATGGTCAGCTGCGTACCACTTTTGTCCGAGGCCTCAAACGAGACGGTCTCGAGCAGGCGCTCCATAACGGTATGCAGGCGGCGGGCGCCGATGTTCTCGGTATTCTCATTAACATGGAATGCAACCTCCGCGATACGCCTTACGCCACTCTCGGTAAACTCCAGTGAAACCTCTTCGGTACCGAGCAGAGCGCTGTATTGTGTCGTCAACGAGGCATCCGGCTCGGTCAGAATGCGAACGAAGTCTTCCGTCGTAAGTGACTTGAGTTCGACGCGAATCGGCAGGCGCCCCTGCATTTCCGGAATCAGGTCGGACGGCTTCGATACGTGGAATGCGCCGGACGCGATGAACAGGATATGGTCGGTCTTGACCATGCCGTACTTCGTGTTGACTGTCGAACCCTCGACCAGGGGCAGCAGGTCACGCTGTACGCCTTCGCGGGATACGTCGGCGCCCTGCGTTTCTGAGCTTCGTGCGACCTTATCGATTTCATCGAGAAACACGATGCCCTGTTGTTCCACGGCTTCGAGTGCCTGTGATTTGAGTTCCTCCTGGTCGACCATCTTTGCGGCTTCTTCATCGGTCAGTTGCTTGAAGGCGTCTTTGACTTTGAGTTTACGGGTCTGTGAGCGGTTGCCGCCGAGATTCTGGAACATGCCCTGTAACTGGTTGGTCATTTCTTCCATGCCAGGGGGCGCCATGATTTCAACGCCGACGGACATCGACTGGAGCTCTATCTCGATCTCCTTGTTGTCCAGTTTGCCCTCGCGCAACATCTTGCGGAATTTCTGACGCGTATCGGAATCAGCGGCGGGCGGCTCCGGTTGATTCGTGAAACCGACCCCGGATGGCGTTGGTGGGGGCAGCAATGCATCGAGAATACGCTCCTCCGCAGCGTCCTCTGCACGGTACTGAACCTTGGCCATCGCATCTTCGCGAATCATCTTCACAGCTACGTCCATGAGGTCACGGATGATGCTGTCAACTTCACGGCCCACATAGCCAACTTCGGTAAACTTGGTTGCTTCCACTTTTATGAACGGTGCCCTCGCAAGGCGCGCCAGGCGACGGGAAATCTCGGTCTTGCCAACTCCGGTCGGCCCGATCATCAAGATATTCTTGGGCGTGATCTCGCCACGCAGCGGCTCTTCGATCTGCACGCGGCGCCAGCGATTACGCAAAGCGATTGCAACGGCGCGCTTGGCCTCGTCCTGGCCAACAATGTGTTTGTCCAGCTCCTGGACGATCTCTCTGGGGGTCATTTGGGACATAGATTGAATTGCGCGCCGGGGCACGCTCCTAAAGGTTTTGGGTCAAAGCTCTTCAATAATGATGTTTTGGTTCGTATACACGCATATGTCGCCGGCAATGCTAAGTGCTTTTTCGGCGATGTCGCGTGCCTCGAGGTCCGTGTTGTTCAGCAGGGCGAGGGCAGCCGCTTGTGCAAAAGGTCCACCTGAGCCAATGGCCATAAGGTCATTCTCAGGCTCGATGACATCGCCGTTACCCGAAATGATGAAAGAGCTTTCCTTGTCAGCCACGCAGAGCAGGGCCTCCAGGCGCCGCAAGCGCCGGTCGGTACGCCAGTCTTTGGCCAGTTCGATTGCCGCGCGTGTCAGGTTGCCGTACTGCTCGAGCTTCGATTCGAAGAGCTCAAAAAGCGTGAATGCATCGGCTGTGCCACCTGCAAATCCGGCAATGACCCGGCCTCCGGCAAGTGGCCGTACTTTACGGGCATTGCCTTTCATGACGGTATCGCCAAAGCTCACCTGGCCGTCACCGGCGATGGCGACTTTGCCATTGCGGCGGAGTGAGACAATGGTTGTCCCTCTAAATTGTTCCATTGCTGTTTCCTGACTGGTTTTGCGGCCAGAAGCCGCTCCTAGGTATCGTTTTTCTTGCGGGCGCGTGGATGAGTTTGGTCGTAGATTTGGGCAAGATGTTGGAAATCAAGGTGTGTGTACACCTGCGTTGTGGAGATGTTGGCATGCCCAAGAAGCTCCTGGACACCTCGCAGATCATGGCTTGATTCCAGCACATGGGTAGCAAACGAGTGGCGGAACAGGTGCGGGTACACATTGGCGTCAATACCTTGCTTTTTGGCCCAGTGTTTGACGCGAGCCTGCACCGAGCGTGAACTGATGCGAGTTCCACGATTGCTGACAAACATCGCCTTTTCATCGGCATCGGCAAGGTCGCTGCGCGTAATGCTCCACTGTCGCAGTGCTTTGAGCGCCTGGCGCCCGACCGGCACGACACGGTCCTTGTTGCCCTTGCCGGTGACGTGCACGGTCGCGTCGTGCATGTCGACGTCACCAATGTTGAGGTCGACGAGTTCCGCAAGGCGCAAGCCCGAGGAGTACAGGAGCTCAAGAATCGCCCGATCCCTGTCGATGATAGCGCCGTCGCCCGGTATGGCGAGCAGTCTTGCCATACGGTCGGCGTCTAGATTACCTGGCAGGCGTTTTTTTCCTTTTGGGGCGGAAACAGATGTGATCGGGTTTTTCTCTACCTTCTTTTCCCTCATAAGGTAGCGAAAAAAGGTGCGTGACGCGGATAAACGGCGCTGAATACTCCGCGCACTAAGTCCCTTGCGAAAACATGATGCTGAGTACGCTCGCACGTGCTCGCTGTTGAGGTCGTCCCAGCTACCCACGCCTGATTTTTCGCACCAGGCGGCGAGGGTTTTGAGGTCGCGACGGTAGTTCTCACAGGTTAGCGGGGAAAGCCGGCGTTCAAACTCAAGGTGCCGGATGAAGCGATCGATCCAGCCAGTATCATCCACGGTTTGTCTCTAGAAACGCTTGAGCGATCCTGCCAACAGATCGCCCAGGCGCGTCAGAAAATCGATGCTCATGCCCGGATGGAAGCGGTCACTGTCTACGCTGCCAACGGCGAGGAAACCGATCTCGGCGCTTTCGCCGAGGGGTACCAGCGCAGCGGACCCGATGTCTTGTGCATCGTTCTTGAACAGGAAATCACGCTGAGAATCGCGAATCTTGCCGCAACGCGCATTCGCGCCGTCGAGAAATGTTCCGAATGGCTTGAGCGCTTCGTCGCCTCGCTCGATAACGCGGAAAAAACGCGCGGCGTTGATGTCCTCCAACGAGTCTGGTTCTGCGAATAGCACGAGTACCGCATGGTCCGCGCCGAATCCGGATCGCATTGCCTCCTCAATGGCGGCAATGGTCTTTTGGAGGTCCGTCGTGGCGAGCAATTGCAGCGTTAGTTCGTGAATTTTGGCAGCCAGGGTGTCATTTGCCCGGGCCACTTCGATGAGCTCTTTCAACTGGCGCTCAAGCTTCAGGTCTTTCTGACGCAGGACCGAGATCTGCCGTTCCACGAGCGAGACTGCTCCGCCGCTGGCGTGGGGCAGGTTCAGGGAACTGAGCAGTGTCGAGTGGCGCTCGAAGAAGTCGGGATGTGCTGCGAGATAGTCGTGGACGGCCTGTTCCGACAATTCCTCGTCGATGAATTCCGTTTTGGGCTGCGTGCTCATAAGTCCATGATTCCTTCAGAAATATACTCTGCGTTCCCCGTGAGCCAGACAGGCTCCGAATCACCGCGCCAGCTTACCACGAGTTGGCCGCCCGGCAGCTTTACGTTTACGGCTTCATCCAGCAGGCCAAGAGCCTGGCCCGTGACCACCGCAGCACAGGCACCTGTACCACACGCTGCGGTTTCGCCCACGCCACGCTCGAAAACGCGAAGATCGACGTTTTTCCTATCCCGAATGTGGGCAAATCCTACATTGACCCGCTGTGGGAAACGCTCGTGACGTTCGATCAGAGAGCCGAGTTCGTCAACTGCCGCCTCCTCAACGTCCTCTACCTGCAAAACACAGTGAGGATTGCCCATTGATACCGCGCAAATCTCGAACTGCGTGCCCGCGACTTCCAGCGCGTAGCGATCCGCTTGCTCATCGGCGACAAAAGGGATTTGTGCGGGATCGAATTCAGGTAATCCCATGCTGACGGAAACCAGTCCATCGTCATCGACGCGCGCCCGGATCGGTCCGGCCGGGCTCTGCAGCGTAAATGACTGGGGGTGGCCGCTCTGGTTGGCTAGCATGCTCGCAACGCAGCGCACACCGTTGCCGCACTGTTCCACCTCGGACCCATCCGCATTGAAGATTCTGTAGCTCGCTGCGAGGGCGGGTTCGCAGGATTTCGTGACCCACATCAGTTGGTCGAAACCGGGACCGGTGCTCTCATTGCCAAGCTTGCGGAGCTTCGCTGGAGAAGGTATTGATGCGTGACTTTCGCGTTGGTCGACGACGAGAATCTTGTTACCCGTGCCGTGCATTTTTGTATAAGCAATCTTCATGGACTTTTTCGGTTAGCGTCTGTAGTTTACATAAACCAGTATTTATCGAGCGATAACCAATCTAACAACATTGCCCTTGGAGAGCGTCATGCGGCACATAATGGTTATGAATGCGAAGGGTGGTTGCGGGAAAAGCACCCTCGCTACAAACATAGCATCCTACTTTGCAAATGAAGGCGCGAGTGTCGCGTTGGCCGATTACGATCCTCAACGATCGAGCCTCGACTGGCTCGATCGTCGCCCGAGTGATCGCCCGGAAATTGTCGGTGTCGCAGGCTTTGACGGTGGCTTGCGGCACGCGCCGCGCACCGCTGACTTCATTATCATCGATGCGCCGGCCAGATCGCATGGTACGGAACTGACGGATCTGGTTAAACACGCCGAGACCATTGTTGTTCCAGTACTGCCTTCGACAATCGACATGCAGGCGACAACGACATTCCTGGCCGAACTCCGCAATGTCCACAAGATCTCCAGCAAGCAGGCGAAATTCGGGCTCGTCGCCAATCGCGCGCGAGACAATACTCTGATCTTCGATGATCTCGACGAGTACCTGACCAAGGCCAAGGCACCTTATATTGCGGCACTGCGCGAAGCACAAAACTATGTGCGCGCATACACGCGTGGTCTCGGTATTTTTGAGTTGCCGGAATATCTCGCCTGGCCCGACTGGGACGAGTGGGAGCCACTCACAGCCTGGCTGCGTAGCAAGCGTTCGCAACCGTAAGAGGGTCCTATTTCCTTACAGGCTGTCGCGGATTCCCTGTTCCGGCGTGCGCGGGATGACACCCAGCGCATCTCGCATTTTTGTCGTGTCCACGATGCGCGATGCTGACAGGAATGCAAGTCGCATTGGCGAAAACACCTTCTGCGCCTCAGCCCAGCTGATTGTACGAGGTTCGCCCAAACCAGCTTGCCGAGCGACTTCCCTGGCAAACTGCGTAGCGGTGCGATGGTCGCCATCGCCGACGTTGTAGATGCCGGCCGGCGCCTCTTCTGACAGTGCCGCCAGGCAACAGGTTGCAAGATCGTCCACGTGGATACGATTGCCCGGATGAGCATCGGCTTCGTTAAGGTACGGATCCTCGGCAACCAGGCGTTCGACGCCGAGACGCCCGGGCCCGTATATGCCCGGCGATCGCAGGACTACAAGCTGACAGCCATTCGCCCCGGCCCACTGCTCGAGTAGCCTTTCTGCGACAACACGCGGTTTCGACATAGGGCTGCCTGGATTGACAGGTGACTCTTCAGTCGCAACCGCTCCCTTGCAGTCGCCGTAGACCCCCGTTGTGCTTATGTAGACGAATCGTGCCGGCGCTGGCCTGAGGAGAGCGAGAAAACGGCAAAGCCGCTCATCGGATTCGCCACGAGGCGGGCAGGTGTACAAAACTCTATAACGGTCAGGTAACTGCAGCGGCAATGTTTCGAGCGCGTCGAAGTCGACGAGGTGGCAGATTCTGCTGGTTTCGGCGGGTGACCGACTCAGACCAACGGCATCGTCAGCCGGCAGCCGCTCCAGTGCGCGAACGCCCGTGTAGCCTGTTCCGGCTACTATCGTAAACATACGCCAGAGAGCACGGCTTAGTCAGACTCGATGTGAGGGATGGCAGGCAAAGGTTTTGCGCCAACCATGCCGAGACCGTCTTTATATGCATCGGCCGCCGCATCGGCTTCGCCCATTTGCGTAAGAAGGTTGCCGTACTCCTGGTATGCCTCGGGCGTCGGTCGCATGCCGATAACCGTTTCAAGATAGCTGCGTGCCTTGCCCCAGAGTTCGTTTCGGAGGCAAAGGCGGGCGGCGGCAAGCAGCAGGTCCGGGTCTTCACCGTGGTTCTTGAGCCAGCCCTCGGCACGCTTGAGTTGTCTTGTTGTGTCGGTGGCCTCGATGAGACCGAACAGCCGAACCAGTGGGCCGCGCCATTCGGCACGGAGTGCAGCGGCCAATTCCTTCTCCGCGCGGTCGTGCAGGCCAGCCCGGATCAGTCCCTGGTAGTAAGCGTTGAGCAACGTCATGTCAGACCTGAGCTTGCGTGCGATGCCCTTCCATGTCTGATCGAGCACCTCAACGTCGGCGGCCGTGTCAAGCGCTTGCTGGTGAACACGTATCGTCCATTTGTCGAGCGTTTCGGGTTTGACCTGTGTGTTCTTGCGCAAGCGTGGGAGCAAATCGGCAAGCGAAGCCCAATCCTTGAGCTTGAAGTACAGGCGGCCCATCAGGGCCAGCGCGTGAGAGTGGTTTTTTGAATCCTCTTCGAGACGCCGCAGTGTTGCCAATGCCTGTTCGTTCTCGCCACGATCAATCTGGAACTCAGCCTGCGTCAAAAGAATGGCATTTGCTGCTTCGGGTATCTCCTCGTAAGCAAGACGCAACCACTCGTCGCGCCTGTCATCGCGGCCCTGCAAGTGGGCTGCGCGCGCAGCCTGAAGGTAGTTGAACAGTGGCGAATCACTGGTGCTTGCTGCGCGGCCAAGCATTTTCTCGCCACGAGAGAAATTGCCCTCGGCTACGGCAATCATACCTTTGGTCAGCTTTTGGCCTGAGCGGGCGGAGCGGTAGCGGCCGGCTGCCTCTCCGAGCCGGCGAGGCGCGACGATGAGCTTGCGAATCAGCCAGACGGCTAATACGAAAGCGAATGCAAAGCCGGCCAGCACGGGTACCGACATCTCGATGACGTAGCCGCGGAAATTGATAACGACATAGCCGGGATCAGCCAGCAAGAAGTGTGCGCCGAACGCGCTGGCAAACAGGACGACGACAACGATAACGCCAAATTTCACTGCGCGCTCTCGCTCAATGTCCGGAACTGTCGCAGCAAGCGAAGCGACTCGGAAATGTCCGGCACGTCAGTTGAAAATACGTGGCCGCGAATTTCAGCAATAGTCGTCAACGCACCAACGACCGGTGCGCTGCTCACATCGAAGTAGTCGTTCAGCAGTGCACTGGTATCGTCGAGCGATTGTTCGAAAACGGCCTGCTCACCGCGCAACAACGCGAGGCGTGCCGACTGCAATTGCAATGCGATGTTGTTGCGCAGGAAATATTCGACATCGGGCGACATCTGCACGAGTTTGGCGCGCTCCGGTGGCGTGACCTTGACGAGTCCAGACATGGCGTTCTTCACTGAGGCCCAGGCACGGCTTGCGCCGCTGAGCTCAGGATTGATGCCGGACGTTTCGTCCTTGGTTTCCGTGGCCGTTGCCAGCGGCAGTGAATCGACAACACGAGCAAGGCTGGCAAGGGTCAGCGTTGCACCTTCGACGTCTGGTTTCTCCATGACCTCGAGTGCGGCGAGTTCGTCAGAAATAGCGCGGCGCACGTCGGTCAGGGCCGGGTTTGCCAGTTGCACTATACGTTCGTCCGCCATCTTGAGCGCAAGGGCCGCAAGGTGAGGGTTATTCGCAAGCTGCAGCTGAGCATTTGCGATCTGCATGTAGTACTCGGACTCGGCCAGGATCCAAGCGTCACGAGCACCTTCAGAGACACCCGCTAGAGAAGCAACCGAGCTTTCGAGCGTCGACATGCGTGCAGGTAGAGAACTCAGCAGGCGAACGCGTTCATCAAGCTCCTGGCGAATCGCGCTGATCTTTTCCTCGATTTCGGGGTCCTGGGTGCCAAGGGCGGCAACCTGAGCCTCAAGGTCTGCAAGCGACCGGGTTGAGGATTCGAGACGATTTTCGAGCCTCGTGTAGTTCTCGCCGGCGCTGGTGTCACGCGCACCTAGCCAGCTCTGCCATGCCGTATAGCCAGCCGCCGCAAGCGCGATGATTGATGCCAGGAAAGCCAGCCAGGCAACGGCGTTGCCCGAACGCTCGCGCGGCGGTTTTTCCGGGACCGCCGTGTCCACGACGAACTCATCCACTGGCGGTTTTTCCGCCCCAGGTTCGTCTACAGGCATGCTTTCCTCAGGCATGGTTTCCTCTTCAGTGGCGAGAGGGTCCTGCTCGTTATCTTTGTCACTCATGGTGCAATTCCGGAATCGGTACTTTGTAGTGCGATGATCGTCTTGACCATGTCGTCGGCCGCCGGGCCGGGTGCCAGTATGGGCCTCGATGCAGGGTAGCGATCCAAAACTTCTTTTAACACACGACCCGCAGGCGTCACCAGTGGCGTCAGTTCAAGCTGCTGACCGCACCAGGCCGGTAGCATATCGATCAGGTTAATGAGTGATTGTACGCTCATCACTGTCACGACATTGATATGACCCTGACGCCATTGTGCCTCGAGTTCGGCAAGCGTCTCAGGCCCCGGCTTGGGCTGCCGGCGTTCATACACCGACAGATAGTCAACCAGCGCTCCGCGCGCTGTCAGTTCGTCGGCCAGCAGTTCGCGTCCGCTTGTGCCACGGATAATGCGCACCCGCTTACCGGCGACATCGCGGAGGGCATCCTCGGAAAGCAGGTGTTCGCTGTCAAAGCCGCTGGCAGGCTGGATGTCGACAACGCGACCGGCGGCTCTTACAGCACTCGCCGTCGCCGGGCCGATTACAGCAATCAGGCCTCCGTTAGTGTATTGGATGCCATACTCTACGGCGTTGCGGCTTACAAAAATGACGATATCGGGTCGTTCAAGCGTCGCTGCTTTCCCGTCGACACTGTTCTTATCTAATGGCGCTATCTCGATGACCGGGAAACAGAATGCATGACCACCTTGTGCTTCGATCGCGTTGACGAGTTCATGCGCCTGAATGCGAGGACGCGTGACGAGAACGCCGACGCCTTGCAGAAGGCGATCAGCCATGCGTTGCCCCGGCAGCTTCCAGGAGTTCTGCTGCGCCCTGTTCGAGAAGTCTCGCGGCCAGCTGCTCGCCAAGTTGCTCGGCATCCTTGGCCGCGCCACTGACACTATCGCGGATAGAGTCACTGCCGTCCGGCAATGCAACGAGCGCGGTCACAGTCATTTCATCGCCGTCGATGACGGCATAGGTAGCAACGGGCGACTGACAACTTGCCTCTAGTTCGCGGGCAATCGCGCGCTCGGCCAGCGTCGTCTGTACGGACTTCGCATGATTGAGCTGTGCAAGAACCGTGCGCAGTTCGCTCGCGCTTTCCAGGCACTCGATGCCAACGACACCTTGAGCCGCAGCGGGCAGCATCTCGTGCGGCTCGAACAGCTGACTGATGCGATCATCGAAATCAAGTCGCTCGAGTCCGGCCGCGGCAAGAATGATCGCGTCATAGTCACCAGCGTCGAGCTTGGCGAGGCGCGTGTTGACATTGCCGCGCAGGGGCTCTATCCGCAGGTCCGGCCGCATCATTTTCAGCTGCGCCTGGCGGCGCAGGCTGGAACTGCCAACGAGCGCAGCTTGCGGTAAATCGGATAACTGCTCACCTTGTGGTGATACCAGTGCGTCAGCGTGGTTAGCGCGCTCGAGCATGGCAGCAAGGCAGAACCCTGCAGGCATATCGGCTGGCACATCCTTCATGGAGTGGACGGCAATATCGGCTTCTCCACACTGCATTGCGACTTCGAGCTCTTTGATAAACAAGCCCTTGCCGCCAATTTTTTGCAGGCTGCGGTCGAGAATCTCGTCACCACGCGTAGACAGCGGGACGAGCTCGACCGATTCGACTTCG
>CALDZH010000117.1 GCA_937944275.1 uncultured Woeseiaceae bacterium
AGCGAAACTAATTCTGGAGCGGCTTGTAAGAGAATCGTGCGCCTGAAATCGTGAATTCGCCCATGACGCCAAAGCGCGTCAGCGTAACCACGGCGACACCATCATTATAGGCCGGCGTACCTGCAACACCTTTGGTCGCAAACGCGATACCGGCCTGCCCCATAAACTGGGTCTTGCTGGCCTGGTAATCCTCCAGCGCCGCCTTGTCCCTGAAGAACACAATCATGCTGAAGTTCCGGGCGCCGGCCTGGATGCCGGACGTGAATTGCCAGTATTTGGTCGAGCCAACGGCCGCACTTCCTTCAACCACGATACCTTTGCCATAGGCGCCGCCAAAGCCGAGCCCTACCCGCGTCACCGACGGGAAGATCGCGTATCCATACGCCTGCTCGAAGTACATTTCGGTTCGCGGTACGCGATCGCGAAATGCGGCAATTGCAGCCTGCGACTTGACCTGAACCTTATCGCCTGAGTCAGCCAACCAGTCGGCATGCACTGGTGATGCCGCTACTAAGCACGAGATGATCATAGTGCCAATCAGTCGATTCATTGTATGCACTCCAGGTGAGCCGTCAGCCAGTCAGCTCCACCGGATACATCGCCGAGAAAGTCGGACGTGCCGAAAATTCCCGATCGATGCACGATCGTCAAACCCGCGTAGCAGTTTTTCAACCACCGGGCCTTTGATACACGGCGCAACGGAAAGTCTACCGTCATCTCGAGGTAGTTCAGGAAGCGCGACGTGTTATCGCCCTTGGACGCTTGCTTGCGTTGCTCGGCAATGGGAACTGTTTCGGCGTAAGACATACCGAAACCAAAGCCCCAGCGAAACCACTCCTCGTTGCTCCAGGGCGAATAGCCCTTGCCCATGGCCATGATATAAGCAGCGTAGCTAGAGAAATTGCCATTTCCTTCGTCTTCTTCGAAGTGCCGGAACCATGCCACACGACCGAGAAAATCGACGCGTTCACCCTGGGACAGAAGCTTGTTGAACGTCAGCCCCGCTATGTTCGTATCGGCAACCGTGCTTTTGCTGAAGTCACCCTGATCGATTTCACTGACGATGTTGCCGTCGGCCTGGTAGCCGTAGTTTACGCGCCAGGACCACTCGCTGACGCGCTCCGGATCCATAATGTAATCAGGCTGGCGCGCATTGCCGAACAGGTACGTGCCGCCTACGAAGGCGCTCGAAAATCCATCTTCCTCAACCAGCGGGCTATCCAGAACCACGGTGTCCACACCACCAAATCCGACGTTACCGAACAGCACAATACGATCGGAGACTTGCCATGCGGAATTCAGGCCAAACGATACCCATTGCGATTCGCCTGGGAGATAAACCGGGCGTTCCGGATTCGCTTCGGCCTCGCTTACGCCGAAGTAGTAGTTGGTCAGGTTGTCGTCCTGCCACGTCCAGGCGATGTAGGGCGAAAATGTCCAGGGACCTCTTTCAATATTGTAACGGTAGGAAAAACGCGCTTCCTGGCCCTTGTGACGATCAAGCGTATCGGTTACCCAATCGAGGGTGATCTTGCCCCAATTCTTATTGATGGAAAATTCAAAACCTGCGTCCAGGGTCTGCTCGCGCTTCTCTAGTCCCGCAAAATACTCGTTGCTGTCGGGATCCAGCTTCTGGAACCGATACCGGGCGTAAAGATTCAGCTCGATCGCATCGTTTCGAAACAGATGCACTCCGCCCGAAACGCCTCTTGCGAACAGATACTTGCCTTCGTAGAGGTATAGCGGAACAAGATCCAGCTGGCGCTCGTCCTCATTGTCGCTCGCAAGGTACGGGCTTTGGCCAAGGCGGAAACCACCACCAAGCGCCGCTGTGCCCGGCGGCGCATTAGTGAAGGGTATTTCTGCAACTTCCTGTGCCGATACAGTGCCGGCGGAAATGACGGCAGATGCCAGGAAAGTAAAACCAGCGCGTCGCCAATGTCGTAGCCCATGCACGATCATTTGGATTCCTTTACCAGGTAAGGACTATTTCCTGCCTCCACACTGATTAATTCGGGTAGATGCAGTCCACCCCGTACCTTAAATCACTCGTGGATCGAATCAAGCCCTTCGCGTAAACGAGTGGCCCAACGTTGTGCCAGGCGTCGGACCTCGCTCTTTGTAGTTACGGTGTTGGACACTACCATCTGTCCGCCTGCTCTTTCGGCGGCCCGTCGATCGATAGCCCTGTAAATTGTCTCACCACTGAGAGAATCCCTTGCCTCGAGAACGAGCGTCGCTTCGCCAACAGACGACAGGTAGATATCGCCACGGCCGACCATATCGGGAGGTACGCGCGAAACAATGTCATGCAATCCGCCGACGATCACCAGAACGTCCGGCCCAGGGGCATCAGCCATGGTGAAGTGCTCGCTCTTTTGCAGTTCATTGCGGAAAGCCTCAGACACGATCTCGATCAGCTCTTGCCTCTTCTTGTCGCTGATCCAGAACTCAGACTCGTTTGCGCGGCGCGTAGTCGTTGACGAGGTGCTTTTCTTGACAGCACGAAACTCGAATTCAGCACCGCCCGCCATGATCTTGTCATATTGGGAAAGGTCTACGTCGGGATCGATCCATGCGTTGCTGAACCGTGAGTTGTCAATTCGCACAAGTCCATCAAACGTGAGCTCGGCATCGGCGCCTTGCTGGATGGTCGGGGTCGGCGTGCAGCCCACCAGTAACACGATCACGGCAACTATGAATAGGTTTTTCAACATTCAATCTCTCCTGCTTTATCATCACAAATTGTCAGCACCGGTATGTTACACCGGCTATAAGATTTTGGCGGCAACAGCCGAAACCGGCTTCCGCAATGACGCTCCAAACCTTGTTCATCTCCCGGTTAAATGCCAGGAGTGCATTCCAACGGTTCTTGTTTTGCTGGCTGATGCGAAATGCGAATGTAGTTATATCATCAACGGGACCACCGGGGGTTTCAATGTGTATCTGGCCGGTAATATCAACCTCAGCACGAAGACAAGTTCCACCTGAAAACACAGCCAAGGTTCCTCGGTCGCCGGCATCGCCCGTCATACCAAGCGAAATGTTGGTCCCTTCGTACCTCGGCTGCGCGACCACACTATACCTCTGCAGCCCTAATTCCACGCCGTCCCACCCTGTATATAGATAACGTTTTCCTCCGGGCCGATAGCGATATCCATACCCATCTCGAATCCGTATCGTTTCGCGATCAAATATCGGAATCCCGCACCCTTTGAGGCCCGGCTGGGGCTTTCTTTTAGTTCCTCAAGACTGTTTGCCGCACGCCCGCTGCCTGCGAAACCAAGCACCGCCCAGCGCGAATCGATTTGCCATGTCACCTCCGCCTCAGCTACAGCAACATAGTTGCCCTGGTAACGGGCAGCCGGGATGCCGCGCAAGTCTATCGCCGGTGTTGCGAAGGGTGGCAAAAGACCGTCGGTTGCGGCGTATTCGGCGCCAAGACGCAATGCCGCCCGAAACTTGTCACCCAGTTTCCAGTAGTGCAAACCCTTCAAGGTAGTCAGTTCGAAGTCGATGTCGCTGCCGAAAAAGTCTCGATACCAGAGTTGCTGCAGTTCGTAGCGGTAGCCGGCGTGAGGGCTGAACAAGTTATCCCGGCTATCAAACTCGATCGTCGCCCCGAGTGCCGACACCGCAACGTCTTGCGTCAACAGGTAGCGCACGAGTTCCTGCCACTTTTCCTGCAGCGCAGGGGGAAGAAGATCGCCAGACAAATCGCCAAGATCGCGCGGCTCGATGCGCGCATTGATATACCGCTGCACGGGACCGACAAAAAAGCGCGACTTGCCCACTTTGAACTTGAGGCTCTGAAAAACCGCGGCCGCCTGCGTATTCAGCTCGACAGGCCGGGTGAGCCCGATTTCGCCGAAACCGTAGAAACCAATGTTGACGTCGCCGTAACCCCCGCCACCGGTATAACGAATGCTCCCTTGCTTGAAGAAGCCCATGTGGCCGCCACCAACGAACCAGGAGTCATTGCCTGTTCCTGCAGCCGCAATCGCGCTGACACTTGGCGTCAGCAGAAATTGCGAACCGTTCTCTGCGTTTCGTAACGCCTCGAGACGCTGCTCCTTTTGCTCGTCCGTTTCATGAAAGAAAAGGCCGATCGCTCCGAGGCCGCCATCGACAGCCGGATCTGTAATGATGATCGGCACCGGCAGGAAACCATAGGCGTTTTCCGCCAGAAAGCTCGACGCATCGAAACGCCCATCATCGGGATCAACGAATTGCGACCAAAACCCTTCGGCGGCCGCAGCATTGCAGATAAGCGAGAGAACGAGGATGAATGGATAGACCCGGAGTGTCATGACCGGTGCATCGTGGGCGTTTCGGCCCACCATTATTCCCGCAAGGAAAATAGCCGTCAACGGCTCATTGGCCGGCAACGCCCGGAAGGTGCGCACGATGATGTGCGAGGGTAGTTATGCGTAACTTTTTGTATCGGCCACACGGTTTGACGCTAAGGCGGGTTAACCTTCGCTTCTTGTAGTTTTTTTGGAGTATGAAATGCCCATCCCGTTCCCCGGCCTGCCCTACCCAATCGATGCCCTGGAACCGCATATTTCTGCGAAAACACTCGAATTCCACTACGGAAAACACCACAAGGCCTACGTCGATAAGCTGAACGCTGCAATCGCTGGCACAGCATACGAGGGCCAGTCACTTCCGATGATCGTTACTACGTCGCATGACGCGGCAGATAGCAGCGTTTTCAATAATGCTGCCCAGGCCTGGAATCACGACTTCCTGTGGCGCAGCATGTCGCCGGATGGTGGTGGCGAGCCGGAAGGTCCGTTGGCTGATGCGATTGAGGATCGATTCGGAGACCTGGCAGGGTTTCGCGATGCGTTCAAGCGTTCCGCGCTCGGACAATTTGGCAGCGGCTGGACCTGGCTTGTGCGCACTGCAGAAGGCGTCGACATTGCCAACACGAGCAATGCGGATACTCCGCTCACTGATGGTGTTGTACCCCTTCTGACGCTTGATGTCTGGGAGCACGCATATTATCTCGACTTCCAGAACAAGCGTGATGCATACATTGAAACATTCCTGAACAACCTGATCAGTTGGCAGTTCGCAGCTCGTAACTTTGCTGCCGAATGGGCTGAGGCCTGATTGGCGGCTTGTGCACGATCCTGGAGTGACATGGGCAATTTAAAACACTTCGAGTCGATTAACTCCGCGGTTGGCCGTAAGACAGGCGGCAACCCTGAGGGCAAGGGCCTTAACGGGTTTCTGCTCGACTGGAATCAAAGTGCGCCGAAGGGTGTCATGGCGAAAACACAGCGCCAGGTACTGGCCGAGTTTTTCACCTCGATGCTTGTTCTGTCGGCGGCCTTCAAATATCGTCCGGCGGTCGGCACGGCAAATTATCTTTACTGGCTGAATGGCGAATGGTGCCTGAGCCTCATCGCGCCTCACGAGTGGTGTGATGAAAAACGCGCCGGGTTTGCCGGAACCTGCGTTTTGCAGCGCGACATGACCTGGACGATTGCGCCTTCCGAGCTGCTGTGCGAAGACAACCCTGTGTCCGACGCGATTGGTCGATTCTATGACGCGTTTGCCGAGATGCTCGATACCGACCTGACGCTCGAAGAGGTACTGCCGTTTTACGTCGGCAAACTTCGCTACTACCAGCGACTGTATGCCAGCGCCCTCAGTCGCTCGGTTCGCGCCGCCGTGATCCTGGGTGATCAGGCCGCGACCAGTTGCCGCTCGTGGCAAGCTCTTCTTCCACAGCGGCAGAATGACCTGCTGTCTTACGGGAGCTGAGAGCATGCACCTGCCCCTGTTTTTGCTATCGCTTGGATTGCTGATGACGACCTCTTCCGGCCTTTTACTCACCGACTTCACCTCGAATACTTCCGATATGGGCTGGTATGTGGTGAACGATAACGTAATGGGTGGGCGTAGCGAGGGCGACTTCATACAAGAACAGGAGAAGCTCAGCTTCGCTGGCCGTACGAACACGAACGGTGGTGGTTTCAGTTCGATCCGCACGGAACCCCTGCAGTTGGACTTATCAAATTTTGCAGGCATCCAGTTGAAAGTGAAAGGCGATGGCCGACGCTACACGTGGCGGCTGACCACTGATGCCCGCTGGCGTGGCAGGCAGATCAGCTACTGGGCTGATTTTGAAACCCTGAACGGCACGTGGACCACCGTTAACATTCCGTTCGCGGATTTCATTCCCCAGTTTCGCGGTTATCAGCTGGAAGGACCCGAGCTAGACCCCACGCAGATCAGCGGCATGGGCCTGATGATTTATGACAACCAGGACGGGCCTTTCGAATTAGAACTGGCCAGCGTTCACGCATACTAAATAGCAGGCACCGAGGCTCGCCTGACGATTTCACTCGCCATGCCGCGAAACAGGATTGCGTGAAACGGCAGGACTGCGAACCAGTACAGAAGTCCCCACACACCGGCTGGATGGAAGTATGCCGTGACAGTTATAGACCGTTGGCCATCACCGCTGTCGTCAATATCGAACTCAAGCAC
>CALDZH010000118.1 GCA_937944275.1 uncultured Woeseiaceae bacterium
AGAAATACAACGAGCCCGGTCGCTACACTGCATTCATCGGCTACGAATGGACCTCGACCGAGAAGGGCGCCAACCGCCACCGTGTGGTGATCTACCGCGACGGCGGGAACAAGGCCAGCATGGTGGAACCCTACAGCACCGTGCCCCCTCTCGGCAGTCCGGATGAGCGAGACCTCTGGAAGTGGATGGAAATGTACGAGGACAAGACTGGCGGGGACCTGCTGGCGATCGCCCACAACGGCAACATGAGCAACGGCGTGATGTTCCCCATCGCCGACACCTTCACAGGCAAGCCCTATGACCGGGCCTGGGCGGAAACGCGGATCCGCTGGGAGCCGCTCTACGAGATCACCCAAATCAAGGGCGACGGCGAAACCCACCCGTTGCTCTCGACCAACGACGAGTTTGCCGACTACGAAACCTGGGACCAGGGCAACCTTGATCTGACCGAACTCAAGACCGAAGATATGCTGCAATACGAGTACGGCCGCGAGGCGCTGGCCATCGGCCTGGAACTCGAGAAAAAGCTCGGCGTGAACCCTTACAAGTTCGGTTTTATTGGCTCAACCGACAGCCACACTGGCCTCGCGACCGCGCAAGAAGACAATTTCTTCGGCAAGCACTCTGGTGCGGAACCGAATGCAAAGCGTGTCGAGCATCCCATGGCGAAAGTAGGGGATGCCGAGTACACCGGTTGGTCGATGGTCGCCTCAGGCCTCGCTGCAGTCTGGGCTCGTGAGAACACCCGCGAAGCGCTGTTCGACGCCATGATGAATAAAGAGACCTATGGCACCACCGGTTCTCGCATGCTGGTACGTTTCTTCGGTGGCTGGGACTTCACTGCTGAAGATGTACAGAATCGCCTGCCCGCTGATATCGGTTACACCAAAGGTGTGCCAATGGGCGGTGATCTCTCGAAAGGCCCGGATGGGAAAGCGCCGAGTTTTCTGGTCGCAGCTTTACGCGACCCGATGTCCGGTAATCTCGATCGCATTCAGATCGTCAAAGTCTGGCTGGACAAACGCGGCAAGCGACAGGAAAAGGTTTTTGATGTTGTCTGGTCTGGAGACCGGCAGCCTGATGCCAACGGAAAACTGCCGTTGGTTGGTAATACCGTCGACGTCGCCAGCGCGACCTGGACTAACACGATCGGCGCTCCGGAACTAATAGGCGTCTGGACAGACCCGGAATTTGATCCAGCGGTGAGCGCGTCCTACTACGCACGCGTCATGGAGATTCCGACGCCGCGCTGGACGGCTTACGAAGCCAAACATTTCGGCATTGACATGAAAGACGAAATTCCGATGGTGACAACAGAGCGCGCCTACACCTCGCCGATTTGGTACATGCCGGGTAAGTAGCGAAGAATAGTTCGCAAACCCCTGGTCCACTTTGCGTTGATCGCGGCTGATATGGCCGGGGGCTGTACCTGCCTGTGGAAACTGCCATGACAACAAAGACAAACATTCTCGTCGGCCTCCTGTTGGTGCCGCTGACATTCGCCCTGGCGCAGGACAATATCTCCGCCGATC
Source organism: uncultured Woeseiaceae bacterium (assembly GCA_937944275.1). GTDB lineage: Bacteria > Pseudomonadota > Gammaproteobacteria > Steroidobacterales > Woeseiaceae > UBA1847. Next base: position 1,533 of record CALDZH010000118.1, read on the forward strand.
CCGAGCGCATGGAACAACGCATCAAGGCGCTCTCTGAATTTGGTGCCAACGCGGATGGTGGTGTCGATCGCGTTGCCTTTAGCGAGGCAGACATCGCCGGTCGCGCCTACATCATGGACCTGATGAGAGGGGCAGGCCTGGAAACAAGAGTCGATACCGCGGGCAACATCATCGGGCGCCGCGAGGGCAGCGAACCGAATTTGCCGCCCATACTGTTTGGCTCGCACATCGACTCCGTGCCCGGCGGCGGCAACTACGACGGCGACGTGGGCGTCATCGGCGCGATCGAAGTCATCGAACTGCTCGAGGCCCAAAGCATCCGTACGCGCCACCCCCTCGAAGTTGTCGTTTTTTCCGATGAAGAAGGCGGCCTCACGGGCAGCCGGGCCATGGCCGGCAAGATTGGCGACGACACCTTGAGCGTCTTGAGCCACAGCGGCATCACCATCGGAGAGGGCATTCTCGCGCTCGGTGGTGATCCGGATCGTCTCGATCTGGCCAGGCGTGAGCCGGGCGAAGTCATGGCTTTCCTCGAGCTGCACATCGAACAAGGCGCCATTCTCGATGAAGAAGAGATCGATATTGGTGTTGTCGAAGGCATCGTCGGTATTCGCTGGTGGGACGTCACGATCGAAGGCTTCGCGAATCATGCGGGCACGACGCCGATGAATCGGCGTTGGGATGCCATGGTCAGTGCCGCGGAATACATATTGGCGGTCAACCAGGTGGCGACCAGTATGCCGGGATCACAGGTGGCAACAGTCGGCAAAATTCAAGCAGCACCGGGCGCACCCAATGTCATCCCGGGCGAGGTCGTATTGAGTCTGGAGATTCGCGATCTCTCGGCGGAAAAAATGCAACGCGTGTTTGACGAGATTAGTGCGGCGGGGACACGCATCGCCGACGCTCGCAATACGCCAATCCGATATGAAGAAATTGCCGTCGATGTGGCGCCGGCACCTACTGACGAACGTCTGCGTCGCATCATTGCAACGTCAGCCGACAACCTGGGTCTGAGCAGCAAGTTCATGCCGAGCGGCGCCGGTCATGATGCACAGGACATGGCGCTGATTGCGCCGACTGGCATGATCTTCGTGCCAAGTGAAAAAGGCATCAGCCACTCGCCGCAGGAATTCACATCGGCCCAGGATATGGCCAATGGCGCGAGCGTTTTATTCAAGACCGTGCTCGAGATTGATAATGGGGCGCTGGAGTGAGGGCTTGCCAACACCCGGGGCAATGCCCCGGGTGTTGACGCAATCGATCAACCCCTGGTGTCAGGGATTTGGAACCGGCTCGTAATCCTCGACAATGTCTTTCCAGCCGTCCTTCGACTGGCGTTGCCCGATGCGCACTAACTCTGCGGCCCAGTAGCTCAGCAAAGTACCGTTCGCTTCCTGCGTATAGAACAGGAAGGGCTGCGGGAATGGAAAACTGGGCGACGGGGCGGTAGCCTGAATGGCGCCGTGCGTGTCGTCACCGCTGACGATGAAACGCTTGTAGCGTTTCGGATGAGCTTCGTTCAGCGCGCCGTGCTCGGCCAGAATTAGCTCGCGGTAAACCTCTGGATCCATGCGACTACCATCGCCCTGGGCGAAGAAGCGATTGGTCGCATCCGAGTCCGTCTCATAGAATCCCTCACGGATGGTCGAGTCGTTTTGGAGCCTCCAGTGGATGATCCCCGTTTGCTGACCAAAGGCGCTACAAAGGCCATCAGCGACGCAGCTTTCAGGATAGAACTGCTGAAATTGCCAGTCGAACGCACGAGCCACCACGGAGAGGCAGGGAACGTCAAAACATCCGAATGGGAACGTTCCATTTCCCGGAGGTGATCCGGTACCCAGGTTGACCGCGATCGGCCCGGCATCGTTGTATACCGTGAGCTTGGTGTTATTACCGAAGGCGAAACGGGTCAAAAACGGTGCGAAGGCCGCCACGCCGACACCACCCGCGCTATGTCCCATGACCGTAATT
>CALDZH010000119.1 GCA_937944275.1 uncultured Woeseiaceae bacterium
CGGTACGTTGGAAGATATTGTGTTTCGACGCATGATGATCGGTCTGGATGCGGACCAGGGGCGCCCCTTGTACGATGAGATTGCAGCGCTTGCCGCTGCCGAAGCAGACTGGAGTCCGGAGCAAACTACGCAGCAACTGAAGGAACTCAATGAATACGCTCGGTCGCTGCGAGTGGGGTAAACGAATGGTGAACTTCAGGCGATGGGTCTGGCCATTGGCTGCAGCCCTGTATCTGGTGGCTACGCCAACTATCGCAATAGAGGCGGCGTCTGCCAAAGCCTCATCAGATAAAAGTAATGACCGGTTACGCGTCGGGCTGGTGCTCGGCGGCGGCGGTGCGCGCGGTGCCGCGCATATCGGCGTGCTCAAGGAACTCGAACGCATGCGCATCCCTGTTGACGCCATTGCAGGTACGAGCATGGGCGCCATTGTCGGCGGGCTCTACGCGACCGGCATGAGTGCGGAAGAACTGGAAGACCTTGTCGGTTCGCTCGACTGGGCAGGCGCCCTGATGGACAAACCGGATCGCGACGACCTTAGTTTTCGTCGCAAACAGGATGATGCTGATTTTCCCATCAACTTCGAGCTGGGTGTGCGCGGTACTGAACTCGTATTGCCAAAAGGCGTAATCCAGGGGCAAGAACTCGATCTTCTATTGCGTGAGCTAACGTTGCGCGTTTCACATATAGAGGACTTCGACGAGTTGCCGATTCCGTTGCGAGTAATCGCCTCGGACATCGAGCGCGGCGAGGCCTGGGTAATGGCAGAAGGCGATCTTGCCAGGTCGATTCGCGCGAGTATGTCGGTGCCAGCGGTCTTTGCGCCTGTGCGAATCGGTGACAGGCTGCTTGTCGACGGAGGCATCGTAGGCAACCTGCCTGTCGATGTCATGCAGGAAATGGGTGTCGACATCATCATCGCCGTTGACGTCGAGTTTCCCTTGTACGGTCCTGAAGACCTCGAGTCCGTACTGACGATTTCTGAACAGATGCTGACGATCCTGATTCGCAAGGAGACCCTGAGGCAGATTGAGAGGCTTGGCGATCGCGACGTGCTTATAAGACCGGAACTCGGCCTGTATGCTTCTTCAAACTTTTCAGACATTCTCAGTACGATTGATCCGGGTGTAACGGCTGCCCAAGAGCAGAGTACCAAGCTGGAAGATATAGGCCTGAGCCAGGATGCCTGGGAGGAGCACCTTGCAGAGCGCAGGAAGCCCGTTGAGCCGGCATCGCACCTCGCGTTCGTGCGCGTCGTGCATGACGGCAAGCTTGCGCCTGCGGTACTCGAATCGAAACTCAGCGTTGCGGCGGGTGACGCCATAGACCCGGCGCTACTCGCGCTTAATGCGGATCGACTGTATGGCCTGCAGCTGTACGAGCAGGTGAGCTACAAGCTCGTGCAGGAGGATGTGGGCACCGGAGTCGAGTATCGCGCGCGTACCAAGAGCTGGGGGCCGAATTTCCTGCAATTCGGCGTTTCCCTCGAGGATGACTTCGAAGGTTCGACCGCGTTTAACCTGGGCGCCAGGCTGACTCGTGCCGGACTGAACCGGCTGGGCGCCGAATGGCGGAATGATTTTAAGCTTGGCACAGACCCCGGGATTTACTCAGAGTTTTACCAGCCACTGAGCTTCGACTCGCGACTGTTTGTTGCGCCACACATCAATCTGACGCAAACCAACATCGATGCGTTCGTACTGGATTCTACGGTCGCACGCTTTCGTCTTTCCGAGGCCGCAGGAGGCCTGGATTTCGGCCGCGAACTTGGACGCGTTGGTGAATTTCGTGTGGGCGTATTTCGAGGGGTTGGTGAGGCGCGCGTCAAGGTCGGCGATCCGTCGATTCCCAACATTGACTTCAATACAGGCGGGGCATTTGCACGCCTGCGTTTTGATACGCTCGACAATGCCCGTTTTCCGCGCAGTGGTTTGCGAAGTGACCTGAAATGGACGCTGTCACGCCCCGGGTTGGGCGCGGACTCCGAATTCGACACTGTAGAAGCGGAGGTCTCACAGACCTGGAGCCGCGGTAAGAACAGCGTTCTGCTTGGCCTTGATTATGCGACGACGCTGGAGTCGGACAGCACGATTCAGGAGTATTTCCCGCTGGGTGGATTTCTGCGTTTATCCGGGCTTGAGCGAGGTGAAATCAGCGGCCCGCATGCGGCGCTCGCCAAGCTCGTCTATTACCGCAGGCTAGGCGACACGTCCGGCATACTGGACACGCCAGTCTATGTGGGCCTTTCGGCCGAAGCCGGCAACGTGTGGCAAACGCGGTCCGATATGGACTTCGATTCGATGCTATGGAACGGCAGCTTCTTCGTCGGTTTCGACACGTATATCGGGCCGGCCTTCATCGCTGCCGGGTTCGCGGAGGATGGACAGTCGAATTTCTATCTATTTATCGGCACGCCGCCGCGCTAATCATCGCGATGTTTTTTCGAGAATCTGCGTAGGCGTATCGGTATTGCGATAATACCCATGCCGCGTCTGCATTTGCTCGAATGCTGCGTCACGTTCCTCTTCGGTCGCATACCAGTGCAGGCGTTCCCAGTCGTCGCCGAGAAACTTGCGCATCATGTCCGCAGCAGGAAGGGTGACGCGAATACCGAAGTTCCGCTTGCGACCGGCAGTCTCAGGTTCTACCAGGTTGTGTTGATGACAAAATTCCACTCGAGAGCCTCTCGGTATTCGTTTGCGGGCAGCGCGAGTATACCGGATAAGAAATGAACGGCATCAGTTTCGCGAGCCACGATCGCCTGCACCTTCTCGATCCGCCCAGCCCAGCAGCCGGCGCGTAACAAACAGATAGACCGGTTTTGCGGTTCCCATCCAGATACGCGACAGTGGTGACGGATTGGCGAGAATATCGCGCTCTCGCCGAGTCAGGCGCTCGGCTTGGTAGGTACGCTTGTGTTTCAGCAAGTGACGGATGTCTTCGTGCGCCGCGATACGAAACAAGCGTCCACGAGCACGGCTGTGCCAGGCCAGCTGAAAGTCGATGATGCCGGGTGTGCCATCATCGCGAACGAGCAGGTTAGGTTCCTTGGCGAGGTCGTTGTGGCTGACGCCCGCGCAATGGAGGCGTCTCAACAAACGAGATGCTGCAACAAACCAGTCGCTGTTGTCCGGTCTTGCACGATGCATCGGTTCGCCGCTGATGTAACTGCGCACCAGTTTGTCGCGCTCGACATACAGAAGCCGGGGCACGCCGTCAATTCCATCCAATGCGGCGAGCGCCGTGGCTTCCCGCCGTAACAAATACCTTGCCAACCAACGCACCCACCAGCGAGCTGAGGCAGTATTGCGAACAATGACCGCACCAGCGTCGCTCTTCTTCAAGGTCACGTCACCGAATAAGTCGCGTTTTAAGGTCGTTTCGGCATTCATTTCTTCAAGAATAATGCGAAAATGGCGTCCCGTCGTTAGACAAATGTTGCATGAGCGAAGAATCGATCACTCAGACGCCGCCCGACAAGCGTACGGAGACTGATAATGCCGGCGAATTTTTTAGCGTTGGCGCACCGTTGCACGCAGTCAGGGCCGGCTACGTTCAGCGCAGGGCTGATGACATTCTGTACAAGACCCTCGTCAGCGGAAGGTTTGCTCATGTCCTCGCACCTGATCATAGCGGCAAGTCGAGCTTAATCGCCGCGACTGCAGCGCGCCTCGAAGCCAGTGGTTGCAAGATTGCTATTCTCGATCTCGCGCAGATTGGCATGCGTGACAGCGGCGGCGACCCGGGGCGCTGGTACTACAACGTGGCTTACCGCATTTTGCGTCAGCTGCGAATCAGATATGACCTTCAGACCTGGTGGCACGACAAGTCAATTCTGAGCAATCGGCAGCGACTGCTCGAGTTCTACTCTGAAATCGTTCTCCAGTTCGTCGCCGAGCAGGTTGTAGTGTTCGTTGATGAAATCCAGTGCGTAGAGGAGCTGCCTTTTGCAGACCAGTTGCTGGCCAGCATTCGCGCAGCACACAATGCCCGCACCACCGACCCTGACTTTGCGCGCCTTTCTTTTGTGCTGCTTGGTGAATGTGATCCGGTAAACCTTGTCTCCGAGCCTGAGCTTTCGCCTTTTAATGTTACGCAGCAGATCGTACTCGACGATTTTTCTCGTGAGCAGTTGGACCTGTTTGCCACAGAGCTCAATCTGAAGCACGACGATGCAGAAGTGGCGCTTGATCGCATTTATTACTGGACGCGGGGACAACCTTACCTGAGCCAGAAACTTGCCCGTCAGGTCGCGCGTGAGGCAATGGAGAGTGATGTCGCCGGACATGTCGACCACATAGCGACGACCCAGCTGGCGGGCCGCGCCGCCCTGCACAGCGAGCCGCATATGAGCCATATCCACCGCGTGCTTATGAAAGATGAAAAGCAGGTGGAGTTACTGCTCAATCTCTACGGGCGCATTCGCAAGGGTGCCGAGGTTTCTGCTGATCTTGGGTCCGCTCTGCAACGTCGGCTAATGGCTGTCGGCCTGGTTGAAATTGATCATGACGGTGTTCTGCGAGTTCGCAACCGGCTGTACGAAACAGTGTTCACGGCCCGTTGGGCAAATGAGAACCTGCCAACCCGCATGCGTGTACCGGCAGTTGCGGTTGGCATAGTTTTTTTGTTCGTGCTGGCGCCATTCTGGTACACGCAATTGCTTCCGCGCCCATACATGGGCGTAATGACATCATCAACAGTTGAACTCGATGCGGCTTTTTCGGCCTATGAGAACCTGAGGTCATTCCCGGGGCACGCCGACAAAGCTGACAGACTGTTTAGAGGATTTCTGGAGCGGCAAGCCATGGTCGCCGCCGATGCAGACGAGATCAATGCCATCGCGGACCTGTCGACACGACTGCCGAATGCCGGACGTTTGCCAGATTCATTGGTGGCTTCATTCTGGGACAGACAGGCAAGTGCTGCGTTACGTGATGAAAGGCGAGACGTCGCACTGCTGGCTACACTCGAGTCGCTGGTGTTATCGACGTCGCATCGTCGGCAACGTGCAGGCAGCCTGATATCTGATGATTACCCCCTGTTGTTGGCCAGCCTCCCCGCATTGCAGGGTGCGACAACTGTTTTTGACCCGGCGAATATGCTACTCACGTCCGCCGACGGTGCCCGTATTTCGCAGTGGTCCTATTCTGCTCAGGATCTGCAACAGCGCGAGGCATGGTCGGTTACTGCGCTCGAGGTTATCCCTTTGGTACGGCGCGTCATCGTGGATCGGGAAGGAAAGGTTGCACGGATAGGACTGACAATGAATATCAGTCATGCGCGCCTGTCCGACCTGCGCATCAGGCTCATTGCGCCGTCTGGCCGGGCCGTTGAAATCGAAACAGGACTGGAGCGCACGACGAGCAACGATGACATACGCATTTCCTCGGAGCAGCTGCGCGACCTGCTGGGAGAGCCTCTCGCCGGGACCTGGTCGATCAGCTTGAGGGATGAAAGCCTTGGGGTTGCCGGTCAACTCGTCGGTTGGAATCTTAAGTTGAACTCGCAAGGCACCGTTGAAGATTTCCAGCGAGGGCTGAACATACCTGATCCGAGTGAACGCGAGACCGACAATGTATGGTTCGACAGGCGCGGTCGATACGCGATAGCACGTGCCATGCAAAGTGACAGTGCGCGTATCTGGGATCTCGCTTTCGCGGAACCGCTGCGCGCAATTGCTGTTAACGAGAATGAGGTCTTGATCGGATTGGATTCGGGTGCGCGGCGACTGGTTACGGCGACGCAGGACAGGGTTAACCTTTGGGACGCAGTATCCGGCGATCGTGTCACGTCGTTACCGGTCGGTCCGGCCAGTAAGGGCGCGATGTTGACAGGCGATGGCACTCACCTTTTCGTGCAAAATCGCGGCGACATCGAAACGCGCCTGGAGTTATGGTCGCTGGAGCAAGGTGTTGTCGTTGCAGACCTCGCCATTGCCGGGGTGCCTGCTCTCGTCGCAACAGATCACACCGGGTCGCGAGTCGCAGTAGCTGATTATGATCGTGCTATACGCATTTGGGATTTCTCGAGCGGCGAATTGCTGGCACAGATCGATCTGCCCGTGCAGCCGAGTGCTATCCAGATCGCAGCGGGCGGTGAGACGCTCGGCGTTGTGCATGGACAATCCGGAGTCTCTCTCTGGAGTATCGAGCGGCCGCAAAGCCCGTTGCTCGAAGATTTCGCGGATGGCGACTGGCAACTCGTATTTTCGCCGACCGGGGCGAGTGTACTTGCGGGAAGGGCGGCGACCGGTTTCCAGAAATATAACAGCAGTGATGGGCGCCTGGTCGGGCCGCCCATCGGCGTTCGCGGAGCAACGGGCTCGAGTACGATGCTCGCGTTCAGCGAAGATGAACAGGTGATCTTTACGGGCAACCCGAGAGGCATGTCGAGGTTCTGGCGCGCAGCGGAGACTGCACCTGCCACGGGCGCGAGTCTCGAATTGGATGCGCATTTCCTGTGGCAGCCATCGGGTGATCGCGTGATGGCTGCATTACCAGGTGGCCGCGGCATAGTGCTGGGTGATCCATCGGGACATGTCCATTTCCTGCCAGTTGGCGCTGGTCTGGAGGAAGTGCGTGCCACGGATGATGACGTCAGCTTTATCGGTCACAGCGCTGAAGTTTCGCTGCTCAGTTACGATCGGGCGGGTGATTTTGTCGCCAGTGCCGCGACGGACAACAGCATTCGGATCTGGAATGTAGCGAGCGAACAGCCACTTCCATATGCCGTTGATATCGACGGACATGGCGTTTCAGCCATGGTCTTTTCTCCAAGCGCCCAAATGCTGGCTATTCAAAAGGGCACCGGCTTACTGTTGCTTAATGTCGCCAATGGATCGACGGTCGGCGAATTCGAACTCGGCGAGGCGAGTAATGCTCTGGCATTCGCAGCGGACGACCGAATTTACGCGGGCGGGGCAAGCGGTGTGCTCAAAACGATCAAGCGAGATAACGAAAGCGCCTGGTCAATGCAGCAGTTATGGCGTGGACCGCGCGCGATTCGACGGCTTGAGGCGTCCCCCCGTGGAGATTTTCTTGTCATGGTTGACGACCAGGGCCGAGCCAGCCAGTTTGTTCTCGGTGAAGGCCGTGTTTCTGAACAGACAATTGATTTTGCTGGGCCGGTCGAGGAGATCGCGTTCACTTACAGCGGCACGCGCGCGTATTTTCGTACGGCGCGATGGACACATCGGGTCGGCGTGTCAGGAGACGGACTGAATTGGATTGACAGCGCATTTTCACCCAAGCCGCTTAACGGCGGGCGCATAGTCTTCGGGCCGCCGGACTCGAAAACGGCAAATCGTGCGTATCTACCGGCAGCCCGAAACGGATTCGTTGAGCTGGTTGAGCTGGCGTTTCCGGGGTCGTCGAGCCCGGCACTGTTTGGCAATCGAAACGATCTGTTAGCCGAGTGGCGAACCCGGCTTGGCTACTCCGTCGAGGTAGATCCGGTTGACTAAGGTTCGTCGGCTCGCATGGTCCGAACCAGTAGTTCAAGCCTTGCTGCCGTAACATCAGATGGGGGCACGGGCTCGCCAAATGACACGGGCACGCGTGCGAACAGCCGTCTCGGGATAACGCGCAAATTCCCGTCGGGGCGGCGACTGAGCCAGCCGCCCCATAGCCGGCCCAACGAAGCGGGAACAACCGGAACCGGTCGCCGTGCGATGATCTTTTCTATTCCGGGCCGGAACCTCGCGATTTTTCCGTCCCGCGTGATGGCGCCTTCGGGAAAAATGCAAACGATATTGCCTGCAGCCAGCTCGGCATCCACCTTCTCAAATGCATCATCCATAATCTTCTGGTCTTCTCGCGCTCCCGCAATCGGGATCGCCTTCATCGTTCTGAAGATGAAATTCAGGAACGGCATCTGGAAGATCTTGTACCACATGACAAAGCGCATCGGTCGACGTACGGACCCTGCCAGAATGATCGGGTCCATGTAGCTCACGTGATTACAGACCACGACCGCTGGTCCTTTATGCGGAATGTTCTCAAGTCCGCCGGGTCTGATTCGATAAATGATAGTTATGACCAGCCACGCGAGAAAACGCATAAGAAACTCGGGTAGCAGTGTGAAAATATACATTGCAACGAGTGCATTCAATGCAGCAATGACCAGGAACAACTCGGGAATAGACAGACCTGACTTCAGAAGCACCATCGACATGATTGCCGCGCTTACCATCAGTAGCGAATTGATGATGTTGTTTGCAGCAATAATGCGAGAAAGATGCTGCCGCGCGGATCGCTTTTGGATAAGCGCATATAGCGGCACGCTGTAGAATCCGCCGAATGCGCCAATCAGCACGAGATCGATCCAAACTCGAAGGCCAGCCGGGCTGCTTATGAATGCAGCAATAGAGTCCGCAGCTATATTGCGGGCTTCCGGTTGTGCAAAGTACAGATCTACCGCGAACAGGCTGAGGCCGATAGAACCGAACGGGACCAGTCCGAGTTCGATGCGATGCCCGGACAGGCGCTCACAAAGCAATGATCCAATACCGACGCCGACGGCAAAGGCGGCAAGTAAGAAGGTCGTAACCGTCTCGTTTCCGTTCAGGATATCCAGCGTGTATGCGGGAATCTGGATAGTCATTGCGGATCCGAAAAACCAGAACCACGATATCCCAAGGATGGACAGGAACACGCTGCGTTCCGCACGAGCAAACTGTACGATGCGCCAGGTCTCCTTCCAGGCATTCCAGTTGATCTTCAGTTCTGGGTCGACCGCTCGCGTTGTCGGAATCTGCCGACTGGTGAGGTAACCGACGACAGCAACCAAAATTAAGCTGGCGCCCAGAAGAGTCTGTTTGCTTATCTGCAGGCCGCCCGCGAGATCGTCGCCAACGGCTATGCCGCCCGCGATAAGGCCGAGGATGATCGCAATGTAGGTTCCGGACTCGACAAGCGCATTACCACCGACCAGTTCATGATCGGCCAGTTGCTGCGGGAGATAGGCGTACTTGACCGGTCCGAACATTGTCGACTGACACCCCATGAGGAACAACACCAGCAGCAGCAACGAGTAACTCTCGGTAATCAGGGTGACACCGGCAAGTAGCATCAACACGATTTCCAGCGTCTTTACGCGCCGGATAAGCATTGATTTTTCGTATTTATCGGCGAATTGCCCTGCCGTTGCGGAGAACAGGAAAAATGGCAGGATGAAAAGGCCCGCAGCTACGTTCGCCAGCTGATTGTGGTCCATACCAGCGACGACGACGCCCTGGAAGGTGATCAGTATGACGAGTCCGTTGCGGAAGATGTTGTCGTTGAGTGCCCCTAGAAACTGCGTGGCGAAGAACGGCGCAAACCGCCGCTGGCCTAGCAGGGAAAACTGGTTCGATTCCGGCAACAGTGGGTATCCATACGGTAAGCAACCGGAACTATAACGCGAAACACCGCTTTTCATACCAAAACTGCGAACTCTTACCTCCAAGGGAAATCGACATTCCTGTTATCATGTGACTCGCACATTTATGAATTTTCTACCATTTAATCAATTTTTTGGACTTGACCAACGGCTATGACGAGGCAATTAACAGCGTTGTTTTTGGGAATCTGTCTCCTGGCCGGCTGTGCTGAAAGGACACCGCCGTCGCGGACAGTAACCGAATTCGTCGACAATCCGTTACTTCTGGAAGCGGCTGTGGTGCGGTGTGCGAAGAATCGTGCCGAGACCCGTTATGACGCCGAATGCATCAATGCGCGCGAAGCGGTGAATATTGTCCAGGCAAAGGAAGAAGCGCTGCGACGTGCTGAACTTGAGGAGCGCTCCGAACGCAAACGCGAGGCCCTGCGGCGCACTCAGCAGGCGACAGCCGAGGCGCGCAGGCGTGCTGAAGAAGCTGAACGTCTTCGCAAGGAGGCAGAATACCTGGCCCAATTCGGAGCACTTCCTTCGCCCGAGGGTGGGGCCGATTCAGGTGCTACGTTGTCTGAGGGCAACGTGCCGATTGCTGTCGTGCCCAAGGCAAGCCAGGACGGGCAACCTGCAGCGGCATATGGTGACGTATTGCCGCCGACTGACGGCGGCAATGCTCCGGTTGCCGTGCCAGCTCCCGAGGAAGAACCGGAGCGCTAGTCGTCAGCCGGCATAGTTCGCACGTGCAGGTCGCGCTGAGGAAATGGAATCTCGATCTTATTGGCGGCGAGCGCTTTGTAGACAGAGCAATTCAATTCATGTTGGACGCGACCTCGATCCGCCGGGTCTGCAATCCACCCGAGCAACTCGAAATTCAGGCTTGAGTCACCGAACAGCCTGAATCGTACGCGTGGTGCCGGGTTTGGCAGAATCGCTGCATTGTCCGCTGCGACCTGCTCCAAAGTCGCGATAACATGATCGAGATCACTGCCGTAGGCCACGCCAACCGCGATGCGGATGCGATGTTGCGCCGGCGGCCCTCCAGCCTCATTGATAATCGTGCTATTACCGATAATGCCGTTAGGGATCGTGATCTCGACATCATCGCGCGTAAGGATGCGTGTGCTGCGTAAGCCAATTTCCGTAACGACACCACGCTCGCCTGAATCGAGGATGATGAAGTCGCCGGTCTTGTAGGGTGCATCTATGACAATCGACACGCCAGCGAAGAGATTCGACAATGTGTCCTTGGCTGCGAAACTCAGGGCGAGGCCCACGATACCGGCGGAGGCGAGCCAGGCGGTAACGTTAATGTTCCAGGCCAGGAAAATGAAGTAGCCCGCCAATGCAAACAGCACAACTTTCATGACGTTGTGAAGCAGGGACAGCATACCGCTTTGTACAATCTGGCTGTGCGAGGACTGGCGCCAGGCGCGGACGACGAGGTTATTCAGGCGGCTGAATGCACCGAACCAGATAAAAATCGCAATCGTCTTCAGCAAATTGACCGTAGCGATCGTGGGCGTTTCGGGCAGATCAAGGCGTTTTGTGCCGAGGCCCAGGCCGATCATCACAAACGATATAAAAATGGGCCGATGCACCAGGTCTATCAGGCTGTCGTCGAAATCGTTGGACGAGCGCGCGGCGATTCGACCGACGACACCCGAGATAATCCAGTCGGCAATTTTGCCGAAGATTATGAACGCCGCCGCGATGATGACGGCCTGCAAGTAAATATTCGGTCCTATGAGTTCAGCGAATTGCTGAATTCGGGTGATAAGATCGTCCAAGTGGTGTCCTGCCGGTTCTAGTAGTTCGGGTCGTACTCGGTGTCACTGTCGGTCGGTTCGCCGGGATCGGGCATACCGTAGGTACGCACACTGGATTCGCCTTCCTCGTTGTCCAGCGGCTGGCCGGTGCTCGCCTTCATGCCCGGAGACGTTGGCAGTCGCGCGGTCTGGGCGGTCAGGATCTGTATGAACGTGTTGGCGATATCTGGCGCAATGTTCGGCGAACTGACGAAGATTTTCTCCGGCGTCATGCTCGTTGAGCCGTAGAACGAGACATTTGCCTTTCTGTCCATTGTTACGCCGGCGCCTTCCAGCGCGATGCCAGCAAACAAGCCGCGACTGCGCGAGTAGGAATAAACCTCGGCCTTGAATTCGATGTCAGTTGCAAAACTCGTATGACGACCGACCGGGCCGGCAGCCACTGACGCATTTGCCCCGAGTGTCAGCTTGCCGTTCTCGATGCCGTCGACTCCCTTGCGTGTCTTGAATACCAGGATAACGTCGGTTGATTCGGCACCGATCTGCCAGCCCACGCTGCCTCCCGTCAGGGTAACAAACGCTGGATTACTCCAGGAATTGTTGTCCTGGCGTACAACGATGATGCCCTTGCCGCGACGCGCACCCAGCCCGAATGCGGCTCGAACCACATTGGGAATGACCGCCACCGCATAGGCTCGGGACAAAAGGCTGGGTGGAATTGCTTTTTCGGGAATACGTGACAACTGGTCCAGCACATCGGCAGAGTCGGCGACACGCTTCTCTTCGCGCGTTGCTGCGTCTGCGATGGACGTTAACAGGAGGGCTAGTGTGGTCGTGATGACCAGTAAGCGGGTGTTCTTCATGGGTTAATCCGACAAATGTATCGCTCTTGGGTTCGATAATACGCGAATTCTGGTCGTCATTTGTGAACGAGAATTGGCGGCAAGGGGTAGTCGAGCGTGGCGCAGACAGCCCGGATCAACTCCGCTTCAGTGACGGTCAACTTGCCGTCGTGTCCGGCTGTGGCACTAATCGCGCGTAGCAGCGACTCCTTGCCCTTGCTGTTGAGCCCAAGGAGCACATCGAGGCTGTGATCAAGCACTGAGATTGTGTACTGGCGATCGGATTTGTAGGAGTAGTCCTGCGCCCACGATCCCAACGCGTTGATGCCTGTATTGAACGCGGCGCGGCTTTCCTCATCGTCCTTATGGCCATAGTCTGCGAGTATTCGCAGTAATTCAACGGCAGAGGCCTGCAGGTCGGAGCGGCGTGATCGCAAGGCCTTTCGGCGGCCGGACGGGTCCTTTGCCTTGCCGAGATTGGTCATCATGATGCGATAAAAGCAATACTCATAGAGGTCGATTTCGCCATCGATTTGGATCATGCGGGTGGTGAGCGATACCAGGTAGCTCAATTCCTGGCGTGGTCGAAGTTTGAGGGCCGGGAAAGCAATACCGAGAAGCGGCAAGCGAAACTCGGGGCCGGTATCCATCAATTTTTCGTAGTACCGGCGCAGCAGCTTGGCGCGCTCGGCACCGAGTTGCTCCCGTGCGAGAGTGAGCTGCCTGTCGACAACATCGCCGGTACGGTCCAGGATCAAGGCGATCGTCAAGAGGTAAGCGAACTCGGCCGAGTGTGCGGCCTCATAGAGATCGGTCGGTATGGAATGTCTCAGGTGCTGCGCATACTCTACATGCTGGACTTCGGGCTGACCGACCGTTTCGGCGATGGACTCGGCGAGCACCTGCGCACCGCCGCTCGCGAGGGCTGTCGTGACATCGCCCGCAAATGCGGATCCGGTTTCGCCGGCCCCGGTAGCCTGCATAGGCTGCTGTCGAGGGTCAACGCGCGGGAAATCAGATTCTTTGAAGTTCGGGTCTAGCGCCTGGATACGTTTGATCAGCGGTGGATGCGTCGCGAACATCCCACTTAGCTTCAAGCCGGAGCCGAACAGCATGTGGCTCACTTCTTCGGGATCGGCTGCCTGGATTAATGAGCCTTCACTGTAACCACCGATCTTTTTTAGCGCATTTGCAATGCCGGCGCTCTGGCGAGTGAACTGCACGGCAGATGCGTCAGCGAGGAACTCACGTTGCCGTGACACGCCCGCCTTGATTACGCGTGCAAAAAACATCCCGATACCGCCCAGAATGGCAAGGCCCAATCCGATGACCAGCACGACAGGTGTGCCGCGATCACGGCGGCTGGACACGATGCTTGCGTGGTAGCCGCCGCGAACGATAAGTCTGCCAATCAGCCCGAGTACCATGATGCCGAACAGAACACCCATGAGCCTGATGTTCAGGCGCATGTCGCCATTCAGGATGTGGCTGAATTCGTGTGCGATCACACCCTGTAGTTCGTCACGATCCAGCAACTCCAGCGTACCGCGTGTAACGGCAACAGCGGCATCGCTGGGCGTATAACCGGCAGCGAATGCGTTGATGCCGCTTTCTTCCTCGAGCACGTAGATTTCCGGAACGGGCACGCCCGACGCGATCGCCATTTCTTCTACGACGTTGCGAAGACGGCGGCGCAATGGGTCCTGCACGTCAGCGGGCACGAGTGTGCCACCCAGCTGCGTGGCGACGGCACCGCCGCCTGACGACAGCACGGACGTCTTGAACATGCTTGCACCGAGTATGAACAAGGTTGTCAGCAGGGCAGTCGCGATCAGAATGCCGGTGTTATTGCGAACGAATTCGCCCGGCGCGTACCCGTACCCCGTGTCTGTAAAAGTATAGAGTGCGAAGCCGACAATCGCCGTGATGCCAGCGACAATCAGGATAGTCGCGACAATATACGCGGCGATCAGGCGACGAGACGCCTGCCGTGCCTTGTCCTGCGCGACAAAGAAGTTCACGACTTAATCAGGTGAATGAAACTTCCGGTGCATCGCGCATCTCTTCAGTCTCAATCTCGAGGAAGCTTGCGAGTTCGAAGCTGAACATACCTGCGATGATATTGTTTGGGAAATTCTCCGCCGAGTTGTTGTAACCCAAGACCGCGTCATTGAAGGCTTGTCTCGAGAACGCGACCTTGTTCTCCGTGGACGCAAGCTCTTCCTGGAACTGCATCATGTTTTGATTCGCCTTGAGATCGGGATAAGCTTCCGACAACGCGAACAGCCGTCCGAGGACGCTACCGAGCGCGCCTTCTGCCCCACCAAGTTGCTGGATTGCGGCTGCGTTGGCTGGATCGGCCTTGGCGGCATCAAGCGCGGATACGGCGACATTGCGTGCTTTGATGACAGCTTCAAGCGTCTCGCGCTCGTGTTTCATGTAGCCTTTGACGGCTTCGACGAGATTCGGGATCAGGTCATGACGCCGGGTTAGCTGCACGTCGATTTGCGCAAAAGCATTTCTGACGCGGTTACGTTCGTTGATCAGGCGGTTGTAAATGCCGATAGCCCAGAACACAATCGCGGCGATAATGCCGAGGAATATCAAGAATGAAGTCAAAGTCCCGCTCCTTGCTTACTGGTTGTTTAACCAAGCATAACTCCGGGCTTGGGCTAACACTAGCAACGTTTGGTCTTGCACTGCTGGCGCCTGCGGCTTTCGCAGACTGGGTTGGTGAAACCCGCCCACTGATGGGTACCGAGGTGAGTGTTTACCTGTGGAGTGACGACCCCGAAGATGGTCGCCTGGCACTCGAACAGGTGTTTAACGAGGCGGCACGTATAGATCGCCTCATGAGCACCTACAAACATGAGAGTGAAATTTCGAAAATCAACCGCGAGGCTGCAAGTGCGCCCGTTGTGGCTGGGGATGAGCTATTTGGACTAATCCAGCGGTCTCTGGATATCTCCGTACTTACGCTTGGCGCGTTCGACATTACGTTTGACAGTGTGGGTCAGCACTATGATTTTCGCTCTCGGCAACGGCCCGACGCGGAGACGGTGGAGGATGAACGCAGCAACCTCGATTATCGTCTCGTAGAACTCGATCAGGCAGCCGGCACCGTCACTTTCAGAAAAGAAGGCGTGCGTATTAACCTCGGCGGCATCGCGAAGGGCTACGTCGTGGAACGCGGTGTTGATCTGCTGCGCCACCGCGGCATTGAAAATGCGATAGTGACAGCCGGCGGCGACTCGAGGCTGCTTGGTGATCGTCGGGGGCGGCCGTGGATGGTCGGTATTCGCGATCCTCGCAAGGACGGTGAAGTAGCTATCTCAATTCCGCTGGAAGACGAAGCAATTTCCACATCGGGCGATTACGAGCGCTATTTCGACGAGGACGGCGTGCGTTATCACCACATCATCAAGCCCAGTACGGGCGAGCCCGCCAGCGGGGTCCTCAGTGCGACGGTGTTTGGGCCCGATGCGGTCCTTACGGATGCTTTGTCCACCTCCGTTTTCGTCATGGGTGTGGAGCGGGGGCTGACCTTACTGGGCACCTTGCCGGACTACGAGGGCATCGTCATTAACGCCGAAGGCGAGGTTTTCTACTCGGATGGCCTGATGCAACCCGAGGCCCAGTCACACGACTGAAAACCCGTAAATGTCGCCGAAAGGCGACGGATATTCGCTTTAGTTTCATACTCATACGCCTATTATGGGGCTGGGGTTTCGCGAGCGAGAAAACCTTGGGATTCAGATCGATTTAACTTAATCTGTGAAGGTTGCGCCTTTCGGCGTGACCGTAGAGAAATCGTCATTATGTTTAGAAGAATCCGGGCATTTGTGACGATTATCACGGCCCGGGAGGGTTGTGGCTGTCACCATTCACCGATGAACTATGCCGTCCGTAGCGCTTTCCAGTGGAAGGACGAGGGCTAGTTATACAAAGGAATGGACGTATGAAACTCAAACATTCGATTATTGCCGCGGCTTTCAGCATTTTTGCCGCAACGAGCCTCGCATCTTCGGGTATGGAGGGCCAGCCTGCACCGGACTTCGCACTGAAAAGCTCGACCGGCCAGAATCTGCGCCTTTCGGAATACCGGGGCGACGTGGTCATGATCAATTTCTGGGCAACCTGGTGCGGTCCGTGTCGGCAGGAAATGCCCCTGCTGGACGAACTGTATGCCCGCTACCAGCGCGTCGGCTTCAATCTGCTGGGCGTCAACATCGATGATGACTCTCGTCGCGCCATGCAGATGATTGACGAACTCGGCGTCAGTTTTCCGGTGCTCTTCGACGCGCGCAAGGAAGTCAGTGAACTGTATGAAGTTGAAGCAATGCCGGTAACCGTCCTCGTAGATCGCGAGGGTACGGTTCGATACGTTCATCACGGCTATAAGCCGGGGTACGAGAATGCCTACCTGGACCAGATTCGTTCGCTGTTAAGAGAATAACGTGACCAGATTATTCAGCACACTCATGGCAATAACGATGCTCGCTTTCGGCAGCGTCTCGGTCGCGCAGGACGTGGCCTCAATGGATGCGGGTGCGGCGACGGCCGATGCTCGCATGATGGAAGCAAGAGAGGCGGAGTCCCGTGAGCAGTTCCGCAGCCTCGACCAGGACGTGCAATCGCTGAAGAAAGAGGTTCTTGATCTCAATCGTGACTTGTTCCTGCTCGAGGAGGAATTGCTGTTTCCGGCCAACTCACAGGTGGCGTTCTTTATTTCCATGGACGTTGGTGAGTACTTCGAGCTCGATTCGGTCACTATCAAGATCGACGGTAAGGAAGTCGCGAACTACCTGTATACGGAGCGCGAGGCTGATGCACTTATCCGCGGCGGCGTACACCGCGTGCATATGGCAAATCTGAAGACCGGCGACCACGAACTCATCGCAATCTTCACGGGCAAGGGTCCTCACGTCCGTGACTACCGTCGCGGAGCAACAATCAATTTCGACAAGGGGATCGGTGCAAAATACGTCGAACTGGAAATTACTGATCGGGTCAAGAAGCAGCAACCGGAATTCGTGATCAAGGAATGGGAGTGATTGTTGCCTTCAGGTCGCTCAATTCTTAGCCATCTCCTGTTCCTGGTGTTTCTGACACCGGTAGCGCTTGGTGCAACAAGCAGCAAAGAACCCATTGTCGTTCAGGATCCGCAATACGGCGAGGTCCTGTTTTATTTTTATCAGGAAGACTACTTTCCGGCGCTGGTCCGCCTGCTTGCCGCCAGGAAACAAGAGCAGCTTACCAACCACGCCGATGAGGCAGAGCTGTTGCTGGGCGGCATGTACCTTTCGTATGGTCACCACCTTGAAGCGGCGGAGATCTTCGAGCGGCTGCTGGCGAACAACGTGGACGGTGACGTCCGTGACCGTACCTGGTTTTTCCTGGCAAAAATCTGGTACCAGCGCGGTTACCTCGTCAAGGCACGCGAAGCCCTGTCCTATATTCAGAATGACTTGCCCGATAACTTGCAGCGCGAGGCACTGATGCTCGACGCTCAGATCCTTATCGACGCCGGTGAGTACGATGCAGCCGTTGCGAAGCTGCGTAACTGGAAGGGCCGCACGGAATGGGCGAGCTATGCCAAGTTCAACATTGGTGTTGCGCTGGTGCGCAGCGGCCGCGTGGACGAGGCGGCTGCGCTGCTTAATGAGCTTGGTGAAATGGACCCCTTCAACGAGGAGCTGACGTCGTTGCGGGACAAAGCCAATCTTGCGCTTGGTTACGCCCTGCTACAGGATGGCCAGCCCTATGCGGCCAAATCGCCATTGCAACGCGTCCGCCTCGAGGGCCCGTTCTCCAACAAGGCGTTGCTGGGCGTCGGTTGGGCCGATGCTGAAATGGACAACTTCAATCGCGCGCTTGTCCCGTGGATGGAACTTCGTGGCCGGGATCTGCTTGATTCAGCGGTCCAGGAGTCAATGCTGGCGATTCCCTATGCCATGGCGAAACTCGATTCAATCAGCCAGGCTGCCGATCACTATCTAAATGCCATCGAGGCGTTTTACGAAGAATCGAATCGTCTGGACAGCACGATCAACCACATTGAGTCGGGTGAGTTTTTTGACGAGTTCATTGCCAATGACCCTCTGGACGGTACCGGTTGGTATTGGCGGCTTGAAGAACTCCCTGAAGGGCCGGAGGCTCGCTACCTGTTTCATTTGCTCGCGACCCACGAGTTTCAGGAGGGCCTCAAGAACTACCGGGACCTGAGCTACCTGTATCGCAACCTGGACACCTGGCAACAGAATATCGATGTCTATGCAAATATGCTCGAGACGCGTATCGAAGCCTATGCCGAGCGTCTGCCGCGCGTTGAGGAGTCGTTGGCGTCCGCCGATATCGACGGCATGGTGGCGCGCAAGCTGGAGTTCGACTCGACCCTCAACAACATCGAGGAGAGCCATGACTGGCTTGCTCTGGCGACGAAGTCCGAGTTCGACATGTGGGGCGAAATAACAGGCCTTGAAAGCACTCCGGTGCTGCGGGAGGAGATTCCGGAAGCAGCTGAAGTCGGGGACAAGATTGACCTGATCAAGGGCGTACTGCAGTGGCAACTCGAACGCGATTTCAAGGATCGCCTGTGGCGTATTCGTCGTGATTTACGTCAGACCGGTGCAGCGCTTGTCGAAACGCAGCGTTCGCGGCGCCAGATTGACCAGACGATGCGCCAGGAACCGCTCCGCTTTGATGGTCTCAGCGATCGCGTGCAGAGCCTGTCTCCACGCATCGAAAGCATCAAGATGCGCGTTGAGGATGCATTGTCGCGGCAGCGTGGATTCCTCCAATCCATCGCGACCGGTGAGCTGCAGGCGCAGAAGGATCGGCTGGATATCTACACGATTCAGGCGCGGTTTGCTTTGGCAGCAATTTACGATATTGCAGCTACGGCAGGTGAGGAGTCCGAATGACGGTGCGCTCTTCGCTTGTTTTTTTGCTGTTGGCCGTGACGTTCGTCGCGGCACAGGCTAATGCGGGCGTCGAAAAGAAAGACACGATTGAAAGCCTCGAAAAAAAGACCGTCGAGGTTCGTCCCGGCAAGATCATTCTCGATAGCTCGGAGCTTGCACGTGAAGGCTATCGGGATTTTCTCGATCTGGTTTCCAGTGACCCGGCCCTGCGTGCGGAAGCAATGCGCCGGCTCGGCGATCTGGAAGTCGAGGCGACCGAAGCCGACCAACTCATAGAAAACATCGAATCGCTCGACACTCGCGGATTCGATAATGCGGTTGAGCTTTATCAAATGCTGCTCGAAGCCTATCCCGATTACCGGCGTAACGACACCGTCTTATATCAGCTCGCCCGCGCCTACGAGATCGGCGGTCGCACCGACGAAGCGCTCGCAGTCTTGAATGAACTCGTTACGCGCTATCCCGATACCGCTGTTGTCGATGAGGTGCAGTTCCGCCGCGGCGAGATGCTGTTTCTGCGCAAGAGCTACAACGATGCCGAGATGGCTTACCGGGAGGTCGTTGAGTACGGTGATGCATCGCGCTTTTATGAGCAGTCTCTTTACAAACTGGGCTGGTCGCAGTTCAAACTGGCCTGGTACGAAGACAGCCTGTCGCCGTTTTTCGAATTACTGGACCTCAAGCTTGCTGGTGTGGAGATAGGAGAAGGTGACGAGCGACTTGCGACACTGAAGCGTGCCGAACGTGAGCTCGTCGAGGACACTTTTCGTGTATTGAGTATCAGTTTCTCCTACATAGAAGGTGCAGACAGCATCGACGCATTCCTGGCTCAACGAGGATTGCCGAAATACACCTATATTATCTACAGCAACCTCGGCGACCTGTACCTCGAGCAAGAGCGCTACCAGGATGCTGCCGAGACCTACGAAGCATTCGTCACCCAGGACCCCTACCACCCGAAGGCACCGGTGCTCCAGGTGCAGGTTATCGAGGCCTACAAGCAGGGTGGTTTCCCGAGTCTCGTGCTCGATGGCAAGAAGAGCTTTGCGGAACGTTATGGCATGGACGGCCCCTTCTGGAATCGCAATCCTCGTGAAGAGAATGAGGCTGTTGCGGGGCATCTGAAGAGTAACCTGACAGACCTCGCGCAGTACTACCACGCCGAAGCGCAACGAGATGGCAGGAAGAGCGACTACCAGCAGGCGGCCAACTGGTACAGAAAATACCTCGACTATTTCCCCGGCGAGTCCGACACGGCGAATACGAATTTCCTCTTGGCCGAAATCTTGTACGAGAGCGAGGAGTACGGCGATGCGGTCACCGAGTACGAGCGCACAGCCTACGGTTACCCTTTTCATGAGAAATCCGCCGAGGCCGGCTACGCCGCGATCCTTGCTTACCGTGAACACGAGAAAGTGTTGAGCGGCGTGGCTAAAGACGAGTGGCACCAGGCCTACCTCGACAGCGGCCTGAGATTTGCGGAAACCTACCCCGAGCATCCCGAGTCGGGCGCTGTTCTGACGACTGTTGCGGAAGACCTGTTCCGGCAGAATCGCTTCGGTCTCGCAATTGCCGTTGGCCAGTCCGTAGTAGGCAAGCAACCGCCCGTCAAACCGGAACTGGCACGTACCGCGTGGACGGTCATCGCCCATTCGCAATTTGATCTCGCAAATTACACGGACGCCGAAAGCGCATACTACAGTCTGCGCAATTTCACGCCGGCCGATGATGCGGTTGCAAGCCAGGCTATTAAGGATCGTATCGCTTCGGCAATTTACAAGCAGGGTGAGATGGCGCGTGATGCCGGCGATCTTGAAACTGCAGTGACGCACTTTCGTCGCCTGGGGCAGGCAGTACCGGACTCTGCCATTCGCGCAACGGCCGAGTACGATGCCGCCGCCGCACTGATCAACCTGCAAGCCTGGGATCGTGCCTCCGTTGTGCTCGAAGAATTTCGGCGCGACCATCCGGATAGTGAATTCGCGGACGACGTGACCCAGAAGCTAGCGGTGACGTACCTTGAGTCCGGACAGGTCGGACAGGCTGCCGCTGAATTCGAACGCATTGCCGACACGGCTTCAAGCACCGACGACGTTCGGCGTGAAGCGTTGTGGAAAGCCTCCGAGTTGTACGAGCAAACGGGTGTATTGGCCGCCTAACAGCGTGTACTCAATAACATTGTCAGGCGTTACCCAAACCCGATTTCTGAATCTATCGAAGCACGGGCGCGGCTCCTGGAAATAGCCGTGCAGACAGGCAACGAGGAGGAACGAATAGCACGCCTTGAAGAACTGGTCG
>CALDZH010000120.1 GCA_937944275.1 uncultured Woeseiaceae bacterium
TTTTCTGGCTTCATCATGCCTTTACACAAAACGGTCTTCACTCTATGAAAAATGCGTATTTCCTTACCCTGTTCCTGATCTCGGCTTGCGTGGCTGTTGCTGAAGAAACGCCGCCGCGCGAGTACAAGGATGGCGCAGTCATGGTGTCCGCGAATACCGAACAGCGAATATCCGAGCTGCTTGGTGCGCCGGACATTCAGTCATCACTGAACCACATCCGAGCGATGGAATCTCAATTGCATGACGATCTCATCGAACTAACCGAGATCCCCGCTCCACCGTTTGGAGAAGAGAAGCGAGGACTCCGGTTTGCTGAGATGCTGAGGGAAGCCGGCCTGGCGGACGTAACTATTGATGAAGTCGGTAATGTTATCGGTCGGCGGCCAGGGCGGTCGGGTGGCAGGGTTGTCGCCTATGTTGCGCACCTCGATACGGTGTTTCCGATCGAAACCGACGTGACCGTTCGAGTCGAGGGCGACACATATTATGCACCTGGCGTCGGCGACAATACGCGCGGCCTGGTTGTCATATTGGGTGTACTTCGTGCCCTGGAGCACAACAATATAAAGACCGACGCAGACATCCTCTTCGTCGGTAACGTTGGCGAAGAGGGTCTTGGTGACCTTCGCGGCACCAAGTACCTGTTTCGTGACGGCGGTCCACAAATCGACAGCTTTATCGCGGTAGACGGCGGTGATGCGGACCGCATCGTTTATGGAGGCGTTGGCTCACATCGCTACCGCGTGACCTTCAAAGGGCCGGGTGGACATTCCTGGGGCGCATTTGGCACGGCCAATCCGCATCATGCCTTGGGGCGGGCTATTATGAAATTCGCAGAGAATGCACCGGGCGTCACGACGTCCGGACCGAAGACCAGTTATAACGTCGGTCGTATTGGTGGCGGTACGTCAATCAACTCCGTCCCTTTCGAATCGTGGGCTGAAATCGACATGCGCTCCGGCGACCAGGGAAAACTCGATGACATTGACGCCGTATTGCAAAGCGCTGTCCAGGAAGCGCTTGAAGAGGAAAATGCAGCGCGTCTCGGAGGGCCGGAACTGACCGTGGACATGGAGCGTGTTGGAACCAGGCCGGCCGCGCGCAATGACTCAAACGCGCATCTTGTCGAGATAGCCGCTGCTACTCTCCGCAAGTTTGGCATAGAGCCGGCCCTGAAGATCTCGTCAACCGACGCGAACCTGCCAATTTCCCTCGGCATACCGGCTATTACCATGAGCCGTGGCGGCGAGAGCAGGAATTCGCATTCGCCCGACGAGTCGTGGCGTAACGATAAAGGCTACCTGGGCATCCAGGTCGGGATGATCACCCTGCTCGCCGAAGCTGGATACGCAGGCTCGGCCGACTAGTAGTGACACGCCACCTATGTGGACGGGGACGGACAGGTAGCCGAACACGCCTCGCGTGTTCCGTCCTCGCCACGTATTTTCATCGGACTGCCAGCTCGGCTATAGATTCGGCTACCTGTCCCTCCCCGCCCTGATCACGGCATGGCGGCTGTCGCACGAACCTATGACGCGCTTGAAGGAGCGCCGTGGACAACATACCCGAATCTATAGCCGCAGGCGTGTGAGGGTATGTTGTCCGCGGTGCTCCATGTGCGGAGTGTCGGTTGGCGGCCACCTGCCATGAACAAGCTGGTGGATTTTCCATATCTAGAGGGGCAGGTAAATAACCGTATTCGTGATCAGAATCATCACGAAGATGAGGCAGGTAACCATCGGTCCGAGGTAGATCCTGCCGGTCATGCGGAAGAAATAGCGGTTGAAGTACGGTAGCACGAACATCATCGGCACAACGGCAAACAGCAGGTTGACGTACAACCAGCCGTCGGTCCAGTAAACCGTTCCCGTTACTGCAAACGTCGTGTACTGCACGATGACGATCAGGATCAGCCCCAGTGAATTTGCAACGCCACCGAGGAGCATGCTGCGCCATTCCGGCTGGCCCGCGAATCGCATCGCCGCGTTGATTCGTAATGAGTTGGAAAGAAAGAAGATAAAAAAGAACGGCACGTACATGGCGAGCAGGAGCAACAGCTCCGGCTGAAAAACGCGAACACCCATGAACAGGAAGCGGTAGTCCACGTGCAGAAAGTAATAAACCGCGAACAGAACCAGGAAGAAACAGCCAAACAACAACACCGCCAGTCCAAGTGTCCTGCTGAGCTCAGCGAACGATGTTTTGATTCCCCAGTGCTCTGGAGAAATGCCGTTGTGCCGGCCGAAGTAGCGATACGTCAGCCAGAACATCAGGAAGCCGACCGAGCCGTTGAGCACGGCCCAAAGCATGACCGCGTTGTTCATTCGCTGTGGGAAAAACCACGTCAGTTGCCTTGTGGAGGCGGCCACGAACATCTTCTGGGAGAGCTCAGCCAGCGGAATGTAGCTAAAGCACGCAATGACCGCGGCTATCGCAAAAGTCACCCAAAAGAGCACCCGCCCTTTTCCGGCTGGCGCGGGCAGCGGATTGGGAACGGGATGAACCAGGCTCCGGAACCATGCTGAATGCAGGAGCAAATACCCCATCGGCACGATCGACGTGAGCGCTGCAACCAGCGCTACGACACCGAGTAACTCCTTCCACTGCCAGATCTGGTCGTAGGGCGACAACGTACTATCGACGTCGAAAACGGTTTCGAAATAGACAATCTGATTAGCCGTTGCTTCTTCTATGTAGGGTTGGAACGGATGCAGTACGCGTTCGTTGTGAACAACTCGGAGCGTTCTTTCGCGCTTGTCGCCATAGTACTTGCCAAGTTCGACAACGTTGACCGCTGCGTTCGCCGGCAACCCCGAGCTAACGGTCCGTAGCGCTTCCGGAGCAACGCGCATATCGCCGTTCGCGAATTCGTTGCGATAGGCGCCCTCGTCATAGAACGCATAACTGACGCCAACGTTGGAGCGCACGTCCTGGAGTACTTCATCGGTCAGGGTGAGTACATAACCGGACACATACACGGAATGGAGCTTGCTGGGCTGGCCGGTGCGTTGCGCCTCCCTGCCGAAGTAGTTCGCGCCACGTATCGCCGCATTGCCGCCGGCAGAGTGGCCGGTCGCGCCGATCCTTGATCGATCGATATAGTTGAGATTGGAACTGCTCGCCGCGTAGTCCACGAGCGCGAACATGCCGTAGCCTTCCGTCGTCGCTGCCCTGCGACTAAGTGAGGCACTCGACCCACCTTGCGCATACGGGTCGATCGACGCGGTAACGAAGCCACGGCGCGCAAGCTCCAGGGCGATATTGGACAACGCTTCTTTCGAACGCTGGAACCCCGGAACCACAACAATAAAAGGGGCCTGCGATTCGGCCGTTGCGGAACGCGGCTTGAAAAGGTCGGCAACTACCCACTGACCATTATGTGCCGGGATCTTGATTGACTCGACCTGGACCCGGCCGCCGCCGGTTTGTACCTGCGACGCCAGCCAGCTGGCCAGAAAAACTACGAACAGGCAGATCAGCAGCAATCGTCGTTGCTGTCGCGTTGCAGATTCCGTGAGATTCACCAGTCGAGACTACGTATCGAGCTGCTGCGCAGCAACGAGAACCCCATCTTCATCGCAGTAAACCCAAGCGCCCGGCTCAAAGCGTACGCCACCGAACTCCACCGGCTCATCGACACTGCCCTCACCGTCCTTCTTGCTCTTGGCCGGATTCACGCCGAGAGCTTTAACCCCGATGTCGATTTTCGAGATATCGATTGAATCGCGTATCAAGCCGAAGATGATGACGCCGGACCAGCCGTTGGCCGCGCCCCTGGCGGCGAGCATATCTCCCATGAGCGCACAGTCCATGGAACCGCCTCCGTCGACGACAATGACGCCTCCATTGCCAGGCTCACCCAGCAACGTCCGAAACAGCACATTGTCATTCAGGCAGGCTACGGTCCTGACCGGACCGCTGAATCGGGTCTTGCTTCCAAAATCCCGAAACTGGATTGAACAGGTCTGGACGGAGTCTTCGTAGTCGTCGTAAAGATCGGTTGTTGGTCGCATGGCCCTGTCTCAAATAAACTCGCTTGATTCCTTGCGCCAGTTTAAGCTCATGCAATGACTATTCACAGATCCAAATGACGAATGCCGGAGAGGATTCATGGATTTCCAACACAGCGACAAGACCCGACAAATGCTGACACGTGTCCGCAATTTCATGGACACCCACGTCTACCCAAATGAGCATACCTACAAGGAACAACTGGCTGCCGATCCATGGAGTACTACACCCCTGACCGAGGAACTGAAGAAGAAAGCGCAAGCCGAGGGTCTTTGGAATCTGTTTCTGCCAGTGGAGTACGGTGACTATAGCGGAGGTCTGACCAACCTTGAGTACGCAGTACTCGCAGAGGAAATGGGGCGAGTCACCTGGGCTTCGGAGGTATTCAATTGTTCGGCGCCCGATACCGGCAACATGGAAGTGCTGGCGCGGTATGCCAATGAGGAACAGAAGAAGGAGTGGCTGGAACCACTACTTGCAGGCGAAATACGGTCGGCTTTCGCCATGACCGAACCGGACGTCGCCTCGAGCGATGCAACCAACATAGAGACAACCATTGAGCGCGATGGCAACGAGTATGTGATCAACGGCAAGAAGCACTACATCAGTGGTGCAAACCGCAAGCAGTGCCGGATTCTCATCGTTATGGGCAAAACCGATCCCGATAATAAGAATCGCTACATTCAACAGTCGCAGGTTCTCGTTCCCCTGGACACGCCGGGGGTCACGGTCACTCGCCCCATGCAGGTGCTTGGCAACGAGGACCCGCCTGACGGGCACGCCGAGATCCTGTTTGAAAATGTGCGTGTGCCGGCAGACAACATCATCCTTGGCGAAGGCCGCGGCTTTGAAATCGCTCAAGGCCGCCTTGGGCCGGGCCGTGTTCATCACTGCATGCGACTCATCGGCATGGCACAGCGCGCACTCGAGATGATGTGTGATCGAGCCAATAATCGCGTTGCATTTCACAGGCCCCTCATCAAACAACAGTCGGTACGAGAGGATGTCGCAAGATCCATCTGTGAAGTCGAGCAGGCCAGGTTGCTCACGCTGAAAGCAGCCCACCAGATGGACACCGTCGGCAACAAGGCGGCCAGGGACATCATCGCGATGATCAAGATCGTGGCACCAAAGATGGCTTGCGACGTCCTTGAACGCGCAATGCAGATCCACGGCGCGCTCGGCCTGAGCCAGGAC
>CALDZH010000121.1 GCA_937944275.1 uncultured Woeseiaceae bacterium
TCGATTGCGGCACGATAAGGCAGGAAATAGCGCAATCGCATGCCTACTGCAACGCTTGTTCGCGTGTTCGGATAAAGTTCGCCTTCGAAGCTGTAGCCAAGCTCACTGTCCGGATCAAAGTAGCGCACGGAGCGATACGGGTTATTCAGGTAACCCTCTTCCGTAATCGTTTCAAAGTTAACGGACGAGATCAGGTTCTTCGTCAGGATTTGTGTAATACCGACACCGTAGATCTGCCGGTCCAGTGGCTCTTCGAAAGTCGGGTCATCCGATTTTCGCACCAGGTCGTCTCCGAGTGCATAACTCAGCGTCAGCGTCGTCAAGTCGCCAAACATGTCCTGACTTACAGAAAAGCTGACGGTTTCCGCGTCAAAATCAGATTCTTCACTCGTCGTGTAGTTGACCCGCATCGTCGTATTGCCGTGCAGATAATCCATACCCATCGACCATTGCGTGCGCTCCTCCGTGTACGGACTTGCGGTCGTGATTACGTCGATAGATGCCGAGCTGATCATGTCAACGTAATAGTTGCCGACGAACGAAAGGCTCTTGCCCGCCTTTTTGCGCACGAGAATCGAGGGACCGTCAATCGTGACACCGCCACCGTCGTAGCGATGATAGAGCACATCGGCACGATCGTCGGGCAGCACGCCCGCCTCTGCAGCGCCGAAGACCGAAAGGGCTGTTGCTACCAGTAAAACGCGACGAATCATCAGCCCCAACCGTCAGTTACATCCGCAGCCACCGCCGGCAGCTCCTTCGCCACCGCGCGCACCTTCCCTGGCTTCAAAAACATGCTGAATGTATGCCGTCGAAACCGGGTCGCCGTCGAGAGCCATTATGGGATCCGCGAGTTTGTCACGTTCGTACGGCTTCACCCAGGGCTCTATGCCGCTGCAGCCTGAAAGCCCTGCCAGGACCAGCATCGGCACCAATATTCGGCCTGCACATATAACTCTCTTTTCCATACCGCTCACTTTATCCCGGGAGTACCGCGTGGAATGTGATCCCTGCCTCAGAAGAAGACCGTGATGCCGAGATGGCCTTCGAGATTGTGGGCGGTCTTTTCTTCGCCCAGCAAGTCAATGTCAAAAAGATGGTCACGAAAATCCAGGTGTAATGCGACCGAGTCCGTAAGCAGGAAGCGGTAGCCCGCGCCAAAGTTGACCGTGAAGCGATCATCGCCAGCAAACGTCGTCGAGCCGAGACCCGCAATAAGGTACAGGCTGGTGTTGTAGGCACGCCCCTCGCCCAGGAACACTTCACCAGGAAGAATGTTATAGCCAAGATTGAGGTTGTAGTAGTAGAGGTCACGCTCACTGTCCGAGATCAACTCCGCGCCGCCAGACAGGATTTCGAAACTCGTTTTTCCAGCGCGCGAGTAGCCCGCCGTCGTCTCAACAAAGAAGCCTTCCGTGATGTGATAAGCAAGGCGCAAACCATAAGACAGGTCCGAACCGAAATCCTCGATACTCATGATCCCTGCAAACGCACCAACTTCGAAGTCTTCGCGGTCAATCGCCGGTTCCTTGACCTCACGGCGTTCAACTTCGGGATCGATGACTTGCCCGGGTGGCTCCGCGGTCGGCGACGTTTCCTCCCGGCTGTCAAAGCCGAACAAGTTTTTCGTCGCGGCGCAACCGGACAGGCTGATCATCGCAACGATCAGAAAAAGAACGCGAAACCGACTTTCCATTCTTCTACTTCCTCATTTTCATCACGGCTCGTGAAAACCACGTAGCTCTTGTATTCGGCGCGCAACAGGAACCGCCGAGTCGCATAAATACGGAAACCACCACCAACATGACCAATCTGGTCACTGCGATCTTCGCCCTGGACGATGGTTGATTTGGGTTCGGTATGAATGTAGCCAGTGCCGAGCGTGAAGAACGGCGATATACGCCACTCGGGCCAGGCCTCGTGAACGACGTTGGCATTGGCCATCCAGCCATTTGAAAAATTACCGAGAATTTGTGAACCCCAAAGTTCGAAGGAAATGTTTGGGTTCATGGAATAGCTGCCATACAGCGAAATGATATTGGCGCCACCGAAATCACCCGCGAGAATTCCAGTCTCCCATCTGGCATTCGTAAAGTCTTCGATGCTGGCCCGCTCGAAGCTGAACTGTTCGCCATCAGGCTGCAGGGTCAGCTCCATTTGTTCGCGGTCAACCCAGCCTTCCTTGCCGTTGTCAGTACGCACGAGGTACCAGTCGGTACGCTGCATCACGACATCAACTGACTCACCGCGATCAACGACGTGAAATACAGGGTAGCCTCGGCCTGGTCCCGTATGCATCTCAAGGTAAGGGTCCGCGACAGTAACGGTTCGCAATTCGTCGTCAGCGGCGAACACCGCTGCACCCAGGAAAACCTGCAGTACGACGGCGGCAGCGTATCCGAACCAGGCGGATTTAGTTGGCTGGGGCGTCGAAGGGATTATTGTAGTACTGGGCTCCGACATCCAACCATTCCGCGATGAGGCGTTGCTCCGCTTTAGATAAAATACTGCCGTGAATAGGGTAACTGGGGTGATTCGGATTATTGAATCGATCAAAGAAATCGCTCGATGCCCTAGCGCCCGCAACTGATGCCGGTGCCGGCTGCGGGAATGTGACGATAACATCGTTGCCATCGGCATCCTGCACTATTTCCGTAACATCCGTCAGCACACCAGCAGCGTCCACAAACTGAAGATTATCAGTAACTAACAGCTCGCGGTAGGCATGCAGGTGATCGGGCTCGTCATTGGACAAGCCGTCGGTCAGCTCCAGTTGTCCGGCCGGTGGCAATATCGTCACCCCGTCCACCGGATCTATGTACGGAAACATGTGACAACCCGTACACCGGTTGTCGATTGGGTTTCCGTTGCCATCGAGGACGGGAATCTCGGGCGTCACCGGGTCATTATCGTTGTCGAAGGTCTCGACGCGCGGCTCACCCCATAGCGGATGAATATGATCTATATAATGAATCACGCTCCGGCAATTCCACTGCCAGTCAGCCTGGCAGGCGAGCGACGTCGGCGCTGTCGTTGTCAGGTCCGTGTACAGGTAGTCAATGTCCGGGTTAATCGGGTCGCCGTTCCCATCAAGCGGGTTTGCGCTCCAGACGTCGCGATAGATCACGTTCATCGATGGCTCGAGTGACGAACAGGCATCGTTGGCACAGGTCACAAGGGCACGAATCTCGGCCATTGTCTCGCCGGGTGCACCGACAAACCACTTAGGATCGGTATTCGGGAATTCGTTGATCCCCGCCGGTGCGCCAGCATATGCACTCTCGAACGCATCGTGGCGACCATGGGAAACACCGCTGTTTACATCATGGCAACCGTTGCACTTGAGCTCCTGTCCTTCACCCAGCGCGATCCAGTTGTTGTGCCTTTGCGTGATACGCATGCCATTCTCATCAACTACACTAATCATGAGCGCAGCATTTGCGGGCACGCGCACCATCACCGAGCCATCAGGTTCGATTGGCGTATACCCGACGATTTCCTTCATACCAAACCTCGTCGTAACACCAAATGCCGTGTTGTCGATGTCACGCAGGTCCTGGTCGGGAATCGAAACGGCCTTCTCGATGCGCAGGAAACGTGCCGGGCGATCGGCTGCCAACGTCTGCGCCGGGTCTGCGAGGACGTAAGGGTCGATACCAGGCAGCATTGCACCATCAAAATCGTAGACATTGCGAATATTTAGTATCGCCTCGCCTGAATCGGGCAGTGATGTATCGAGCGTGTAATTGTTCATGCCGTCTGGGATAACCATGGGAGCCGTACGAGGATCCGCGGAAACAACTTCCGTAAACATGAATCCTTCCTCACCGGGGACGATCGGCAACTGGGTCTCGTCGCGCGGATCGTAGATCCAAATGCCATATAAAGGAGGCGCAACCAGGAAGTCACCCTCAGCCGGCGTCACCGGGTTATCTGGGTCTATCACGATAACGTTAGCAAGCGCTTCGTCTGTGCACGCAACGATACGCGTGTCATCGGTATTCGGAT
>CALDZH010000122.1 GCA_937944275.1 uncultured Woeseiaceae bacterium
TCAGTCCGGATCCGAAGCCTATGCACCGATCGCGCACCCGCGCCGCGTAGGCGGGCGAGCAGGGAACCTGTCGGCTGAAAAACTGGAAGAATTGCTGGAAACAGGCGAAATTCTCTCGGAAACCGAAGACAAGGAGACGGACCGCACGCTGATAAGTGTTTCCGACGGCACGCACACGGTCTCGGCGATATTCAGCGAGCGCCGCGGTCGCGGGTTCTACCCGGATGTTGCCGCCTATCGGCTTGACCGGCTGTTGAACCTGGACATGGTGCCGGTCACGGTGATCCGCAAGGTGGGGAGGAACGAAGGATCTCTGCAATTCCTGCCCCAGCGAGTCAGCAATGAAGGGCAGCGCTCCGCGTCGGGTGAGGGCAGTGGTGCTACGTGCGCTTTGCCGCTCCAGTGGCAAGCCATGTACGTCTTCGATATCCTGATTTACAACGAAGGCCGCACCCTCCAGCGAATGCTCTACGATCCGTCCGCCTGGAAGCTCATCCTTGTCGAACACGAGCGCGCCTTCAAGAGCGCGAAGGGCCGCCCACCGCACCTGGTGTCGGCATCGATAGAGGTGAGCCCAGGATGGCGTGAGACGCTAAAGGCGTTGGACGACGCGGTGCTCGCAGAAAACTTTGCGGACGTTCTCGACAGCAAACGCCTCAGGTCACTGGGTGTTCGGCGCGACCAACTGATCGCCGAGTAACGTTACCACTGGACGACGGCAATACACTCGATTTCGACTCGAGCGTCGAGTGCAAGCCCGCTGGCGCCCAGTGCGCTGCGCGCGTGCGGATTCGGGAAGTAGGTCTTGTAGACATCGTTCATCGCGCCCCACTTCGACATAACGGCCAGGAATACCGTGCATTAGCAGGTATTCAATATCGGGATCACGATCGATCTTCACTTCGCAGCCGAGCAGAACAAGCAGTGGGAGTAACAGGGCAATACGTTTCATCGCGGAGTCGCCAGTCTGGATTTCGTTGGTTCTGGCTGCGGCAGCTATAGGTTCAGCTGCGCAGAAAGTGAGCGCAGTCGCGCCCACGGCGTATAATCGAAGGCTGGGAATCTGCATGCAAGGGGTAAGGATGGGACGACTCACAACTCATATTCTTGATACGTCACATGGCGGGCCGGCGTCGAACGTAGGTGTTCGACTGTTCTCATTGGGTGAATCGCGTGAACAGATTGCGCATGCCACGACCAACGAGGACGGGCGCACGGCAAGTCCCTTGCTCGATGGCGGTCTGATGGTGTCAGGCACGTATGAGCTGGAGTTTGATATCGGTGATTATTTCAGGGCGCGAGGTGTTGAACTGGCGGATCCGGCGTTCCTCGACACGGTTGTCATTCGCTTCTCTGTGAATGGTGACGAGAACTATCACGTACCGCTTCTCGCATCACCGTGGTCCTATTCGACCTACCGCGGTAGCTAATCCGAATGTCTGCCGCGACTGTTCGTTTCATTCTCAACGGCGAGGTCGTAGAGGCCGAGGTTGTCGACCCGACACGCACGGTGCTGCAATTCTTGCGTGAAGACATGCGCATGACCGGTACGAAAGAGGGTTGCGCCGAAGGTGATTGCGGTGCGTGTACCGTTGTCGTTATCGAGATCGATCGCAGTGGCGACGGATTAGAACTCAAGACAGTCAATTCCTGCATACAGTTTCTGCCAACCATTGACGGGAAAGAGCTGATTACCGTTGAAGGGCTACGCGGAAGTGAAGGTGAGCTGCATCCCGTGCAACAGGCACTGGTTGAGCATCATGCTTCGCAATGCGGTTTTTGTACGCCCGGTTTCGTGATGTCACTTTATGCGCTGTACCGTACAAACGATGACCCGTCGCGGCAGGAGATCGATGATGCGCTGGCAGGTAATCTATGCCGCTGTACCGGTTACCGGCCGATTATTGCTGCCGCACAGTCAATGTATGAGCAGAGCGACGACTGGGATGCGAAGGATCATGAAGTACAGTTGCGTGCGATCGGACGTGACGATTCACTGGAGATCAACCACGACGGCCGTCGTTTCTTCGCGCCGCGTGACATTTCGATGCTGGCGGAACTTTACGAGTGTCGTCCACATGCCACGATGCTCGCCGGCGGCACCGACGTCGGCTTGTGGGTCACGAAACAGCATCGTGAGCTGAATACGATCATCTACACGGGCCGTGTGCGCGAACTGCTTGAGCAGCGTGTCTCCGGGACACACCTGGAAATAGGCGGTGCGGTGAGCCTCGCGGACGCCATTCCTCTCATTATCGAACACTATCCCGGCTTGACGGAGATGTTTCGCCGATTCGCATCGCCACCTATTCGGAACGCCGGTACACTCGGTGGAAATATCGCAAACGGTTCGCCCATCGGCGACTCGATGCCTGCATTGATGGTGCTGGGTGCCTCGCTCGTTCTGCGCAAAGGCGTTGATCAGCGCGAACTGGCTCTTGATGAATTCTATCGTTCTTACCAGGTTAACGAACTTCAACCTGGTGAGTTTGTTGCGGCTATTCGGATCCCTTTGCCGGACGATGGCGTGATTGCCAGCAGCCAGAAATGGTCGAAGCGATTCGACCAGGATATCTCGGCCGTATGTACTGCCTACCGGCTGCAGCTCGATGGCGACACGGTAACTGACTTCCGCATGGCCTGCGGTGGTCTCGCCGAAATAGTCAAACGCGCACCTGCCTGCGAGGCGGCGGTAAATGGTGCGGCCTGGAATGCCGACACGATCGATAGCGCCTGCGACGCGCTGGCCAGCGACTTCAGCCCGATCACGGACATGCGCGCGTCGGCGGACATGCGTCTTGTGGCGGTTCAAAATCTGCTGCGCCGCTTTTGGCTGGAAACAAGCGGCGAGGCACCGCAAACGGTGTACACATATGGGCGCTAAGACGGTCGGCAAAGCGCTGCCGCATGACAGCGCGCACCTGCATGTTGCGGGCACGGCGGGCTACACTGATGATCTGCCCGAACCTCGCGACCTCTTGCACCTTGCTGTCGGCATGAGCGAGAAACCCCATGCGCGCGTCCGCGACATCGACCTTGCCGCCGTCCGTGCAGCACCCGGCGTCGTCAATACGATGGTGGCAAGTGATATCCCGGGCGAGAACAACTACGGTTCCATCGTCAAGGACGATCCGTTGCTGGCGGACGGGCTCGTCCAGTATGTCGGGCAGCCGGTCTTTGTTGTTGCAGCGACGACCGTTGATGCCGCTCGCAAAGCGGCGCGTAAGGCGAACATCGACTATGACGAGCTGGAAGCGATTCTTGACCCGTCGACCGCTGTTGAAAAAGAGTCTTTCGTCCTGCCAAGCGAAACGCTGGTTCGGGGCGAACCTGAGGCCGCACTGAGCAAGGCGCCACATCGAATGCAGCGGCGCGTATCGCTTGGCGGACAGGACCAGTTCTACCTGGAAAGTCACATCGCAATGGCCCTGCCACAGGAAGATGGTGGGATGCTCGTCTACAGCTCGACCCAGCATCCTGACGAGGTGCAACGCATCATTGCGCATGCGACGCGAAGAGACTCAAAGGATATCACCGTGATTTGTCGGCGGATGGGCGGCGCATTTGGCGGCAAGGAGAGCCAGGCTGCGTTGATCGGTTGCATTGCGGCACTCGCTACCGACAAAACCGGCCGGCCGTGCAAACTGCGTCTCGATCGTGACGATGACATGATCATGACCGGTAAGCGGCATGATTTCGTCATCGACTACGATGTCGGCTTCGACGATGCGGGAAGGATTCTCGGCATTGACTTTGAGTTTGCATCACGCTGCGGAATGTCGGCCGATCTCTCCGGTCCGGTGAACGATCGTGCGATGTTCCACTGCGACAATGCATACTTTCTCGAGAACGTGCGCGTCGTATCGCACCGCTGCAAAACCAATACCGTATCGAGTACGGCGTTTCGTGGTTTTGGCGGCCCGCAGGGCATGTTTGCGATCGAGTACGTCATCGACGATATTGCGCGCACGCTGGGGAAAGATCCTCTCGACGTCCGGCGCATCAACTTCTATGGCAAGGAAGACCGCAACGTCACGCATTACCAGCAAGTCGTCGAGGACAACATCATCGACGACCTGTTTGATCAGCTCCTGGCAAGCAGTGAGTACGAGAATCGTCGCGAGGATATTCGTCGATACAACGAGGCCAGCCGGATTCTGCGGCGAGGCATCGCAATCACGCCGGTGAAATTCGGGATCTCGTTTACGTCGACGTTGCTAAACCAGGCTGGGGCGCTCGTGCACATATACCGTGACGGCACGGTGCAACTTAACCATGGCGGCACTGAAATGGGCCAGGGCCTCTACATCAAGGTTGCGCAGGTTGTTGCCGATGAGCTGGGTATCGGCGTTGATCAGATCCGTATAACGCCAGCGGATACGAGCAAGGTGCCGAACGCCAGTGCGACAGCCGCATCCAGCGGCGCGGACATGAACGGCAAAGCCGCGCAGAAAGCAGCCGCGAAGATTCTCAAGCGCCTGATCGTATTTGGGGCAGGGCATTTCGGCGTGTCAGAGGCACAGATCGAATTTCGCGATAACCGGGTCTGTGTCGGCGACCGCGACTTCGGTTTTGCGGAGTTCGTGCAGCTTGCCTGGGCGAATCGCATATCCCTGTCGGCAACCGGTTATTACCGAACACCGAAGATCAATTATGACCGCGCCTCATTCAGTGGCAGACCGTTCTACTACTACGCCTACGGTGCGGCGGTTACCGAGGTGGTCGTCGACACGCTCACCGGCGAGAACAGGGTCCTGCGTACCGATATCCTGCACGACTGTGGGGATTCGCTGAACCCTGCAATCGATCTCGGCCAGGTTGAAGGTGGTTACGTGCAGGGTGCCGGCTGGCTGACGACCGAAGAGCTGTCCTGGAACGAAAAAGGGGAACTTCAGACGCACGCCCCGTCGACCTACAAGATCCCGACCTGCTCGGATCTCGCGCCGGACTTCAGGGTCGAACTCGTGCAGAACCTGGCCAATCGCGAGAAGACAATTTACCGCTCGAAAGCTGTTGGCGAGCCTCCGCTAATGCTGGGCATTTCGGTGTTCCATGCGATTCGTGACGCGCTCGCGGACGGCGATATGCCGATGCCGGATTTGCGGGCACCGGCAACGCCTGAGGCGATTCTGTCGGCGCTGCGAGGTGCCGAGGGTGAATGAGTGGATCGACGAACTGAATGACCTGATGGCGGCGGGTGAGCCAGCCGTTCTTGTTACGGTGGCGGGCATTCGCGGTTCGGCGCCGCGCGAGATCGGAGCCAAGATGATCGTCACGGCGACGGAGACGATCGGCACGATCGGTGGCGGGCAGCTCGAGTACCAGAGTACGCGCGTAGCTGTGGGCATGCTTGAAGACGAACAACTGGCGTTGCGCAGTTTCCCGCTCGGTGCATCCATGGGGCAGTGTTGCGGCGGTGTTGTCGAGATACTGTTTGAGCCGTTCGCAGGTGGGATACCCGCCTGGCTCAGAGATCTTCGAGCGCTGCACGGGCAGAGAGAACCGGCTGTCGTCGTGACGCGCATATCGCGCTCGGCGCCGAGCAAGTTCGTAGCGACGGCGGACCAGGTGTTCGGTATCGAAGAACAGGATGCGGACTCCACCATGGTTGCCTCAGCTCGTTCAATTCTCGCTGGCAGGCCGGAGGCTCAGCGCAAGGTACAGGAGTTTTACGAGCCCGTGGTGGTTCCGGACCTGAATATAGCCGTGTTTGGCGCCGGGCACGTTGGCTCGTCCGTGGTGGCCGCATTGTCGGGACTGGACTGCAATATCCGCTGGATCGACAACCGCCGTAATTTTTTTCGCAACGTGCCAGGCAACGTGCGAGCGATCGAGGCGGACGAGCCGGCTCTTGAAGTTGCTGCGATGCCGCCCGACAGTTACTACCTGGTCATGACCCACAGCCATGCGCTCGATTTCGAAATTTGCGATCGAATACTGCGGCGCGGGGATGCGAAATACTGCGGCCTGATCGGCTCACTGCCCAAGCGTCGCCGGTTTGAGAAACGCTACCGTCAGCAAGGCATGCCACAAGCGACTATCGATTCGCTTGTGTGTCCTATCGGTGTCGATGGCATCAGCGGCAAAAAGCCGGCCGAGATTGCGGTTGCGGCTGCCGCCGAGATACTGAAGACAAGGGAGCGCGCGGCAGATTCGGCCGCTGCAGAGTATCCTGACAACGTTCATCCCATAGGCCGCTAGCATGGAAGCCTACATTATCGACTGGCTTAATCTTCTTGTGCGATGGTTGCATGTCATCGCCGGTGTCGCATGGATTGGCGCGTCATTCTATTTCGTCTGGCTGGATAATCATCTCGTAGCGCCAAAGGACCCGGCGGACGATGACAAAGGCGTGGGCGGCGAGGTCTGGTCCGTGCACGGTGGCGGTTTTTACCATGCGCAGAAGTACAAGGTTGCGCCACAACAGCTGCCCGATCACCTGCATTGGTTCAAATGGGAGGCGTATACGACCTGGCTGTCCGGAATTTTCCTGACAGCCCTGGTGTACTGGTATGGCGCCGAGGTCTACCTGATCGACCGGTCGGTTGCAGAGCTGTCTGTCCCGGCGGCTGTTGGCATTGCGGTTTTGTTCATTGTCGGTGGTTGGCTCGTCTATGACCTGTTATGCAAGTCACCGCTGGCGCGGGACGAACGTGCATTCGCGGCGGTCCTGCTACTCCTGAGCAGCGCGCTCGCCTGGGGGCTTTGCGAGTTGTTCAGTGGCCGGGGCGCGTACATTCATTTTGGCGCCGTGCTCGGCACCATCATGGTAGCCAACGTTTTCTTCGTGATCATCCCGGGGCAGAAAAAAATGGTCGCTGCAGCGGAACGGGGCGACGTGCCCGATCCCGCTCCGGGTATCCAGGCCAAGCAGCGCAGCGTGCATAACACGTATTTTACGCTGCCGGTGCTGTTTGTCATGACCAGCAACCACTTCGCGATGGCTTATGGTCATGCTTACAACTGGCTTATCCTGATCGGCGTTTCGCTGGCGGGCGCGTTGATTCGTGTTTACTTCGTAAATCTGCACAAAGGCAGCGCATCGGCGTGGCCAATCGGGGTGGCGGCCTTCATTCTTTCTGCAATTGCATTTGCCATTGCGCCACAGCCGAAGGAACCCAGCGATACTGGCGCGTCGTTCGACCAGGTACGCAACATCATCGACGCACGCTGTACGAGCTGTCATTCGTCTACGCCGACTCATCCCGCGTTCCCGGTGGCGCCGCTCGGCATCATGTTCGACAATGACACGCAGATCGTTACTGATGCGGATCGAATCTACCAGCAGACGGTCGCGACGCGAGTCATGCCTATCGGCAATCTCACGGCTATGACTGACGAGGAGCGGCAGGTTATCGACGCGTGGTACCAGGGGTTGAAAAAAACGAGATGACAGACTATCCCAGGAATATGCGTGGCTACGGACCGAGCGTACCTGCGGCGAACTGGCCTGACGGGGCGCGCACGGCCGTGCAGTTTGTCATCAACTTCGAGGAAGGCGGGGAGAATTGCGTGTTGCACGGCGACACCGCCTCCGAGTCTTTCCTGTCCGAAATTGTCGGCGCGCAGCCGATCGAAGGCCAGCGCCACATGAACATGGAGTCGATTTACGAATACGGCTCGCGTGCCGGTTTCTGGCGATTACATCGCATGTTCACGGAACGCGACATTCCGGTCACGGTATTTGCCGTGGGAATGGCGCTCGAGCGCAACCCACAAGCGGTTGTCGCTATGCAGAATTCAGGCTGGGAGATAGCGAGCCACGGTTATCGTTGGATTGACTTCCAGGACGTAGACGAAGCCACTGAACGCGCTCACCTGAAGAAGGCGATAGAGGTTCACGAACGCGTAACCGGGGAGCGCCCGGCGGGCTGGTACCTGGGCCGTTGCAGCCCAAACACCCACAGACTGGCGGCCGAGGAGGGCGGCTTCGTATATAACGCCGACACATACGCGGACGACTTGCCATACTGGGACTATTCGTATGGCGAGCCCCAACTCATGGTGCCGTACACATTGGATGCCAACGACATGCGTTTCGCGACCGCCCAGGGGTTCAATTCGGGCAAGCAGTTCTACAACTACCTCAAAGATTCGTTCAAGGTGTTGCATGCAGAGGGTGGGCGCATGATGTCGATCGGCCTGCACTGCCGCCTGGCCGGACGTCCTGGCCGCGCCGCAGCCGTTGCGAAGTTTCTCGACTATGTTGCGAAACACGATGACGCCTGGGTGGCAACGCGCCTCGATATCGCAACGCATTGGCGGGAACATCATCCGGCCGAAGGAAACGACTAGTGGATACACACGACTTCATTGCGCGGTTTGCCGGGATTTACGAGCACTCACCCTGGGTTGCCGAACGTGTGGCGCCGATCGCCGAGCAACTCGATGATACTGCGCAGCTGGCGGCACTGATGGTGGATTGCGTCGATAATGCTGATACCGAAAAACAGCTCGCGCTGATTCGGGCACACCCGGACCTGGCTGGCAAAGCGCAGTTGGCTGGCGAACTGACCGCGGACTCCACGGCAGAACAGTCGAGCGCTGGCCTCGATCAGTGTTCCAAGGTCGAGTATGAACGCTTCCAGGCGCTCAATGAGGCCTACAAGGAAAAATTCGGTTTCCCGTTTGTTATGGCAGTGCGGGGCAGCAGCAGGGCCGAAATCCTCGATGCGTTCAGCGCCCGCCTGCAAAACGACTACGACCTCGAGTTTGAAACGGCACTCGCTGAGATACACCAGATTGCGCGGTTGCGTCTTGCTGCGATGGAGAGCGACGAATGACAAACAAGGTGCACAAATGGGTGCAGCTCGAACGGCCGCGTCTCGGTACACGCGTTACATATGCCACGGATGAGTTCTTCGGTGCGAAAGAGCGCCTGATCGATCCGGCTGACCCGGTATTCATTGACGACAAGTATGACGATCACGGCAAATGGATGGATGGCTGGGAAAGCAGGCGCAAACGTGAGCCCGGCCATGACTATTGCGTGATTCGCCTGGGCGTGCCTGGGGTCATTCACGGGTTCGACGTCGATACCAGTTACTTCACCGGCAATTATCCGCCGCAGGCCTCGATCGAGGCCTGCGTCAGCAAGGAGGACGCGCCGGAGGACGGGTGGGTCGAGTTGATTCCCAAAACCGACCTCGCCGGCGATTCGCATCACTTTCTCGATGCCCGCAACGATACGATTTTCACGCACGTTCGCCTGCACATCTATCCGGATGGAGGCGTGGCTCGGTTGCGTGTATTTGGCGAAGTCAAAGCCGATTTCACCGGCGTCGACGGTTACGTGGACCTGGCCGCAGTCGAGCATGGCGGTCGGCCAATCGCTTGCAGCGATGAGCACTACGGCAGCGTGCACAACCTGACGGCGCCCGGACGGGGCGTCAACATGGGCGACGGTTGGGAAACCGCTAGGCGGAGGGGTCCCGGCAACGACTGGGTCATCATTGCGCTTGGCGAGGCCGGGGTGATCGAGCGCGCCGAAATCGATACGGCGCATTTCAAAGGTAACTATCCGGATCGGGTATCGCTTGAAGCTGCGATGTTTGACAGTGACGACGACGCCGGCATCGACTCGCCGAAGTGGCAGACCTTGTTACCCGTTGCGAAGCTCAAGATGGATCAGCAGCATTATTTCGATGACTCGCTCGAGGAAATCGGCCCCGTCAGTCATGTCCGTATGTCGATCTATCCTGATGGTGGTGTGAGCCGCATTCGTCTGTTTGGTCGAGTTCATGGCTGAACGGGATTCCTTTTCATTACAACCCGAGCCGCTTACGAAAGAGCGATTCGCGTTGTATGGAGATGTGATCGAGGCATCGCTAGAGAACCCCGACGCGATGAACGAAGCGCGTTTCCAGCGCTTCAATGATCTTTGCGACATCGATGTGAGTGACGGCGATGTTGCGGTCAGCGTCGCGCGTTGTCGCGCACCAACGAAGTTGCCCTTGCGTATTGACATGGTCGAACGTCACCCGCTAGGTAGCCAGGCATTTGTGCCTCTGAAGCCCTGTCGCATGGTTATCGTTGTTGCGCCGCCGGGTGAAGCTGTCGAGGCTTCTGAACTGC
This sequence comes from uncultured Woeseiaceae bacterium, assembly GCA_937944275.1. Taxonomy (GTDB): domain Bacteria; phylum Pseudomonadota; class Gammaproteobacteria; order Steroidobacterales; family Woeseiaceae; genus UBA1847. The sequence continues at coordinate 10,075 of CALDZH010000122.1, forward strand.
GGGCATTCGTTACCAATGGCAAACAGGGCATTAACTATCATAAAGGTACGTGGCACATGCCGCTGATCGCTTTTGATGCTGGGCAGGAATTCCTGATTGTCGACCGTGGTGGCAGCGAGTCCAACTGCGAGACGCACATGCTTGATGATGTCGTCATGCTGGAGGCTGTGTAGTGGAGGCGTTGCGGGCGTCGATCCTGCACTGCCTGGCGGACCCGGGAGAGGGGTCGAAGCCTTCGGCCTGGGAATACTTCGAAGACGGGCTGCTCGCGGTTCACGATGGCCGCATCGTCGACGCAGGTCCTGCAGACGCGGTGCGGGCGAGGCTGCCCGCCGATATCGAGGTCACGGACTACGCCGGAAAACTGATTGTTCCCGGGTTCATCGACTGCCATGTGCATTTCCCGCAACTCGACATCATTGGTTCCTACGGAGCGCAGCTGCTCGACTGGTTGAACCAGTATGCCTACCCGGTAGAGGCGAAATTCGCCGACCCGGACCATGCACGTGAAGTTGCAAACGCGTTCGTCGATGAATTGTTGCGCAATGGCACGACGACGGCCCTGGTGTTTGGCACTGTGCATGCGCACTCTGCCGATGCGATTTTCGAAGCCGCCGAGGCCCGCAGCATGCGCCTGATAGCGGGCAAGGTCCTGATGGATAGCAATTGCCCGGAGGAACTCAGGGACTCTCCAGATTCGGGCTATGCGGAAAGCAAAGCCCTGATTGAACGTTGGCACGGAAAAGGCAGGCTTGGTTACGCGATTACGCCGCGATTCGCGTTGACTTCATCGCCGGAACAACTCGCGGCCGCCGGCAAGCTTGCGGACGAATATCCGGATACCTGGATTCATACCCACCTTGCCGAGAACATGGATGAGGTTGAGCAAATTGCCAGGCAGTTCCCCGACAGCCGCAGCTACCTTGACGTCTACGAGCAATTTGGGCTGGTGCGCGAGCGTGCCGTATTTGCGCACTGCCTGCACATGAATGACCAGGACAGGGCAAGCATGGCCACAAACCGAGCCGCCGCAGCGTTCTGTCCCACATCAAATCTATTTCTCGGCAGCGGCCTGTTCGATTTAACGGCCATGCGCGAAGCGGGCGTCTGCTGTGGCCTGGGTACGGACGTCGGCGGCGGAACCAGTCTGTCCTTGCTGAGGACGGCCAGCGAAGCCTACAAGGTCCTGCATTTGCGGGAGCACGCGTTACCCGCCACGCAAGCACTTTACCTCGCTACGCTCGGCGCAGCCGAAGCGCTCCGCCTTGAGGACAAGATCGGCAACTTCGAGGAAGGCAAAGAGGCTGACTTCGCGGTTCTCGATTTCGAGGGATCGAACCTGACCGCGCGGCGCTGCGCGGCCGCGAGTACGATCGAAGAGAAGCTTTTTGCCCTGATGACGCTTGCCGATGACCGCAATGTTGCGGCTACCTATGTCGAAGGCCGGCTGGCCTAGTCGCACTCGAAATCGTCGCGACGCCGCTGTCAGTCAGCGACTATGACCTCGGCCTCGAGGTGAGAAGGCGCTTTCATAGAGTTCGATATGAGGCAATACTTTTCGGCCTTTTCCAGGATGACGTCCGCTTTCTTGCGGTACTTCTCGTCGGTAATCGTGAGTCGCGCCATCACCTTGAAGCCTGAGAACTGCGTGAACTTTTCGATCTTGTCGAGTTCCCCCTCGACCGAGCACTCCAGGGTAAGCCAGTCCAGCTTGGCTTTCCTCGCAATAGCGCGGAACGACAATATGAAACAATTGGCGACTGCGCCAACAAGCATGGTCTCGGGGGACCAGACATCACCCGGTCCGCCGAACTGGGGTGGCCCTGCCGTTTCGAGGTCGGGCAGGCCTGCGGCGGAGACGGTTACGTTTTTCGCTCCTTCAACGCTGGCTGAGACGATGTAGTTGTGGGGTAAGTCCTGCATGAATCTGTCTCGCTGAAACCAAGTGTAAGTATAGTCCCGACTAGCTAACGCCAATGCAATCATTTCATAGTTTCGGATAACCGAGACAGGTGTGGCGATGCACGATATTGCTATCGACAAGGTCATGACGTCCGACCCGGCCACCGTTAGCCCCCAGAGCAGCGCGGCCGAAGCGCGGCGCCTGCTCGACAGCAACGTTATTCATCATCTCCCGGTCGTCGAAGGCGATCGCCTCGTCGGCATCGTGTCTTCCTCCGATCTTCTCAAGCTCCACCTGCTCGACAATACGATGGCCCTCTTCACCCGTGCGACCGTCGACCAGATCATGGAGACGAACGTTACAGTGCTCGGCAAAAACTCGACTTTGCGCGAGGCGGTAGAAAAACTCTCCATGGGGAATTTTCATGCCTTGCCGGTCGTGGACCGAAAACGCAGGTTGCTCGGCATCGTTACATCTACAGACCTGATGAATGAGTTGATGCTTCGCCTCGGTGACTAACGCACCAGGATCGCCCGAAAGTCATTGACGTTGGTGCGCGTGGGGCCGGTGACGACCAGGTCGCCGAGACTATCGAAAAACGCGTAGCTGTCATTGTTGGCCTGCATATCCTGTGCATCCAGCGGCGCGCGCTTCAGCGAATTCGGAAAGACGTAACATCCTGCATTGTCACCAGCCCCGTCGACACCGTCGGTGTCACAGGCGATTGCGGATATTCTCTCGTGGCCATCAAGCGCGATCGCAAGCGCGAGGGCGTATTCGCCGTTGCGTCCACCCCTCCCTGATCCCGTTACGGGCACGGTTGTTTCGCCGCCAGAGAGGATGACGCAGGGCGGCTCGATTGGTCCATTGCCTGCAGCGATGTCAATCGCCAGCCTTGCGTGCTCGTTGGCCAGTTCGCGTGCATCACCAGCGAGGTCGCCGAGCATATAGGGGGTGACATCAAGCTCCAGCGCACGCAGGGCCGCAGCCTGAATCGCATCATCACTGGTTGCGAGTATGCGAACGTCACTTTCGCGCGCGGCTGCGGCATTGGTGATCGTAGGCCCCGATGCCACGACGGATGGGTCGTTGCCCGGCACGTCCGAGATTATCAGCGTAGTGACATGCGCTGGCGAGCAAGCCTCTGCCAATTTGCCGCCTTTGACCGCCGACATTTCCCGCCGTGCCTGGTTGATCTCGTAAATCGGTGCGCCGCTCGCGAGTAACTCGATGGTCTTCGCTTTTTTTTCGTCGAGAGTGATGCCGGATGCCGGCGAGCACAGGAGTGCAGAGCCGCCTCCCGACAACAGGCAAACCACCGTGTCATCACCGGATAGATTCGAGACCAGGTCGAGAATGCGCCGCGTTGCGGTTACGCCGCGCTCATCGGGCACCGGGTGGGAGGCTTCGACGACCTCGATATGATCGCACTCGGCCGTATGCCCGTCCGGGACGATGACCAGGCCATGGAGCGGTTCCGCCCATTGCTGCTCGATGATTGCTGCCATGCTCGCAGCGGCCTTGCCGGCGCCGACCACAATGACGTTGCCGGTCGGACGGTCTTCGAGCCAGAGCGGCATGCACGCGGCCGGGCTCGCAGCCGCAACTGCGGCATCGAATAGAATGCGCAGAAAAGTCCGGGCGTCGGTCATCCGACCGGCAGATCTTCTTCCCTGACGTGTGGCTCAAGTCTTTTGAGCAGGTCGGCCATTTCCGGCCTGTTCTGCCGCAACTCGGCTAAAGAAAACCCGGACATTTCGTAGGGAAGCACGAGCCAGTCTATGGTCTCGCGCACAAAATAGTCGGGCGTGCGCAGGGTTTTCTCGGTCGGCCTGAACCAGACAGTGCCGATGCGAATGTCATGTGGCAGGTTGCGGCGTGTTTTCTTCGCAAGCTGATTGATCACGGCGCTTACGCTGGAGCCGGTGCTGTAGACATCGTCGATGATCAACAGGGAGTGGTGTGAGCAAAGGTTCTCAAGCAGGTATTGCAGTCCATGTACGCGGATCGCGTCGGCCTTGTCGACCATCTGCGAGTAGCTTCGAGCACCGGTGTAGGACGTGCGAATCGCAATGTGATCGGTCTTTATGCCGAAATAGTCCAGGCCCTCCTGAACGGCGATACCCACGGAACTGCCACCACGCCACAGGCCGACCAGGAAGTCGGGTTCGAATCCTGCTTCGTAGATATTGGCTGCTAACTGGAATGAATCCCGGAGGAGGTCGTCTGCGGCAATAAATCGCTCATTCATTGGTGTTATTCCCACGCCGTGCAGGGGTAGAATTGAGGTCAGCCATTATAAGGCCGCGCCCCGGTCCGCACACAAGAGAATAACGATGGACAAAACCGTACTTTCCGCCCAGGACCTGCTGGAGGACTCGATCGAGCTCGGAATTAAAGTACTCGAAAGCGGTTTCGAGCCAACGATGATCATAGCGATCTGGCGCGGCGGGACCCCCGTCGGGATGGCCTTGCAGGAAACTCTTTCGTACTGCGGGGTTGCGTCTGACCATATTGCGATCCGCACTTCTTCCTACACGGGCGTTGATCAACGAGGCCACGTTGCTGTGCATGGTCTGAACTACATTATCAAGAAGATTTGTCATGACGACCGCGTACTGATTGTCGACGATGTGTTCGATACAGGTAACACTATCAAGGCGGTCATTGATGAGCTGCGCAGACGCGCGCGGGACAACACACCCGAGGATATTCGTGTTGCCGTACCCTGGTTTAAGCCAAGCCGCAACGAGACGGACCTCTTGCCGGATTTCTTCCTGCGCGAAACGGCAGAATGGCTGGTATTCCCGCACGAACTCGACGCGCTGACACCGGAAGAGCTTGAGAAACATCGTCCGGAAATTGCCGATATCGTGCACCGCATCAAGTCGCCGGCGCTACCGGTTTGAGCGATGCGCAGGGTCTGCGTTTACTGCGGTTCGAACCCTGGCAGGCGGCCTGAATACGCTGCGGCTGCGGGCGAACTGGCAGACGTGCTGGTTCGACACGAACTTGAGCTCGTTTACGGCGGAGCCGACAAAGGCATCATGGGCGTGCTCGCTGATGCGATGCTGGAACAGGGCGGCAAGGTGCACGGCGTCATTCCCAAGATGCTCACAGCGAAGGAACTTGCACACCAGGGCTTGACCGAATTGCATGTTGTCGCGTCGATGCATGCTCGGAAGAGCATGATGGCTGCGCTCTCGGACGGATTTATTGCGATGCCCGGCGGTTATGGCACGCTCGAGGAAATCATCGAGATGGTCACCTGGGGCCAGCTGCACTTCCACGACAAACCCTGTGGTCTGCTCAATGTCGGCGGTTACTTCGACCATTTACTGGCTTTTCTCGATCACGCTAACAAAGAGGGATTCCTGCGCCGCGAGAACCGCGACATGTTGCTTGTGGATTCGGACCCCGTCGGGATCATCCAGCAGTTCGAACGTTACACCGCCCCACACGTCGAGAAGTGGACCGCGTAACCCGCTGGGTCAACCGCGAGCCTGGGTAAACCTGAGTTTGAGCTGCCCCTTGGCCGGTGCCCTGAGATTCTGCCCATGCAGGGCGTAGCGAATGCCAAAGCGACGTCCGCTTAACTCGTCACCCACACACAATAGCAGGGGAGACAGAAATATCTCGATAGGTTCGCCTGGCGGAATATCGCCGATCTTGGCTGTGATATTCACTGCGTCGTCTTTCAACATTACGGTGGGGTAATTGGCAATTTCATCGGGCGTCCGCTCGACGAAGCGGTTGTTTGTCGGACGTTTTGGCAGCCGATCGGCAACGTAAAACGAATTATGATTTGGCAGGGCCAGCGACAACGATGCATCAATGATGGGCTCTTCACCCTGGTTGTAAACGATGAGCTGCAATCGTTCCGCGTATTCGTGAAACAGGAAGTGATTGTCCTCGTCGCGATATTTGCTGCGAATCTGGTTCAGCTCGACCATGATATCTTCCGGCGAACGTTCAACGTATGGATCGGCGGTGCCAAAGAGCCGGGCGTGTGTCAGGCGTGCCACCATCGTTGTCGATCCAGAGTTGCCCGACATACTGCGCACATTGAGCATCTCCTCGAGCTTGTTCGATGCCAGGGCCGATGGCATTTTGGACAAGTCACAGGTCGGGATCGCACGATCCTTATGAATGATTTCGCCTGGAAAGCCGACCTCGATGTCGCCAGCTGACACAGAGTCCCGGAACTTGTCCTCGAATAACTCCATTAGCTGTCTGCGACCCATCTTGATCACAGCGTTGTTCACGCGTTTGTAGGCGTCGCCGCGGCGAAGCGTTTCCGAGTAGTCCACGCGCATCATATATGGCCGGTCCTGGCAATCACCAATCTCGAAGACACCTATTTGCGTACCGTCGAAGGACACGGGTTTGTAACGAATTCGAACCGGTGGCTCGATGAACTCATTCGCCAAAGACTGATACGAGGGTTTTCCCGAAAAATCTTCTGTCGGGATCTGCTGGGTTCGCTTGCGACCCTTTTCATCAAGATCGACGCCCATGACGATGTAGCGATTGCCTTCCACGGAAGCATTCGCAAGGGCAAGCACGTCACGAAGGAAAGACCGAATTCCCTCGTTTCCGTACGCGTGTCTTCGAAACTGGATGCTGGATTCCGGAGTCGCAGATCGCGCTATTTTCAATAAACGGTCCATGGCTCCCGTAATTCTCGCTTAATTATGTTGAAGAGAACGCGACAGAATCGACACTTCTGAGATCGGGTTCAGGATGCAGACGCGCCTGTGCCAAAGGGTTTACAGCCCGCTACGCATTAGCGACCATTGCGCTGTGAGCACTAACTCTACAGCGCTGATGGCCATCACGGCCGCCGCGCCGACCATTGATCAGTCTGTCGTGATGCAGGCCGTCCATGAGCAATTTGGACTGCGGGGCGAATACTCCTCGCTAGTTAGCGAGCGCGATCAGAATTTTCTTCTCCGGACCGCAGACGCGAGGCAATTTCTCGTGAAAGTGACGAGCGCGGTTGAAGAAGCAGCGACAACCGACTTTCAGATCGGCGCACTGCAGCATATTGCGAAAACAGGTGGCATTCTCGCGCCGGGGGTTGTGCCGACTTTAAGCGGTGATCCGTCTGGTCAGTTGAGAAGCGCTGGGAATAGCCATCGACTGCGGGTCATGACCTGGGTAAACGGGGAGCAACTCGAGAAATCGCATATTGATACCGCACTTGCCGAGCGATTCGGCCGGGCACTGGCGGAGCTTGATCTTGCATTGCAAGGGTATTCACATCCCGGAGAAAATCCGGCCTTGCTGTGGGATTTGCATCGAGTCACAGAATTACGCGACTTGCTCGATGCGATACGCGACCCGACGGTGCAGGTAGGTGTTACCAAAGCCATTGACGACTACGAAAACCATGTCGTACCGGCGCTGCCGATGCTTCGTGCACAGGTCATACACAGTGATGCGAATCCCGAGAACGTGTTGGTTGCAGGCAAGAGGCTCGGATTCATCGATTTTGGTGACGCCATCAAGGCTCCCCTCGTTTTCGACGTTGCGATCGCAGCCTCGTATATGCGCGTTTTTGACGGCGATCCGACGATGCTGATCGAGCCATTCATCGGTGGTTACCATGCGGTTTTGCCATTGCACGCAATCGAAAACAGGCTGCTGTTTGACCTGATCCGTGCCCGCCTGACAACGACGATTACGCTTTTGTACTGGCGTCTGCGGACCCGGCCCGAAAATGATCCATACCGGCAAAAAGCGCTGGATCTCGAGGGCGGAGCAGAAAAGTTTCTAACCGCGCTCGACACCTTGGGGCGAAGTGCTTTTAATAATAAAATCAGTAAGTTATATCTTTAGCGCGATCAGATCCGAATAATAAGTCTGAAAAACAGACCATTCAGGGCGCGGTTTGCGTTGCAAACCTGAGAAACAGTTCCGGAAGTCAAACGCCTGCGCTGGCTAAAATTCACCACATATTTCGTTAAATCGAAGCCGTGAATGATGAGCCTGAACACCGCACTTTCCGTATTACTGATATTCAGCGCAGCTTGCTACGCTTTGCTGGGTCTGCGGTTGATCACGGCCAAGCGCGAGATTGGCAGCATGCCGATCGGCATGTTGTTCATCGTCATATCCTTTTGGGTTATCGGCGGCGCAGTCGAACTCCTGTCCAGCACATTCCTTATGTTCTCAGTTGGTCGGACTGGTCACTTTATCGGCACCGCATTCGTGCCTGTTGTGGCCTACTTTTGTTTCCGGGAGTACACCGGTACTGAAACGTCGCTTGGTCGCCTTGTCGCACTTACCGTTATTCCCCTTATTTCAGTTTCTCTCGCTGCGACTAATGCAAGCCACGAATTGATGTGGTCGGGCCCATTCGCCAACGCAGCCGGTGAGTTTCTCACCTACCCGGCAAATTGGGGTCCATGGTTCCTGTTCGTGCATTTGCCGTACAGCTATTTCGTGATTGGCGCAGCCATGTTTACCCTGCTGGCGCACAGCTCGGCCGTTGCGCCTGCTCATCGCCGCGCCCTGTTTCTGCTGACTGCCGCCTGTGTAGCACCGCTACTTACGACGGCGGCCTACGATCTCGGTGTAGGCCCCGACACGATTTCGTATGTGCCACTCGCGTTTGCGGCCATGTTGCCAATCTATGCGTGGTTGATCGTTGGTGAGCAAATCATCGAATTCACGCCACTCGCCTACGAAACAGTTTTCCAGAACATGCAGGATCCCGTAGTTGTCATCGATGAGCAATGCAGGGTTATTGGTCTGAACCACACAGCTGAAAGCATGCTTGCCGTCGAAGAGGCGCAGGCTTTGCGAGCGCCGCTGGAAGATTTGTTTGGCAACGACGCTCCCGAGGTTTTTCACGCGCTCGACACCGGTAAGCCGCAAAAGATGATGACGACGACGGGTCGTTTCCTGCATGTGCAGGTCTCGGAAATCGCAACCAATCGGTCGTCAGTAAAAGGCGGCCAGGTACTCATGTTCCGCGATGTCAGCGATGTCGAGAAAGCGCAGAGTGAAGTGCGTAAGAACGAGAAGCTGCTGCGAACCCTGATTGATCATTCTGTCAACGGCATCATTCGTTTCAGCTGGGCAGAAAATGAATCCGGGAAAAAGAAACTGCGCAGTATTTTTGCGAATGCTGCCGCCAGCCGTTTTCTGGGTCCGGGTGCAGATGATCTCATCGATTGCTCAGCCACCCAGGTCATCCGGCATGCGGTTACCGGTATGGATCTCGGTGACATCGAAGACATCATAGATCGCTTCACAAAGTCTGCCGAGAAAGGCAAGAGTCTCGATATCGAAGTTCGGCAGCAAGGCAAGGGGCCGGCTCGATGGCTGAGGGTCATCTGTGAACCGGTTGGCGAAGATGTTGCGGCGACGTTCGTCGACATAACAGATAGAAAAGCGAAAGAACAGCAGATGGAATCGATCGCAACGTCCGATCCGCTTACAGGTGTGCTGAATCGTCGCGGTTTCGAGCGCGATGCAGCAATGCGCCTGACGCAGAGTGACGACGAGGCGACAGGCGCGCTCTTGTTCGTCGACCTGAACGAATTCAAGGGTATCAATGATCGGTACGGGCATGAGGTTGGTGACCAGCTTCTCAAAATTGCGGCTGAGCGTCTTCGCAAGAGTCTGCGTTCCTGCGACATTATCGGCCGCCCGGGCGGTGACGAATTTGTTGCGCTGGTGCCGGATGTGGACGCAGCGATCGCGGACAAGCTGGCCAAACGCCTGACAAGTTCGCTTGAAGAGCCCTATAACATTGGGCGGAAGGAACTGCGCTGCGCGGCAAGTATTGGACTGGCTCTCTATCCCAGGAACGCGAATACGCTGACGGGTCTGTTGCGCGAAGCCGACCAGGCGATGTACCGAGCCAAAGCGCGCTGTCGTGGCGTCACCAACATTCGCCGCGACGATCTCCTCGAAAAGGCTATGTAAGCACACATCAGGCTTTGCATTCCGGACTCGTAATGGTCTAATCGGACGCCCCTCACTGACCGCGTCCGTCCGTTGAATTCACCAGCAAAACAATCTCGACCGGAAGCCCTGATTCACATTGCGGGCTTGCAGCGCCGCTATCAAATGGGTGGCAGCTTTATCGATGCTTTGCGTTGCGTGGATCTGGATATCGTGCCCGGCGAATACGTTGCGATCAGGGGCCAGTCCGGGTCGGGTAAATCCACACTCATGAACATCATCGGCTGCCTGGATCGCCCGACGGCTGGTGAGTACTGGCTCAATGGTGATCGGGTTTCGACAATGAACGACAAACAGCTTGCCCGCATCAGAAATCTTGAAATCGGATTCGTATTCCAGACATTCAATCTATTGCCGCGGATGTCGGCGCTCGCCAATGTCGAGGTGCCGCTTATATACAGTGGCAGAAAGAGGAAGCATAGATTTGCGCTGGCTAGCGCGGCGCTCGAAACCGTGGGGCTTGGTGACAGAATGTCGCACCGACCGTCCGAAATGTCGGGTGGACAACGTCAAAGGGTAGCCATCGCCCGGGCGCTGGTAACCAATCCAAGCATACTTCTTGCGGACGAACCGACAGGAAACCTCGATTCGAACACTGGCAAAGAAATCATGGACCTGTTTGACCGCTTACATGATGAAGGCAATACGGTGATCGTAGTCACCCACGAGCAACATATCGCTAAACGCGCGAGCCGTGTTGTTCGCCTGAGCGACGGTGACGTCGTCAGCGATACCTATATGAGTGAGAGTTGATGAAGCGATTTTTCCTGATTCTGGCGATATTGAATCTGGGCGCCTGCGCAGAGCCGGTAGACGTTGAACCTATTTATGACACTGCCGGCGTCGAGCGTCGCACGCTCGAGGTTGCCGTCAGTTCGGCCGGCATCGTTGAACCGCTTGCGACCGTCGAGGTCAAGTCAAAGGCTTCCGGCGAGGTACTGGATGTCCTGATCGAGACGGGTGACCAGGTCGAAGAAGGCAGCTTGATGGTCAGTATCGATCCGCGAATCGTCCGCAACCGCCTCGCGCAGTCTGACGCAGAGTTGAGAGCAGCAATTTCCCGTCGCGAAATCGCCACTACTCAGAAAAAGCGGGTGGAGTCCCTGGTTAGCAACGGGACGCTGACACAGTCGGATTTCGAGCAGGCCTCTCTGGACCTCGCCAATGCGGAGGCCCAGGTCGTTGCGGCCAGTGTTTCGGTTGAGAACGCCAGGATAGCGGTAGACGATACCGATATCCGTGCGCCGATCACCGGCACGATCATAAACAAGCCGGTAGAAATCGGACAGGTGATTTCATCGCCGACGCAGGACTTCGCGGGTGGCACAATGCTGATGCAGATGGCCGACTTGAGCGCCGTACAGATTCGGTCCCTGGTCGATGAGACCGACATCGGCAAGATTCGTCCGGGTATGGAGGCAAAAGTATCGGTGGCGGCGTATCCGAATCAACCGTTTCCCGGCGAGGTTCTCAAGATCGAGCCGCAGGCGGTTATAGAGCAAAACGTAACGATGTTTGCCGTGCTTGTCTCGATTCAGAATCCGGACGGCCTTCTCATGCCGGGCATGAATGCCGAGGTCGAGGTGTCCATAGCGCGTGCGGACGATGCGATGACAATACCCGTAATGGCTCTGCGTACCAACCGTGATCTCGAATCGACCGCGTTCATTCTGGATCGGTCGGTCGAGGACATTCGCAGCGAGCTGTCAGGTGGCGAGGAAAAACCCGCAGCGAGGCCGGGCGGCCGGCCAGCCGAAAAGTCGCAACGTGGTCGGCGCCGACAGCCCACAGATTATCGCTTCGGCGGTGAGTTCTGGGTGGTGCTCGACACACCGGGTCGCGAAATTCGCAAGGTCCGCACAGGTGTAACCGATCTCGATAACGTAGAAATTGTCAGCGGGCTCGACGAGGGAGACAGGGTGCTGGTGCTGCCGAGTTCGCATCTACTCGAGACGCAGCAGGATCTGCAGAATTTCATCAATCGTCGCATGGGCAAATTACCGGGAATCGGCTGACGTCATGTTGTTAGGAGAGACAGTTCGTATTTCGCTGACGTCAATACGCAGCAACCTGTTTCGGGCGTTGCTGACCATGCTAGGGATAGTAATTGGCGTCGGTGCGGTGATCACAATGGTTGCGCTGGGCACGGGTGCGCAGCGCCAGATCGACAAGCAGATGGCCGCTTTGGGTGGGGATATTCTTTCGATCCAGTCTTCGTCCTGGTTTAGCCGTGGCGTAGCGCGTAATCAGCGGACGCTGACGACTGACGACGCTGCGGCGCTCTCCAGGGGCATGAAGCATGTGTCGGCGGTGGTCCCGGAGATCAACTCGCGATATCAGATCAAGTACGGGAATCAGAACCTCAACATCACGACCATTGGCACGACCCCTAATTACCCGGATGTCCACGGCTTCAATTTTGCGTACGGGAACATGTTCTCTGCAGCTGACGAAGCAGCGCGCAAGCGTGTCGTTGTGCTCGGTGCGGAAATACCCGAAATGTTCGATGCCGATCCGGCAGCGCTGATTGGCCGAACAATACAGATTCGTTCCATCACGTTCGAGATTATCGGTGTGCTGGAACCGAAAGGCGGATTCGGATGGCGCAATCCCGATGACGACGTCTGGATACCGCTGTCGACCGCCCAATTTCGAGTCACCGGTGACGAATTTGTCGAGACGATCAGCGCCAAGATTGCACCTACGTCATCGACCGAGATGGCAATGCTCGAAATCGAGCGCGTGCTGCGCCGAGAGCATGGCATCCTGCCGGGCAATGACAACGATTTCGCGATCATGGATCGTCGGCAATTTGCCGAGTCGCGCCAGGAAGCTACCCAGGTATTTACCTATCTCCTGGCGGGGATTGCGGGCGTCAGTCTTGTCGTCGGCGGCATCGGCATCATGAACATCATGCTCGTAACGGTGACGGAACGGACGCGTGAGATCGGGGTGCGCAAGGCTCTGGGCGCAACGCGTGGCAACATTCTGCTGCAGTTCCTCGTCGAATCGACGATTCTGTGCCTGTTAGGCGGATTGATCGGGCTGCTCTTGGGCGCGACGGCCTCGGCGCTCCTTGCCCGTTACGCCGGCTGGCAAACAGCCATGTCCACGGGCTCAGCCCTGATGGCCTTCGGGTTCAGCGCAACAGTCGGAATCGTGTTCGGGATCTGGCCGGCGAGACGCGCTGCCGGCCTCGATCCGATCGAGGCGCTTCGGCACGAGTAATAAATTCGGTCCGGCATCGGTCCTGTCTGGAAATACCGGAGTATTTCGATGATTCGTTCCCTGATTACGATGGCACTTGCCATCACATTGGCGTTAAGCCTGGTCTACAGCTCGGCGATTCGCCATGGGCATGCAGATGCTCCCATTGCTGCAACAGCCGAGCAGGTCCAACCCCTGGAAGCCGGCGATTCGGCGCCTCGCTTCATTGTCGAGACCGTTGAGTCCAGGGTATTTGATTTCGATCCGCTGAATCTCGACAAGCCGGTCATGATTCTCGTCTTTCGGGGTGGATGGTGTCCTTACTGCAATATGTACCTCTCCGACATGCGGCACGTGATTCCTGACATTCAGGAACTGGGTATCGATGTGTTATTCCTGAGCGGCGATCGTCCGGAACTTCTTTACGAGAGCCTGGAGAATCAGGCGAGGGAAGACATCGAAGGGCTGGATTACACGATCCTGTCTGATGCCGATGCTCAGGCGGCGATCGCACTGGGTATCGCGTTCAAGGCAACGCAAGGCACGGTCGACTACGTGAACAAAAAGGGCGATGGCTATAGAAAGTCTTCCATGGAGCGTCACGGCATTCTTCCGGTACCGGCCGTTTTTGCGATCGGTAAAGATGGGATGATCGCTTACGCCTACGTGAACGCGGACTACAAAGTGCGCCTGCCTGCCGATGACTTGCTGGAAGCTGCAAGGATGATTGCTGCTGCAGACTAACGGCCGCAAATGATAGTCTTCGTGCTTGCTATTCAGGCACGGAGTCACTCATGGTTACAGCGATCGTTCTTATCAAGGCGGAGACCAACCGCATTCCTGACCTGGCTGATCAAATAGCCGACATGGACGGCGTGTCCGAAGTTTTTTCTGTCGCTGGGCGCTACGACCTCGTTGCGTTGGTGCGTGTTTCAAGAAACGAGGATCTTGCCGACGTGATCAGCGACAAGATGCGCCATCTCGAGGGCATCGTTGAGACTGAAACGATGATTGCCTTTCGTGCGTATTCGAAGCAGGAACTCGAAGCCGGGTTTGAGCTTGGTCTCGATTGATGAGTGACGCCCGAAGGGATGGCGCGGCCGCCCGATTTATCAAGACGGCCACGAAGATCGAATCGAACGAGCTCACAGCAACACTGCTGTCATTCACGTTTGTGTTCGTGCTGATGACAGCCTATTTTATTCTGCGTCCGGTTCGAGACTCCTTGTCATCCGACTGGACCGACGAGCAGCTCAGCTGGCTCTGGACATCGACGTTTTTTGTGAGTGTCATTGCCGTGAGTATTTATGGCGCGGTCATCTCACGCATCCGCATGCGCGTCATTGTGCCGAGCATGTACGCATTCTTCGCCATCAGCTTCGTCGGATTCTACATCGCCGGCCGCACTCTCGGCGATAACGATCTCGTCAATCGCGCCTACTATGTCTGGCTTAGTGTTTTCAGCCTCTATCACCTGTCCGTGTTCTGGACCTTCATGTCCGGGCTCTACAACAAGGAACAGGCCAAGCGCCTGTTTGCGATCATCGCCATGGGAGCGACAGCGGGTGCCATCGCAGGCCCCGCCATCGCGGCGTTATTCGCAGACCGGATTGGTAACCTGAATCTCCTGCTGATAGCGGCCGTTCTCCTTATGCTGCCGCTCGCTATTATCGGGCGCCTCGAGCAGTTGCGTATTTCCGATCTCGGCAATGAGGATGCCCAGACGGACCTCGCCGGCGGACGCGAACTGAGCGCCAACCCGTTTTCAGGTTTCAAGACTTTCGCCAGCAATCCTTACCTGCTGGCCATCGGCTTGTTCATCCTGCTATACGTTGTAATGAATACCTTCATCTACTTCGAGTTGCGCAAGATGATGGGCGATTTCGATCGTGAGACGCGCACCCAGATCTGGGCCGGCATCGACCTGGCCGTGAACTCACTGACCTTTGTGGTCGGGCTGTTCGTGACCGGACGGCTGGCGACGCGTGTCGGCATGCCGACGACGCTGGCGCTGATCCCGGTCTTCATGGTCGGTGGCTGGGTTGTCGTGGCGCTAAGTCCGGTGCTCGCGGTGCTTGCCGGTCTGCAGATTGTGCGGCGCGCGGGTAACTACGCCATTACGCGACCCGGGCGCGAGATGCTGTTTACTGCTGTCGACGCCGACACGCGTTACAAGGCGAAACCGGTCATTGACGTCGTCGTGTATCGGGGCGGTGATATGGTGACGGCCTGGTTCTACACGGCGCTGACGACGGGCCTGGCAATGGGCACGGCGGGCGTTGCGGCCATGGCCGCTGTTGTCGCGGCAATCTGGGCCGGGGCGGGTATCTTCCTCGGCCGCAAGTATGACCGTGGTGGTGACCAGACAAATAGTGAGTAGTCTGGTGGGGGATTGAGCTGTGGGATTGAGGAACACGACTACGATGCAGCGGCTGCTCTCGACGCTTGTGCATTGGGGCCTGTTCATCACCGTATTCGCGCAGCTGCTCGGTGGCGCGATGATGTCCGGAACAGCTGGCAGGGGCTTATCCCTGTTTGGACTCACCTCTATTCCTCTACCGATCGCGAAAGATGAGTCAGGCCACGAGTTTTGGGAGGAGTTTCATGAGACTGTGTGGATACCCGTGGCTGTATTGATTGGCGTCCACATACTTGGGTCGCTCTACAGCCACTTCGGTCTGAAGAACGATGTCCTGCGCCGCATGACGCACGGCGTCAAATAACATTGCGAGCGGCGCCTTGAGCATCGAGAGACCAGGATGAAAAAAGCACCCAGTTATGAAACGCGGGAATTGCGCGAATTTGCTGAAGTGCTGCATGGGCGCCGAACGATCGATCAGTTCCTGCAGACACCGATTCCTGATGGTCTTGTATACGAGGCGATCGAGGCGGCCACCTGGGCCCCCAACCACTACGTATCCGAACCCTGGCGTTTCATTCTGCCAGGTAAGGAAACGGTCCGGCGCATCATCGACCTGTCTGCGGAGATAGTCACAGCTGCAAAGGGGACCGAGCTCGGCGAGCACAAGCGCAGGACGTGGAGTGAAAAGCCGGGCTGGCTCATAGTCACTTGTCCGCATTGCGATGACGCATTGCGAGAACGGGAGGACTACGCCGCGTGCTGTACCGCAGTGCAGAACTTCATGTTGTATATGTGGAAAGCAGGTGTCGGTTCGAAGTGGACGACAGGCCCCGTTACGCGCGACGCACGGTTCTTCGATATTATTGGCGTGAACCCGGAGGCCGCCTTCGTCGTCGGAATGCTCTGGTTCGGCTATCCGAAAGTCACCCCGACTCAGTCGCGCACTGCCGTTAACGACGTAGTGACAGAGTTGCCCTGAATGTCGCGTCGATTCTTGAACAGACTCCACAGGCGCGTCTAAACGATGGTTGAGCAATTCATTCGACTGCTGCTTGCGAGTCGATGGGTTGTGCTTGTCCTGCTGGTCGCAGTTGTTGTTGTCTCGGCAGCTTCTGTTTCCCGGATCAAATTCGACAACTCGATCGAGGCGTGGTTTCTGGATGAAGACCCCAGTCTTGCTATCTACGATCATTTCTCCGAGACATTTAACGCGGATCAAATTGTTATCGTAGGCCTGTTTGCGGAGGACGTATTCGACGCCGATGTCCTCGCCGCTATCGATCAAATCTCTGTCGCCGTGGCACAGCTCAGGTTCGCTGATCGTGTGCAATCAATTACGCACACTTCTTTAGTGGAGAGAATTGGTGGCTTCGATACACCGAATTTTCGCGAACAGATTCTGGCGAGTCCGTTACAGCGAAGCCTGTTGTTATCCCCTGACAACAATGCGACCGCTATCGTCGTGCACTATGCGCGAGAGGGCAACACGTTTAGAGAAAAACAGGAATTCGTTAATGCGCTACGCGAAATTGTGGGTACTGCCACGGTGGGCGCAGACATCGACGTCGCGATAAGCGGTGCGCCGGTCCTGGGTGAGGCCGGCCAGACCCGCAACAATGCGGACCTGCGGATCCTCATTCCAGCGATGATTGCTGTCATCGTCATTATTGCCTTCGGTCTGTTCCAGAGCGTGGTCATGACTTTGCTGCCGTTGGGTGTCAGTGGTGTTGCAGTGTTGTTCGCATACGGACTAATGGCTGCCGCTGGATGGCGCATGACTATGATATCGGTCATCCTCATTCCGCTGATCCTGGCGGTGGGCGTCGCGCATTCCGTGCATGTGATCAACCGGTATCGGCTAAATTTCGAAAATGGGCTCGACAACGAGGCGGCGGTCGTCGACAGTATCAGAAGACTTGCCAGACCGTGCTTCTTTACCAGCATAACAACCGTTATTGGTTTGCTTTCTTTACTCGTAAGTGAACTTGAGCCCGTACACGAGTTTGCAGTGACGGCGGCTGCAGGAGTCTTTGCGGCCTTTGTCATCAGCATGACGTTCCTGCCTGTCATGCTGCTCCTGCGTCGACGCAAACTGCATTACCGGCCTACTATCGCCGGGAGTATCGTGGATAATTTACTGGCCCTGGTTTATCGGGCCTCGTCGGCTCATCCTCGTAAAATCGTCATACTGTGCCTGCTCGTGGGTGTCGGATTTACATGGCTAGCCGTCCGCGTCGAGACCGGGCTCGATCCAATGTCATGGATTCGTCACGATGATCCGATTCGGGTTGATACTCAACGGATCGACAGCGCGTTCGGCGGCGCGTTGTCCCTCGAGTTCCTTCTGACCTCGCAGGACGGTCAACTTGATGAGCCGGATATTCTGCGCCGCATGGAGGCGTTTCAGGACTGGTTAGTGGCAAACAGCAAGGTTGCGAAAGCAACGTCGGTCGCAGACCTGGTCAAGGAAGCAGCAAGGGTTGCACGGGGCGCGGGCCAAAGCGGCTTCGACTTACCAAAGACCCGGTTCCTGACGACTGAGTTGCTCGGCAAGTTACGTAGCGACGAGCAGCTGGGGCCGTGGGTAACGCCAACGTACACAGAAGCCCGCATAGCGGCGCGAGTGCCGCTGTCGTCCGCCCAGGAAATCATTGATGAAATT
The DNA here is from genome assembly GCA_937944275.1 of uncultured Woeseiaceae bacterium. GTDB lineage: Bacteria > Pseudomonadota > Gammaproteobacteria > Steroidobacterales > Woeseiaceae > UBA1847. Next base: position 28,186 of record CALDZH010000122.1, read on the forward strand.
CCGGCTATAGAACAGCGTATCGCGCAAAGTTTTGAGGGCTCTGGCGTGACGGTTGCATTGACCGGGCACGCAGTGCTGGCCAGCAAAATGCAGACCCATATGCTCGACAGCCAGCTGCAAAGTTTTGGCGTGGCGCTGGGTGTGGTCTCACTTGTGATGATCCTGCTCTTGAGGTCTGCGGCACTGGGTCTATTAGCCATGGTTCCAAACCTGCTGCCAATTGCCATTGGACTGGGCGCGATGACCCTGCTCGATATTCCGCTGAATCCGGCTACTGTCATGATCGCAGCCGTTGCGCTGGGCATTGTGGTTGATGACACAGTCCACCTCATGACGGCATTCGAACGAGGCGTGCGCAACGCTGGGAAGGTTGGGGCCGCGATCAAGTCGACTTTGCTTGAGGTCGGTCAGCCGGTTATGGTAACCAGCGTCCTGCTGGTCGCGGGATTCTCAACACTAATTCTTGGCAGCTTCCTGCCAACCCGACAGGTTGGTGGGCTCGTCGCGCTGATAGTCGCGGCCGCGCTGGTAACCGACCTTGTTTTTTTGCCGGCGATTCTGCGTGCCCTGCCCGACGAACTGATCACGAAATCACTCGGTCGGGATTCTCATTCGCCTGGTCAGGACATGTCCGACCTGCCGAAATAATCAGACCAGTCAGTATTCCTGTTGAGAGGTGAAGGCTTGATGTCTCCTAAACGCATTCCCTTATTTACAAGCGCACCCGTGTAGACGTCATAGGCGTTTTCGGAAACCCTGTTGACTCGAACTGGCCGAAGTTGGCCGAGTCGGACACACAGGTCATAGTGATGGCTGCGCCGGAGCTGTTCCTCCAGCACTGCGGCAAACTGTTTCGGAAGCTCATCAGCAGATTCTACATACAACGAATAGCCCGGCGAGGCGTCCGGGTTGTCGAGGGCAAGCATCGCGAATCGTGGCTTGATTTCAAATCGGGTAAACACAACCTCCAGGCAGTCAGCCACGAACGCCTCATTAAGTTTTTCCCCGCAGTGATCCGAGACATTGTCGGCCTTGCCGATGAAGCGCAGGCTCGGTATGCCCTTGTAGAATCCGGTCACCTCGACCTGGTCCCGCAATGCGTAGCGATACAGTCCTCCACCAGTGGTGACGATCAGTGTGTAGGTGCATTTATTCTTTAGCGACCAGGCCGGGTGAACGCTACCGCCCTCATCCTGGAATTCAAAAAAGTGGCTACGAATAGCCAAAGGATGATGTCGCTCAAGGGGGAGTGTTACAAAAGCCTCAGTAGCGACGATACCCTTGGGTTGCAGTTTTACGCCGGGAAACTCTGCGCGCAGGTCCGGCAAGTAATGCGCGGCGTGGGCATCCCCCCAGCAGCTGATCATCGCAAGGTTCGGCCACAGGGCAGCTGGATTGTCGGGTCCGAGCCGGGCGAGTTCGCGACTGCGAGGTTCGTCCCTCGCGATGCGTAATGTCGGCGTACTCAGACCCGAGCCCAGGTCATCGAGCAAAATCGACCAGTTGCTCCGCAGGTAGCGAAGCAGCAAAAGAATAAAAGATGGATGCCAGGCTGACATCAAGCGCAGATCACGGCACTTCAGCAGTGATAACAACGTCAGTCGCCAGAACGTGTCCATGTCGGTTACACCGCGGAGTTGCGGTGGTGTCGCCAGTGTGAGGTTGACGAGGTGCCGCGCAAACCCTCCGAGATAGGCGCTGTCTTCGTCGAAACCGATAGGTACGCTGGATTCTTGCGCGCGATTGCGCTGTGCGGGTGGTGTCAGGCTCCAGTATGCGCGGCCGGTCTTGAGGGCGGGTACTTCAAAAAACACGTTCGATATCCAGACCGCTACGGCACGACTGAATTCTGCCTGCAGCCGGCGCGTGTAGGGAATCCACTTTTCCGCCCCCGAGGAACCGCTCGAAGGTTCAAGAAGCTTGACGGGTTCTGCAGTCAGAACATTGTGTGCGCCGGAAGCGATCTGGCTGATCCACGGCTCGAAATCCTCATAGGGGCGCACGGGGACCATTTCCGCAAAATCTTCCCAGCTGCGTATCTCCGAAAAACGATGGTCCTTTCCGAAATCGGTGGCGGCATTGTCGCGGACATAGCGTGATAACAGCTGTCGCTGTGTTTCCTCGATCTTCGTTGCGGCATGCCTGAAGCGCATCCACTCCGGCAGGCTTGCCGCAAGCCAGAGATTGTTGGCGATGGCGGGCCCGAGCTTCAATCGTCTGTATCAGGGAACAGCTTGCGTCCCTTCGTCCACATGCGTCGTCCCAGGCGAGTTAACTCGTCTTCGGCAAGAATGGAGAAGCATACGAGCTCGTCGCCGCGCTCGTGCCCCGGATTACGTTCGGCAAAGTACTTGATATGAGGGTCCGACAGCCGATTCTCAGGGATGCCACGATAGCCGCTTTTAAGAATAGCCGGAGCGTCGAGGCGCACGACGCCGGTTTCCGGGTTGTAGTTGTTTCCGAATCGCGCGCTTGCCACGGTGTCCATTATCAATTGGATATTGCCTGGAGTGTGCTTGTCATAGCGCGGGTAGAACGATGCACTATAGACGGGCAGGAATCGATAGGTCCGGTAGCCGGAGACCAGAAGGAACCAGTACAGACGTTCCCTTCGATACAGGCGGCGAAGATAGTCGATAGCGCCCATCCAGTAGTAGCTCAGCGCTGAGTCGCTCCAGGTTTCGCTGTCGACCACGGTGTCTCCGGAGTAGACGACAGCAATGGTCTGGCCGTCGACCTCGACATCGTAGATGTCCATGCTTGAAAACCCGCACAACACGCCATTTTCATTCTGCAGCAGAAGTACCCAGTTTTTTCGTTCCAGATCCCGATTAAAGACATCGAATGAAACGCCATCAAACTGCTGGCAAAACAGATCGTACATCGAGACTCGCATCTTTGAGCCTGTTTCTTCGCGTCTTACGACCTTTCCTTTCACAGGATAGCGACCTCCGGATGCGGGATACGGTCATCCAGCATGCTTACTGCTTCTGCACCATCTTCCCAAAAGACCACATAGATTACGCTAACGTATTCATGACTGGTAAACCGCTTGCGAATGACATTAGCCAGCGGGTTTCTTGCTGCGAAGGAAATCATGACGTAGTCAAGGTCCTTCCTCATGGCTTGTTCGCATCCGGCTGCGACAAGAGCGATCAGTGATTCCTCATCGTCCTCGTTTACCGCGACGTGTGACAGAAACGCACTTTCGAGCTTCGCTCCCGGAAACGGCAGGCGCGGCCGGCCGATGAAAGGAGCGACGATATTGAGCAGCGGCCGGACTCTGCTCAACCTGGTCGAGTAACCACGAATGACCGTTTGTTTGAATGCTCTTTGATCCCACAAAGCGAGGCAGCTGCGCACATCATCGCCGTGCCGGCAGAGCAGAAAGTCCTCTGGCGCAAGACCGCGGCAGCGTGTCGCCGAGCCCAGTACTTCCTCGGTCCAGGCGGGATGAAACTGGTAGCGGGCGCCGCTTTCCGCGAGCTTCGCGGCGATGTTCGTCATCTGCTGCTTACTCGCACGGGCAACATCGCACGACGCCTGGCGACGGCGGCGCGCGCCGAGCCTCGCTGGAATCGTGAACGTGACCATCGTCTCCAATGGCCGGTATGCGGGCATGTCACCCAGACCAGCTTCAAGCAGGCGCCGGGCACGGTGGTTATCTTCAATGATCGTCGTCAGGTAAAACGAGACGTCGCCGGCCTCGTGAAACTGTCGCATCTTTCGGTACGACCCCAGCAGAAGCTTGCGACGCGCCTTCAGGCCGCCCTGCGCCCGAAGTTCGCCGAAGTAGCCAATGCGTTGCGCCGTGCCATTGATGTAAGTTTCAAGTTCGAACCGGCCGCCTGACGCGATCAGCTCTCTCGGTTCGCCGCCAAAAGCCAGCATCATCTGGAATTGGTCACCGGAGATGCCGGCCGCATGGAATGCGTTGGGCTCTCGCTCGAGGGAGACATGAATATCGCCGGTGAGCGGGTTGTCTCTTAGCAACCTGCGCAACTGTGGTTCAGTGGCCTCGGTCGCAGCCTCAAATGTCAATTCCGTTGACATGCTCTTGATCTGATTAGCTGAATCCGTGCGCAGGCTCAAGGCGACCGGACCAGCCCTCGTCGCCGAGCGGCAGGTCGTTTCGTTGTTGAACCTCACGTCGCATCATGAAGTTGATAAGCGGGAACTGTCGCGTCATAAACGCGTTGGAACGGTTAACCGGGTCGGCGAAGCGCCTCAGGATATTCGGGACCGAGTAAAACTCGGCCCGCGCCTTGATGCAAAGCTCCTGCAGTTCTTCCGGTTCGAGCAGTTGTGGTTTGAAAGGAATCTTGTTGTACGTGTAGGTCGGATCCAGCCACCAGGAGTCATACAACAGGCGTCCTTCCTCCTTGAGCCGCTGGTACAGCGGTGTGCCTGGGAATGGCGTCAGGTGATTGAAGGCAGCCATGTAAAAGCGGTGCTCATTGGCAAATCTCACCGTCTCCTTGAATGTGTCCGCGGTGTCACGGTTGTATCCAAAAACAAAGGTTGGATAGAGACGAATTTTGTAGCGACGCAGTTTTTCGAGGGCCACGTCATAGCCGCCACCCATGGTGTTGAATTTCTTGTTCATCATGCGCAGCGTTTCGCGTTCCAGGCTTTCGAAGCCGATCAGGAGTCCCTGGCAGCCACTGCGAGAGATCAGGTCAAGAAACTCCTCATCATGCGCCGCATTGATGCTGGCTTGTGAAACCCAGCGAATCTTGAGGCGCGCGAGCTCGCGGTACAGGTCCTTTGCTTCTTCGAAATTCGAGGTGATGTTGTCATCAACAAAAAAGTAGAAACTGTTGCGTTTTCTCGCCGCCTCAACTTCTTTAAGAATGTGATCGATCGGCCGTCGTGTTTGCGTTGCACCAAAGTAACTTTGTACGGCGCAGAACTCACAACGAAAATGACAGCCGCGTCCTGCCTCAATCAGTGTCACGGGGACGTAGCGTTTGCCTTTGAAAATGCTGCGATCAACGCGCGTCAGGTTCAGGTTCGGTCTGTCTTCCTCCCGATAAAAGGTTTGCAGAGTATCGTGCCGGACATCGTCGATGACATTTCCCCATTGCCCTTCAGCTTCGCCAATGATGACGGCATCGGCGTACAGCGAGGCTTCCTCGGGACACAGCGTGGCGTGGAATCCACCCAGCACGACCTTGACGCCTCGTTGCCGGTATTCCGTCGCGATCTGATAAGCGCGCCTTGCCGTGTACGTTTCGATACTGATCGCGACCAGGTCGGTGGCTTCCTCAAACGGGATGACTTCCAGCCTGTCGTCGTAAAAACGAACGTCTACGTCGGCGGGCGTTAGCCCGGCAATTGCAGCGGGTGCCAGGGGCTCCATTTGCCAACTGCGTATGTATTTCTGGTCACCTGCCCAGCGCCCAACACAAGGGTGAATGAGCGTCAGACGCATAGCTCTTTGCGGCCCGCTCACAATATTTCCTGCCGCCGAAGCGGTGTAGATTCGGACTGCACCATCTGCCAGTCGCAGGTGTAAAACTTGTCGAGACGCCTGCCGTAGAAGCGATAGCCGAGATTTGCCCCGAGATACAGGGCTTTGGAAATCGGTGTTGAACGCATGCGCCTGGCAATAGACGAGTAGCTGTAAACCTGGCGCCAGGCCTTCATGTTGCCTTGCTCCAGTTCCGCAACGCTCATGTTGGTGGGCTGAAAGACGACATGCTGGCCATCATAGAGCTCCCAGTTTTTCGTCAGGATCCGGTTCTCCTTTTCGAGGCGCTCGTGCAGGCCGGTACCCGGGAATGGCGTCAATATCGCGAAACGGGGCAGGTCGATACGCGTATCGATGACGAACTGCGCGGTTTCCGCGAAGACATCGGTCGTATCACTATCGAGCCCGAATACGAAAGTGCCGTTCAGCGCTATGCCGTGATCGTGGAAGCGGCGAATCCATTCTGCGTAGAGTTCGGGCGAGTTAAAACCTTTGCTGACGTCCTTGAGCGCTGCAGGCGAGATGGACTCGAAGCCGACAAGCAATGCCATGCAGCCACTGCGCGCGCACAGGTCGAGTAGCTCTTCATCGCGTGCAAGCAGGCTGGTGGCAAGGCCTCCCCACTGGATGCGCAGCGGCATCAACGCGGTAAATAGCTCCGCGGCGTACTCTTTGTCTGCGATCAGGTTGAGGTCGATGAAAATCGCGCGCCTGGCGCCTGTGGAGCGAATTTCGTCAATGACCTCTGCAACCGGTTTTTGGTAAGGCTTGCGGCCCCAGGCAAACGGCACCACGCAGAAATCGCAGCGATGGTTGCAGCCGCGCGTTGCTTCGAAGACGCCTGTCTTTACATGCTTGCCGCCCGGGATCAGGTCCCGGCGCGCGCGCGGGCGATTGGCAAGGCTGAGATCCGGCGCCTGTGTGTAGCGCTCCCGCATTTGGCCGGCCACAAAATCACGCAACAGTTCCGGCCACGTGTCTTCCGCGTAACCCACTACAAGAGTGTCCGCATGTGCGGCCGCATCGTCGGGTACAAGCGTTATGTGGGGACCGCCCATGACGACCGCAATGCCGCGATCGCGAAAATGTCGCGCAAGTTCGTAAGAGCGCTTGGCAGTGCCTGTAATGACAGTGATGCCGATGAGGTCGACATCGAGATCCTCGGGAATATCCTCGATGCCTTCGTCGAACAATGAGAGGTCGTGTTCGATTTCGTCCGGAATCAGGGCCGCAAGCGTCGGGAGCGTCAATGGCGCGTAGCGCAGTGACTTGCGAAAGATGCCGCCGCGGTGACGATACAATGGTCCCTTTGGCGACAGGAGAGCAATTCTAAGCATTGCGTTACTCCGCGGACTGGCCCGGATTGATACCTGCTATGATCAGGCTGTCGAAACGGTATGGCTGATCGCAGGACCTCCAGCTTACCACGGGCTATTTGGCGACCAGAATGAAAATAACATTCATCCGCCCGAACATGTATGACGATCGCTCTTCGGATGCGATGGAGCCACTGTGTTTCGCGATCCTCAAATCGCTTACGCCGGCGGATATCGAGGTATCCTTATATGACGAACGGCTTGAGGAGATTCCGCTCGACCTTGATTCCGATCTCGTCGCGATGACCGTCGAGACCTACACGGCCAGGCGCGCTTACCAGATAGCCGACCATTATCGGCGGCGCGGAATGCCTGTCGTGATGGGCGGGTACCACCCGACTTTTCTGCCCGACGAAGCATCGGAACATGCTGATGCCGTCGTCAAAGGGGATGCGGAAGGTGTCTGGGAGCGAGTGGTTGAGGACGCTCGCGCGGATTCGTTGCGGCCCGTGTACGAAAGCGCCGAGTTTCCTTCCCTGGATAACTGCATGCCGGATCGCAGCATATTTGCAGGCAAGAACTATGGACCTATGGGGTTGGTGCAGTTCAGTCGCGGCTGCAGGTTCAATTGCTCATTTTGCTCGATTCGGGCGTTTTACAAGAACAGCCTCAGGCAACGACCCGTGGAAGACGTCGTCGAGGATATTCGGCGATCAGGGCGCCGGCACATTTTTCTCGTCGACGACAATCTGTTTGTGGATGTCGAGACGACCCGGGCTCTTTTTGAGGCGTTGGTGCCGCTGAACATCAGCTGGTCGTGCCAGGTATCGATCGATATTGCGAGAGACGCCGATCTTGTACGCCTGATGCGTCGTAGCGGGTGCATCAGCGCGTTGATTGGATTTGAATCGCTCGACATCGACAGCCTTAGAGAGCTCAAGAAACACTGGAATACCAAGTGGCAATCCTACGATGATGCGATCAGGGTTTTCAGGGATGCAGGCATCATGTTGTATGGCACGTTTGTGTTTGGCTGCGATAATGACACGGTCAGTTCCTTCGACAAATCGGTGGAATTCGCGCTCCGTAACAAGTTTCTGCTGGCGAATTTCAATCCACTGACGCCTACGCCTGGCGCACCGCTGTTCGAGCAGATGAAAAAGGAAGGACGGCTTCTGCATGAACGCTGGTGGCTGGACCCGGACTTCGGGTACGGCGATGCGACCTTCGAGCCACGTGGGATGTCGGCGAGGGAGCTGACAAGCGGATGCTTCTCTTCGAGAAAGAAATTCAATACCGCACATTCGATCATGCGTCGCATGCTTGATGTACGGGCAAACCTGCGCACGCCTTACCGGGCCGGCATTTACCTCGTGGCAAATCTACTGTCACGCCGTGAGATACATCGCAAGCAAGGACGCAGGCTGGGCTCGACCGATTACCAGCCAACACAGCCGGAATTGCGCCCATGAAGGTGACGTTTCTCCGTCCGAACATCGGCAGGTTGGAAAACGGCCCGTATATCGACGAAGGCCGAATGGAACCGTTGACGCTTGGTGTTCTCGCTGCCTATACGCCGCGTGACGTCGAATGTGTGCTCTACGACGATCGCATGGAACACATCCCGTTCGACGAGCCTACCGACCTGGCGGCGATTTCGGTGGAGATTTACAACGCTCGCCGCGCGTATGAGATTGCAGCCGAATACCGTAAACGTGGCGTACCCGTTGTCATGGGCGGGTTTCAGCCAACTCTCGTACCGGACGAATGCCTGCAGCACGCCGATACCATCGTTACAGGGGATGCAGAAATTGTCTGGCCGCAAGTCGTCAACGATGCGCGCAACGGTAACCTGAAACGCAGGTACGCAGGGTCAACAGATTATCCGCAGCCTCGCGGCGTTCTGACCAGGCGGGATCTGTTTGCAGGCAAGGGGTACCTGCCAATCAGCCTCATCCAGTACGGTCGCGGATGCCGCTTTGCCTGCGATTTCTGCGTCATCTCGACGTATTTCAATCGCAAACAATGCGTGCGGCCAATTCAGGACGTTGTTGCCGAGATCGAGGACCAGGACAGGAAGTTTGTTTTCTTTGTGGACGACAACCTGGTGTCGAGCCACGAGTCGGCAAAAGAGCTGCTTCGTGCGCTGATCCCGCTGAAGGTCCGCTGGGTTTCACAGGGCTCCATCGACATGACGGAGGACCCCGAACTGATGGAACTCATCGAGGCCAGCGGCTGCCAGGGGTTTGTCATCGGCTTCGAGTCCGTGCTGCCGAGTAGTGTTCGTGGTATGCGCAAGGCCTGCAACCTGAGCAAGAAGTTCGACGGGTGGGATCGGTACGCGCGGCAGGTGGAAGTACTGCGTGAACACCATTTACAGACGTGGGCCGCATTTACGCTCGGGCATGACACCGACACAGTCGAGTCAGTTGCGGAGACGCTGCAATTCGCTGAGGAGCACAAGTTCTGCTTCGCGGCATTCAATATTCTCATGCCGTATCCGAGTACGCCCCTGTACGCACAACTTGAGTCTGAAGGGCGGTTACTGTGGGGCGGCAAGTGGTGGCTGCACCCAGAGTATCGCTTCAATCATGCGGCGTTCATACCGAAGAACATGACGCCTGAAGAGTTGACCGAAGCGGTCTTTAAGTGCCGCGTGCGCTGGAATTCAGTGCCGTCTATATTGACGCGTGTTTGGGATTTTCAAACGCACATGAGTTCTCCGTACAGGCTGGGCACGTATTTCGTCTACAACAAGTTATTTGCCAGTGAGGCCATGACGAAGCACGGCATGTATTTTGGCAAGCACGAGGACAGCATCACGATGGTTGATCATGGCGCGCGTTGAAAACTCGCATACAAAGGCGTTGCAGTATTTCTACAACGTCTACCAGTTCATAGCACCACTGGCGTTCTTTCCGATTGCCTACTGGCTCTGGTGGCGCCGCTTCGGGCGCAATCATGAGCTTGCGTTGCTCGTTATGTTCGTACCGGTTGTGTCGTATTACCTGTTCGTTGGGATCGGCATGTTCAAGTACAGACTATGGCGGTTTAACACATCGCCTACGATAGCCGGCATGCGGCCTCACCACGGTTTTGTATTTTCGACAGCGGCAGCCCTGTTTTTCTATATCTGCCTGCGCATGGTGCCCGTCGATCATGTCGGCATAGGCAGCGTTGCGACGTCTGCTTTTCTGGGCGCATCCGTTTTCGGTTTCTGGAACTGGTGGTACGAGACGTATGCGATCAAGTCAGGCTTCATATCAATCTATACGAAGAAGGTCGCGGACGGTGCAACGGCCGAGGAAGCGGTTACCGACTACGCACCGTTTTTTTTTGGTGGCATGGGCGCGTGTTATGGCGCATTCGTCAAAACGGCCGAGAACCTGTTGCTGACCGAGCATGAACCGACGCTCTATTGGGCCGTAGCGGTCGGGGGCGGCTTGTCCATGATCGTCGTACCTGTTGCCCTTTACCTGGTGGCGCATCGATACAGGCACGGCGAGTCGGGCTTAAAGTCTTACGTCGATGTCATAGAAAAGAGCAAGTCCCGACCCGGCGATGGCTAGTCGTGATAACTCAGGTTTGACCGGGCAGGCGTTGTCCGAGGAATTCTTAACCAGGCGGTGCGAAATTCTGGGGCCGTACCAGTACGCTGCCTGTGAAATTCGCCGTCTTTCAAAAAATACTGCATGAGTACATCTTATCGACGTATCAGAAGATGGGAGAACCAAATTCACGTGGATTGCGGTCAAGCACGGTAGGCAGTGGGAAGTAATTTCTCAATCATTTTCGAGAGTCGAGTAGAATGATCGTCGAGGCTTTTTTTTAGTAGCGACAAGTCGAGCGGTAAGAACTATGCCAAACACGATTTTCGATTCCGAGAAAGCGGGTGAATATTACGACGATGCGAACGTGTCGACGTTTTACCAGCAATGCTGGGGCGGCGAAGATATACACATTGGTCTTTACTCTACCGGCAAGGAGACGGTTGCGGATGCGTCTGCAGCCATGACCCGGCATCTACTCGAACGCGCTGGAATCGTTGCTGGTCTTAAGGTGCTCGATATAGCTTGCGGATTCGGGGGGACGCTGCGAACGCTTGCACGGTTGGGCTGCCGGGTAAAGGGTATCGACATCTCAGAGAAGTGCGTCGATCATGCTGGCAAAGGTAACGCAAGAGCAGGACTCACTGATCGTATCGAGGTTAAGGTCGGAGACTTCCATAGCATCGATAGTGCGCCTGGTGCGTGGGATGCTGTTATCTGCCAAGAGGCGATTATCCATTCTCCCAATCGTCCAAGGGTGTTTGCCGAAGTTCACAGGATTCTGCGTCCGGATGGAGTGTTTGCTTTTTCCGATATCCTCACGGGCCAAGAAGCGGATATCTCAAAGGTGGAGGCGGCCTTTGCCCGATTGGGAGCGAGCGCAGACGCGACGATTAGTAGTTATCTGAAAATGGCCGAGGAAGCTGGCCTTGAAATCCTGCACGTTGAAGAACGACTGAGCGACATCAAGACCCATTACGATAAGTTGGCGGATCACCTTGCGAAGCCAGACAGCGGCCTTGACCCCGAAGCTGTAGCATCGATTTCGAGAAGCATCTCTTACTGGCAAAGTGCTTTGTCAAACGGTGATATAACTTGGGCTTGCTTTGTTGCGCGTAAGCCGGTCTGAGAAAGGTTGTTTCTTCGCATATATCTCAGCGAGGAAGCTCGGCGTGCCCGCCTGACTTCGACAATCCTCGCTAATGTAGCGAGGGACTGCGTATGCCTGGAAGCTGCTCTTTGTTTAGCCAGGTATCATGACGACTTACGGTTGTCGACTGAGGCTTGATAGCCTAATCCGCGTCTTGGCTAGCGCGGCATATTCCTTCAATATGCCGGGTGTCAACACAGATTCAGGAGTGTCCCCATGCGTAAGTTCGCCGTTCTCGCTTGCCTGCTGCTACCCATCCAGGCAACGCTAGCTCAGGATCAGGGGCGGGAAGTTGCTGGCCCTCGCGCCGTGCTGGAATACAGAGACCGCCCTCCTGTAGAGAATCGACACCTCGAAGAGCGTATCGACACGCTACTGCCAGCCCTTATGGAGGAGACCAATCTCGATATGTGGCTCGTACTTAATCGCGAGTATGCAGAGGATCCCATCTACTTCTCTCTGGTGCCGCAGCCGACGTTCGCAGCGCGCCGCACAACGATGCTTGTGTTTCATCGTGCCGACGATGGTGTCGATCGCTTGACCGTCAACCGCTATCCGCTCGGCGGTCCGTATGAGTCAGCCTGGGAGGGCGGCGATCTCGATTCGCAATGGCAAGCGCTGGGCGAGCTCATCGTCTCCCGCAACCCGGCACGCATCGGCATCAACGTGTCTCGCGACTGGCCGGTAGCCGATGGGCTCACCCACGCGCTGCATCAACGCTTGCTCGAGGTGCTGCCTGAAGACTATGCAGATCGCCTGGTGCCGGCGGAAGACCTCGTCGT
>CALDZH010000123.1 GCA_937944275.1 uncultured Woeseiaceae bacterium
GAGTCGTGCCCGCGAATGCAGTCGAGCGCGGCCAGCTGTGTGTCTTTGCATACAGCAGAGATGCCCTCCGCCAATTCGCGTTGCTGCTCGAGCGGGAACAGGATGTCGGTGCGCACACCAATGACGAGCGCTCGTTCGAGCTGCAGTCGCTTGAAGCCCGACTTGAGTGAGCCACCATACTCCGCGAGATCGAAGAGGTCTGAAGCGTGCGACAGGTACAGGTAGCAATTGGGGTCGAACGCACCCGTGAATTTTTTGGCAACATTTTCGAGATAAGACTCGACCGTAAATTCCGCAACAAACTGATCTTCAATGCGCGCATGGTCGGTCGACCGTTCTCGACCAAACCGTAGCACCCACTCCTCGGCCGAACGATACGTAATCATGCCGAGCTTGCGCGCCAGACGCTGACCGGTAATGGGCGGGTCACCAACCTCATACTGGCCGTTTTTCCATTTCGGGTCCGAGCGAATCATCTCGCGTTGCAATGAGCGCACGGCAATCGAGAACGGTAAAGCCCTCGTCCCCGATGAGATCGAGATGAACGAGCGCACGTTCTCCTGGTGACGCAGGCAGAAAGCGAGCCCGCTCATACCCCCCATCGAGCAGCCAACAACTGTATGCAAAACGTCGATACCGAGTTTTTGCACGACAAACCAGGCGGAGTCCGCAACGTCTTCGAGTGTTAGAACAGGAAATGTCAGCCGGTAGCGCTTGCCTGTTTCCGGGTTTACCGAAGCAGGCCCGGTCGAACCGAAACAACTGCCCAGCGAGTTTACGCAGATGACGAAGAACCGATCAGTATCGAGAGGCAGGCCCGTGCCTATCATCTCTTCCCACCAACCTGGCGTCGGGTCGACGGCGCAGGAAGAAGCGTGCGCGGACGGCGAAAGACCAGTGAAAATCAATATCGCGTTGTCACGGGCCTCATTCAATTCGCCCCAGGTCTCGTAAGCAAGCGTCGGCGACTCAAGATACCCGGCACGATGCATGCGAAACTGCCCGTCGTAGGTAAAAGTGCGTCTTGCCGAACTCATAGCATCCCCTGGTTTCACCCAAGTATAGCGGCTGCCGCTATTTCTTCACTCGTTTCATCAGGCGGGCCCGCTTGCGTTCCTGCCGCGGTGTCAGCTTGTTGCGTTTGCCCTCGTAGGGATTCTTGCCCGTCTTGAACACCAGCCGCACCGGCGTGCCCTTGAGCTTGAAGGCCTTGCGAAAGCGGTTGATCAGGTAACGACGGTATGACTCAGGCAGTTTCACCGTCTGGTTGCCGTGAATAACGATTACGGGTGGATTGCGACCGCCCTGATGCGCGTAACGCAGGCGAATACGGCGTCCGCGAACCAATGGGGTCGGATGCTCCATGACCGCCGCTTCAAGTTCGCGCGTCAACTCGGTCGTCGACAGGTCACGCGTCGCGGCACTGTACGCGCGTTCTACTGCCGGCAGAAGATCGCCGACGGCCGTGCCGTGCAAAGCCGAAACGGTGATACGTTCGGCAAAATCCAGAAAAGGTAAGCGGCGCTCCAGGTCATCACGAACCTTTTTGCGCTTTTCGGCCGAAAGGCCGTCCCATTTGTTTGTTACTACGACGAGCGCCCTGCCCCTCTCGACAACCAGGCCAAGCAGGCTGACGTCCTGCTCTGTAACGCCTTCCTGCGCATCGAGTACCGAAATAACGACATGAGCTTTTTCTATGGCCTGCAGCGCTTTGACGATACTGAATTTCTCGATCGCCTCACTGACGCGCGCCTTGCGACGGATTCCCGCCGTATCGATCAGCGTGTACTTGCGGTCATTGCGCTCGAAGGGTACTTCGACCGTGTCGCGCGTCGTGCCCGGCAAATCAAACACCACGAGACGTTCTTCACCCAGCAGGCGATTCGCTAGTGTCGACTTGCCAACATTGGGACGCCCGACAATGGCGATGCGCAGATCATGTTCGTCGTCGGCTTCCGGGGCTAATTCTTCTGCTTCGAATTCGGCCAGAACCGCGTCCATCAGCGCACTGATTCGATCGCCATGCGAAGCAGAAATGGCGACGGGATCACCCAGACCAAGCCCGTAGAAATCTGCGTTGGCTGTCGTTTCTTCCAGGCCTTCTGCCTTGTTTACAGCGAGCCAGGTCTTTTTCGCATGCTTGCGCGCGAGCTCGGCTACATGCTCATCTGCCGCGGTGATTCCGCTTCGCCCGTCGACCATGATGATCGCGACGTCTGCTTCCTGCACCGCCTTGACGGTCTGATCGACCATCGCCTCCTCGATACCTTCTTCCCCACCGGCTACGCCGCCAGTATCGATTACAAGATAGGGAATAGGCCCGAGTTTCCCGAAACCGTAATTGCGATCGCGCGTCAGTCCCGGGTAATCGGCAACGAGTGCGTCACGCGAGCGCGTAAGCCGATTAAAAAGTGTGGACTTGCCTACGTTGGGCCGACCGATTAGCGCGATGACAGGAAGCATCAGATAGCACCATCACCGCCGCGACTTAAGATTCGTCTTCCGCGCTGTCAGTCGCGCTGCGTTGCGGACGATCATCAACCAGAACGTAGGCAGCGATCTGGCCGCTATCACTCTGAACGTAGAGGCGATTGGCCATTACGAACGGATCGGCCGTTATTGCCGCACTGCCAAGGCGGACCCGCGCGACGGCTTCGCCGTCGATCGTATTGAAGAAATGCAGATACCCCTCGAGGTCACCGACAACTACGGTCGTGCCAAACGGAACAGGCAATGTAGGTTCACGACGCAGAAGCGATGCGTTGCGCCAGGATTCGTTGCCGTTCTGGCGCCCCATCGCCACAATTTCCCCGTTGTCACTGACCGTATAGAGACCGGTCCAATCAGCGGCAACACCCTCATACGAGGAAATATCGCGGTTCCACAATATCTGCCCTGACTCCGAGGCGATAGCGGCAAGGCGCCCCTGGTAGCCGGACGCGTACAGATCCTGGCTGACAATAGCCATCGAACCATCAATATCTGACAGGCGATCCAGGTCTGAACGACCCTGCGGCGGGGCCAGCAACGACTCCCAGATGATCGTGCCGGTGTCGATATCCGCGGCGACCAGGCGCCCCGAGTCGAAGCCTGCTATGACCGTGTTGCCTACGCTTACCGGGCTCGACGAGCCTCGCATCGTCAGCGCCGGAGGAGTTTGCACGACCGACCAGCGACTGCGGCCGTCAAATACAGACAACGCCTGCAGGCGGTTATCGATGGTCTGGACAACAACCGACTCGCCCTTAATAAGCGGTTGCGCGAGCGACTCGCCGGCGATGTCTGCACGCCATCTTTCCTCGCCTGTAGAGGCGTCAAGCAGAATCGCAAATCCGTCTTTTGCGGTAACAACGAGATAGCCCTCGCCTACACCTGGCCCAGCCGTCAATTCGATATCAAGCTCGTTACGCCAGACCTGTTTGCCGCTTTCAGGGTCGTATGCGGTCACGTTGCCATCCCGGCTTGCCGCGTAGATGCGGCTGCCATCAGTGGCTGGCCTCAGTGCAACTCGCAGAAACTCGGACTTGCCACCAACTTTCGAACTCCAGATTTTCTTGACCTTGACTACCTGGTCGATATCGACCAGCTCCATCGGTTCAAGCTCTTCGTCCTCGTCGCCGAACAGCCCGCAACTCGCGAGCAGCGAGCCCGCAGCAATCAGTCCGATAATGCGCACCGCTTTCTTCACGCGTTATTCCTCTGCCTCGGAAGGTTCGACTGTCTCGTCAACCGCGGGTTCCTCGGCTGCCGGCTCCTCGGTTGCTGGTTCGTCTACGATTTCCTGCGCTTCAGGTTCCGCCACGGTGGGCTCTTCAGCAGCTGGCTCAGGAAGGTCCAGTGCTTTCCATTGCACGAGCTGTTGGTCGACAGTTGCGGTCGCCAATGGGTCGAGCATTACGCGCTGATACGCTGCCTGTGCATCCTCGATACGCCCGAGGGCGTAATAGGCGTCACCAAGCAGCTCGTTGTAAATCGCGGCAAATGCCTCACTATCCTGGTCTTCGAGCAGGTCGATGACCTCCTGCTGTTTACCCTGGTAGGCCAGCAAACGGGCAAGCCTGGCGCGGGCGACATGCTTGGTTGCCTCGTCAGCCGGATTGGCAAGCAGCTCATTGAGTATGTCCATCGCATCCTGATCGCGATTCTTGTCCATATACAGGCGTGCCATCGCAAGTTTCGCCTGAGCCGCATAACTCGTATCGGCATATTTCATGCCGAGCTCGCTGGCAACAATCTCCGCCTCTTCGAGGCTGCCGGAAACAACATGCTGCGTAAGCGATTCGTACATTGCCGAACCTTCGAGCTGCGCCTCGAGCTTGCTATTCTGATAATAATTGTAGCCGGCGAGTACCGCGATACCGAGACCAAGACCGCCAATTACGTAGCCGCCATACTCTGACCACCATGAGCGAATCTGTTCAATCTGTTCTTTTTCCGAAAGTAAGTCGTCCACAAAACTGCCTTTATTAACCCGCGGCTATGCGCCGCTCAATTTTCCCTGCAACACTGCGGCCAGATCGTCCAGCGCAATGCTCTCTTGTTCATCACCACTACGCAGCGGCTTGAGACCGATGCGGTCCTGGCTAAGCTCCTGCTCACCCAGGATCAGCGCGTATGCTGCCGAACTCTTGTCCGCGCGTTTCATCTGCGACTTGAAGCTGCCGCCGCCGAGATTCATCTCGACACGAATACCCGCGACCTGGTCTCGAAGTTCCTCGGCCAGTGCAAATGCTCGCGCCTGAGTTCCTTCGCCCAGCGCCGCAATATACACGTCAGGCACTGTCAGCGGTGATTCACCACCACACGCCTCGTACAACGCAACGAAACGCTCGATACCCATGGCCCAGCCAACAGCCGGCGTTGCACGGCCACCCAGTTTCTCGACGAGACCATCGTAGCGACCACCCGAGCACACAGCGCCCTGGGAGCCCAACGCATCCGTGATCCACTCGAACACGGTTCGTGAGTAATAGTCGAGTCCGCGAACCAGCCGCGGATTCACCTCGAACGGCACTCCTGCCGCATCCAGCAACGCTTTCAGCCCTGCAAAATGCTCGACCGACTCGTCATCGAGGTAGTCCAGCATGACCGGTGCTGCCTGGATAATCTCCTGCATATCCGGATTCTTGCTGTCTAGGATTCTGAGCGGGTTTTGCTCGAGGCGCCGAATACTATCCTCATCCAGCCTGTTTTTCACGCCCGAAAAGTACCCGACCAGCGCCTCACGGTAGCGCGCACGCGACTCCGGTACACCAAGGGAGTTGATCTCGAGGCGAATCTTGCCGATTCCGAGGCGCTGCCACATGCGCGCGCTCATAATAATGAGTTCGGCGTCGATATCCGGGCCGTCATAGCCGAGCGCCTCTACGTTGAACTGGTGAAACTGCCGGTAACGGCCCTTCTGCGGCTTCTCGTAACGAAACATCGGGCCCGAGGTCCAGAGTTTCTGCTTCTGGTTATGCAACAGACCATTAGTCATGCCGGCCCGGGCGACGCTCGCCGTCGCTTCAGGCCGTAATGTCAGGCTTTCGCCATTGCGGTCCTCGAACGTATACATCTCCTTCTCGACGATATCGGTCACCTCACCGATCGAGCGTTTGAAGAGGTCCGTGTCCTCGAGTATTGGCAGGCGAATCTCCTCGTACCCGTATGACTGCACAATGTCCTGCACCACGGACTCGAGGTATCGCCAGGTATTTGCCACCCCGGGCAGGATGTCATTCATTCCACGTATAGCTCTGGGTTTCACTGTCATTCCGTGATTGCGTGCCGGCTCAGGAACCGGAAATCGTAAGGCGCATCGGGCGATCCGGACGGTCTGTCGGCGGCAAGGCGTATTCTTCGCCATTGACTTGTAGACGCACGTTGTCGACGTTGCCAAATAGCGCATTGAATGGCTCGACGCCACTCAGTTCGACCGTGCGGCCGTCCTTCCCGAGCGCAAACAACAAGCGACGACCGCTTGCATCAGTAATCTCGGTCCAGCAGTCGCCCGTGTAGGTTACCAGCAGAAGGAGCTGTCCATCTTCCACAGACTGTGGTGCCTGCTCTACGACTGGCTCCGGCGTATCCTCGACGACCGGCTCGGGCTCGGGTGCAGGCGTTGCCGGCTCGTCGGGCGCTGGCTCTTCTGTCTCCGGTAGCGCGACAACCTCGGGTGCGGAGTCCTCATCCTGGGGGAGCACGGATTCCTGTTGCGCTTCCGGTTCCAGCTCCGGCGTTAATGGCCGGACGGTTAACCACCAATAGGCCGTAACAGCAACAATAATCACGACGATAACCGCAATCCAGGGGCCAGGCGTCAGTTCCCGCCGCGGCCTGGTGCGAATTGAAATTACTGGCGTAGTATCCGCCGACCGAGTCAGCTGATAATAGTCGGTCAGCGCATCATCGGGATCCACGCCGACCAGCTGTGCGTATTTTTTCAAATGCCCCTTGGCAAAAACCGGCGCGCCGAGCGTGTCAAATTCATTCCGTTCGAGTGCGCGTACTTTGGGCTCATCGAGGTGCAACTCTTTTGCAATCTCGACGACTGAGATCTGTTGCTTGCGTCGCGCTTCCGCCAGACGTTCGCCGGCAACCGGACTCTGGCTATCGCCCTCTGTCTCTTCAGTCTGCTCGTTGTCGACGTCGTCGCTCATGTTTATCCGTTACCGATAGCCTTGCGGGCTTCGGGTGAATCAGGGTAATCGCGTAACAACTGGTTAACGTACTCCGCGCGGCCTTTGTCATTGCCCAGCTTGCCCTCGATCTCGGCCGCCAGGTACAAGACGCCGGCAGATGTTTTGTTTGCACTCATGAAACGCTGCAGGAAAGCGCGCGCGCTCATGTAGTCCTGTTGCTGATACTTGAGCAGGCAAAGTTGCAGGAGCGCTTCGCCGTAAGTGGCCCGGCGCTCGAGCGCTGCGCGATAGAATCGTTCCGCTTCAGCATTATCCGGCTTTTGTGCCATGCACAGGCCGGCGTTAGTCAGCGTCTGCTCGGCATTATCGTTTTCCGGATGCTCGGCGGCTTTGGCGAAGTGCATCTTCGCACCCTCATAGTCACGCTGGCGACAAAGAAAAACAGCGTAGGCGTTCTGCACATCGAAGTCTCTCGGCGCCACTTTGACAGCACGTTCGTAGGACTCGGTTGCGAGGCGCAGATTGCCAATCGCCTCGTAGGTCATGCCCAGCGTGGTATACGCTCTGGCCATTTTCGGATCCAGTTCGGTTGCAAGCATCAGACGATCGCGCGCCAGATCATATTTCTGGTTCTGGTAATAGCGCGCTCCCAACTGATAGTTGAGCTCTGCCGCATCTGCCTCATCCGCTTCAGGCGCAGGCGTACCGGTTGTCGTGGAAATGCAGCCCGATAACGCCAGTCCCAGCATCAGAACCACCCCAATGAAATCGCTCTTTTTCACGCTGAAACCACCTTTATATTTCTGTCACCGATCTTCTTGTCGCCAAGCCGATTGCGTACGCGATCGCTCACTTTACCAGCCAACTGCCCGCATGCGGCATCTATATCAGCGCCGCGCGTCTTGCGTGTTGTTGCGACGAGCCCGCTCTGACGCAATCGGTTTTGAAAATGCTGAATCGTGTCCGCCGACGAACGCTTGAAAATCGTTCCCGGAAACGGGTTAAACGGAATCAGATTCACCTTCGCAGGCTTGTTCTTCAGCAGACCAACAAGCTCATCGGCGTGCGCGATTGAGTCGTTGACGCCCCGCAGCATGACGTACTCAAAGGTGATAAACCGATTGGCGTGCTTTGCTGCATAGGTCCAGCATGCATCAAGCAAATCCGCGATAGGATGCAGCTTATTGATCGGCACGATGACGTTACGCAGGTCGTCATTAGGCGCGTGCAAGGATACGGCGAGAGACACATTGCACTCATCGCCCAGCTTATCAACGTGCGGCACGATGCCGGACGTGCTGATCGTCACGCGACGGCGCGATAGCCCATATGACCAATCGGAAATGAGCAGCTTGAGGACGGGAATAACATTACGATAGTTCGCAAGCGGTTCACCCATGCCCATGAAAACGACGTTAGTAACCGCCGGGTCGCCACTGTCACGCGGCGGCAATTCATTGTTCGCAACAAACACCTGGCCGATAATCTCGGCCTTGGTCAGGTTGCGATTGAAGCCTTGCGCTCCCGTCGCGCAAAAAGCGCAGTCAAGCGCGCAGCCAACCTGGGAAGAAATACACAATGTGCCTCTTCCCGGTTCGGGGATGAACACAGTTTCGACTGCCTGGCCACAATCGGTGGCGAACAACCATTTAACCGTGCCGTCTTTTGAATCGTGGCGA
>CALDZH010000124.1 GCA_937944275.1 uncultured Woeseiaceae bacterium
CTGATTGAGCATGACGAAAATGGTGTACCGTACTGGACCTACGGTGGCGACTACGGACCGCCGGATGTACCTTCCAGCGGCAACTTCAATTTCAACGGACTCGTGTTTCCTGACCGCCGCGTACAGCCCGCATACTGGGAAGTCAAACGCGTCTACCAACATGTCGAGTTCACCGCGAACAGTCTCGTTACCGGCAACGTCACGGTACACAACAACTACAACTTCACGAACCTCAGCGATTTTGAGTTGCGCTGGCAAATTACCAGCGATGGCATGGTGACACAGCACGGCTCGCTAACGGATCTCGACATTGCACCCGAGTCATCACGATCGACCACCCTGCCTTATAAGATGCAGCACCTGGACCCCGATCAGGAACATCACCTTCTCGTTCAGTTGGTCGGGCCACAGGCACAAGGCCTCATGCCTGCCGGTCATGTATACGCAGAGCAGCAGTTCCAGCTGTCTGCGCCGACAGTAAACTCTGTCCGGAAGGTGCGCGGCCGCACGACTCTAAAGGAAGGCGACGGCCAGACGATCGTTCAGGGCGACAATACAACGGCAACATTCGACAACGAGTCCGGGCTACTGGTTTCGTTGAAGTCCGCTGGCAAGGAGCTGTTGCTGGCTCCGCTCACACCGAACTTCTGGCGTGCGCCGACCGACAATGATTTCGGCAACTACATGCCGGACTGGGCCGCCGCCTGGGAACAGGCGGGACGCAACCGGACTCTGGAGGCCCTCAACATCATCGGGACGGAATCAGATGGCGTGACGATCAAAGCACGCTACGCGTTCGCATCTGACGGTGGTGACAAGCTCGCCCACTGGACCGCAACGTACACCGTGTCGGCTGACGGCAGCGTTCACGTGCAAAACGACTTTGTGCGGAATCCGGACCTGCCGGTGGTGCCGCGCGTCGGTATGAATTTAGAACTCGTTCGCTCACTCGATGCCGTCGAGTGGTTCGGCCGTGGACCACATGAGAACTACAGCGACCGCAAAGAG
Organism: uncultured Woeseiaceae bacterium; assembly: GCA_937944275.1. Lineage (GTDB taxonomy): Bacteria > Pseudomonadota > Gammaproteobacteria > Steroidobacterales > Woeseiaceae > UBA1847. Next base: position 1,009 of record CALDZH010000124.1, read on the forward strand.
TCGGCAAACGTCGGCCGCTACAACAACAAGGTAGCCGATCACTACGTGCCTTACATGCGGCCGCAGGAAAACGGCTACAAAACTGATGTGCGATGGGTCTCGCTCAGCGATGACGCGACCACCTTGCTCGTCACCGCTGATGAGCTAATGAGTTTCAGCGTAAGCCACAACCGCCTCGCCGACTTCGTGCCACCCGTCAAGATCGCCATCACCAGTGAAGATGGCGAGGGCGCACGCAATAATCGTGAGCGCGTCAACATGCACGTCAATGACGTCGTGCCGCGCGATCTCGTGTCGTTCGACATCGACCTCGGCCAGATGGGTGTCGGCGGCGACGACTCCTGGGGCAAGCGAACGCTGCAGGAATACTCGCTCAACGAAGCGACCTACAGCTATGGGTTCACACTGGTGCCCCATGAAAAATAGAACGCTGTTGCTGCTGGCGGTACTCGCCCTTGGTGTTGCCGCCTGCCAGGAACCACCGGCGGCAGCCGTCAACGACCAGGGCGCCAGGGTGGCCGACCTGTTCGCACACCTTGACGCCGGCAAGCAGCCCGGGGCAGCCGTGCTCGTCATCAAGGACAGCGAAGTTGTATTCGAGCAGGGGTTTGGCTATGCGAACCTCGAAGAGGGCGAGAAGATCACGCCGTCATCCTCGTTCCGGCTGGCATCAGTTTCAAAACAATTTACAACCGCAGCCATCATGGTGCTGGCCGAGGAAGGCAAGCTTGATTACGACGACCTTCTTGTAAAACATGTCCCGGAGCTCTCCGCCTGGCCCGGCGTAACCATTCGACACCTGATGAACCACACCTCGGGCATTCCCGATTACTACGAGACCGGGTACTACGAGAGTCACGACACGAGCGCCCCGATGCCGCAGAACTCGGACCTCGTCAGAATCATGTCCCTTTTCCCGGATCCGGATTTTGCGCCAGGAGAGCGTTACGTCTATAACAACGCGGCGTACGAAGTTCTCGTCACGATCATCGAGAACCTATCCGGCACCGATTTTCGGAGCTTCGTGAAAGACCGCGTATTCACGCCTGCCGGCATGCCGACGGCCACCACTTTCAACTCAGCTACCCCGGACATCCCGAATCGTGTCTATGGATACAGCCCGGCAGATGATGGCTTTGCGCTCGATGATTACGACCCGTTCAACGATATGCTCGGTGCCGGTGGCGTGTATGCGACGCTCCGCGACTTTGCGGCATGGTCCGAAGCGCTCGACGACAACGCGGTATTCGCGGCAAGTGCGTTGCGACAGGCACATTCACGCGCGACCCTGAACGCCGGAAAAATTATCGACTACGGCTTCGGCTGGAGGCTCGACCAGTACCACGGCCATACCCGTACTGCACATGGCGGCAGTTGGGTCGGTTTCCGGACTGGCATTGCACGCTACCCGGAAGAGGGGCTGACGATTGTCGTGCTGACGAATCGCAGCGACGGCGAGCCGGGCATGTTTATCGACCAGATCACCGATATCTACTTGCCGGAGAGGGGCAACACGTACCTGCCGGACGAGTCACAGAGGTCCGTCATGGAACACCACCGCAAGGTGCCGAAAGACGACATCTGGTGGACGGTCACCGGCGACGAGATGGCCTGGATGCACCGCCACGCGAGCGAGTTGTTCCCGACCGTCGAGGTGTACCGCAACGGCGCGGTTCGCGAACTCGACAGCGCGCCGATGAGCGAGATCGGTAATGTTGAGATTGATACGCCGGACGGGCCGACTCCATTCCGCTGGTTCATTCATGGCGATCACTCCACGGCGATGGGCGTCGTGATCCTGCACAAGGGGAAGATTGTCTTTGAGGACTATCCCCGCATGCAGGAGTATGAGAAACCGATTTACTGGTCAACAGCAAAAATGTTCGCCGGTGCAATCATTCGCTTGCTCGAAGAGCGCGGTGAAGTTGATGTCTCGAAGCCGATCGAGCATTACGTGCCGCGGCTCGCCGAATCGGTCTTTGCCGGCACTACGGTACGCAATGTGCTGGACATGGCTCTCGGCGTGGATTGCGCGGAAGAATACGTTGATCGCGACTCCTGCTACTACCGCTACTCGATGGCAATCGGGGATGGCTTTCGCACCGAGGACGCACCGGACAATCCCTACGACTTCATGACCACGGTCGAGATTGAACGAACGGCGGAGCAAGGGGAAAAGTTTGTCTATTCCGGCGGCACCACGTTTCTGCTGCAGTGGCTCATCGAGGAAGTCACCGGCTACCCGTTCCAGGATTCGGTGACGAAGGAATTCTGGGCCCACATCGGCGCGGAAAACGACGCAGAATTCATCGCCTACCGATATGGCATCGCGTTGGCACACGGCGGCTTCCTGGCGAAGATGAGAGACCTCGCCCGCTTCGGGCTGCTTTACACGCCCAGCTACAGCATCGTTTCCGACAAGCGGATTATTTCGGACGCGCATATCGATCTTCTGCTCAATGGCGGGCAGCCACAGCTGCTGCGCAATTCCGGGCTCCCGGAAGACAGCCCGATCAAACACAACGTGTATCAATGGGACCGGGTCGATGTACACGGCAATATCTACAAAGGCGGTTGGGGCGGTCAGGGCCTGATCGTGAATCCTGAAAACGACGTCGTCGCCGTTTTTGCGAGTTACTTCAAGGACGACTTCAGCGAGGTCGCATTGGACGAAGCGATATTGAAAGTACTCAACGACGTTTTTGACAAAGAGTAGCGGCCGTGTTTCGTCTTTGTCTTTTTGTTTTGTGCCTGGTGCTTGCGCCTTGGTCAGCAATCGCCGGGAATGAAGAACAACCCGTCATCGTCATCGTCCACGGGGCCTGGGGCGGTGGCTGGGCGTTCCGTGATACAGAGCGCCATCTGCGCGCTCGCGGTTACGACGTCTACCGACCAACGCTGACCGGCCAGGGCGAACGTGTGCACCTCGCGTCCCCGGATGTAAATCTCGATACCCATATCGAGGATGTGATCAACACGCTGCAATTCGAAGACCTTCACAACATCGTCCTGGTCGGACATAGCTACGGCGGCATCGTCGTTACGGGCGTTGCCGACCGCGAACCGAATCGTATTCGACACCTGATATACCTGGACGCGTTCATACCGGAGGACGGTGACAGCTGGCGAAGCATGTCGGGTGCGGGCGCCGCACGACTGGACGAGATGATCGGCGACAAGGGCCTCGTGCCACCGTGGACTTCGCCCGATGATCCACGCCCGAAGGATGTGCCTCATCCAACCGGATCGTATGAGCAATCCATTCGACTGAGCGGCGCCAGCGACAATATTCCGGCGTCCTATATCCTGACGACTGAGGACCCATCGCGCCCCGGGGTAGATGAGTTTTTCGGCTTTGCCGAGTTAGCCCGGTCGCGCGACTGGCCAGTTTACAACCTTACGTCCGACCATAATCCGCAGTGGTCGAATGTGCACGATCTGGCAGAGATGCTTGATATGATTAGCCGCCTGCCGGAGTAACAGATGTCGGAACATCATGCCGTTTTGATCACAGGTGCTGCGTCGGGTATCGGACGGCGCACCGCCGAACGCTTTCTCGAGCGCGGCGATGAAGTGCATATTTGTGACGTCTCGCAGGAGCTCGTCGATGAGTTTCTCGAGGCTAACCCATCCGCGACCGGTTCAGTTGCGGATATCGGAAACCGCGACGACGTCGACCGCGTGTTCGTTGAACTAATGCGGCATCACGAGCACCTGGATGTACTCGTCAACAATGCCGGCGTTGCCGGACCGTCGGCTCCCATTGACACGCACGATGAGGACAGTTGGGACGAGTGTATCCGGATCAACTTGTCCGGTACATTCTATATGACGAAGCGCGCTGTGCCCTTGCTCCGCAAGAGTGGCGGAGGCGCAATCATCAACATCTCGTCAACAGCGGCTCTGCACGGCTACCCTCTGCGCTCGGCGTATACCGCGAGCAAGTGGGCGATGATGGGACTGACGAAAACCTGGGCGATGGAACTCGGGCCGGAAGGCATCCGTGTGAATGCCGTGTGCCCCACCAGTGTCGAAGGGTCGCGTATCGATGCGGTCATTGCCCGGGAGGCGGCGCACCGTGGGCTGTCGGTCGAAAAAGTACGCGAAGTCTATTTGCGTCAGACCTCGATGCGTACCTTCGTTTCCGCGGACGATGTTGCCGATACGATATTGTTCCTCGCCTCGGATGCCGCGAGAAAGGTTTCCGGCCAGTCGATATCCGTCGACGGCCACACAGAAGGGCTTTCCAACTGGCTCGACTGATGCGAGCCGTACCAGGAGTAGACACATGCGCGCAACGTGGTTTGAATCATTCGGATCCGCTCGGGACGTTCTGCAGGTTGGCGAGAAGGACGAGCCCGAAGTTGGGGCCGGCGAGGTTCTCGTTCGCATCGCAACCAGCGGCATAAATCCGTCAGACGTCAAGAAAAGGGCCGGCTCGTTTCCGAACCTGCTCGATCTCGGCTACGTCATCCCCAACAGTGATGGCGCGGGCGTGATCGAGGCCGTCGGCCAAGGTGTCGACGCAGGCCGTATTGGCGAGCGTGCCTGGATTTACCAGGCCCAGTACGGGCGCAGATTCGGCACCGCGGCGGAATACGTGGCCATCGACGCAAGCCGCGCGCCACGCCTTCCCGATAACGCGGGCTTCGAAGTCGGTGCCTGCATGGGTATTCCGGCCATGACCGCACATCGCTGCGTCTTCGCTGATGGTGACGTGAGCGGTCAGACCATTCTCGTGACGGGCGGCGCCGGACGTGTCGGCCACTATGCCATACAGTGGGCAAGCCAGGCTGGCGCGACGGTCATCGCTTCCGCCAGCAATGACAAAGATAAGGCTGCCTGTGTGGCAGCGGGTGCCGCCCACGTGGTGAATCATCGCGACGAGGGTTTCGTTGACCAGATTCTGGCAGCGAACGAGGGTTTGCCTGTCGACCGCATCGTGGATGTCGAGTTTGGCGCCAATCTTGCGGCATCGATTGCCGTTCTGCGAATAGGCGGGACGATCGCCACGTATTCATCGACGCAGGTCACGGAACCGAAACTGCCGTTCTTCGAAATGATGTACAAGGACATCACGCTGCGTTTCGTGATTGTCTATGCAATGCCGGAAGAGGCAAAGGAACATGCGATCGCCGACATCAACGAGGCATTGGCCGCCGATAAACTGCAGCACCGCATTGCCCATACTTTGCCACTCGCGGAAATTGCAAAGGGCAATGAACTCATCGAACAAGGTACTATCAGGGGAGCGGTCGTCCTTACAATCGACTAGGCGTTACAAGAACAAGGGGGAGTGGGTGGAGCAAAGCCGAATAGACTGGCCCAGTTTTGCGCTTTGCGCGCTGATCCTGGTCGGGGCAAGTATTCCGCTGTTCGTCTTTCCCGACGTTTCTGAAGCGGCGCTCGAAGCGCTTTACGGCTTTATCGCCAACGAATTCGGTATTCTCTACCTGCTCGCGAGCGTCACCGCGATCGGGTTTCTCGTCTGGCTGGGTTTCAGCCGCTACGGAAAGGCCCGGCTGGGCGAACCGGATGAAACACCGGAGTTTCGGGAAATCAGCTGGGTCGGCATGTTGTTCTGCGCCGGCGTGGGTGCCGGCCTCCTGTACTGGTGCGTCACCGAATGGGCCTTCTATTACGCCGCACCACCGTTTGGCGCGGAACCGCGCAGCGTCGAAGCACAGGAATGGGCGTCGACCTACGGTTTGTTTCACTGGGGCTTCACGGCATGGGCTTTTTACTGCCTGCCGACGATTGCCATTGCCTATCCCTACTACACGAAGAAGCTCGACGTCCTGCGCTTCAGCGTCAGCTGCCATTGGTTCCTTGGAGACAAAGATCACGGTCCCCTGGCACGCACGATCGACTTCCTGTTCATGATCGCCCTGCTCGGCGGCGCCGCATCGAGCCTCGGTTTCTCCACGCCGATGATTGCCGCTTGCCTTGCCTGGCTGTTCGGCATAGAGACCGGCGACGCCCTGGAGATTGGCGTGGTGATGCTGTGCATGTTCCTGTTTGCGCTCAGCGTGTGGCTGGGCCTCAAGAAAGGTATAAAGCGCCTCAGCGACATCAACGTGTTGCTGGCTTTCGCCCTGTTGCTGTTTATTTTTGTCGCCGGTCCTACTGCGTTTTTGCTCAAGACCGGCCTCAACAGCCTCGGCCTAATGGCTGACAACTTCCTGCGCATGAACTTCTGGACCGATCCGTTTACGGAATCAGGCTTCGTCGAGAGCTGGACAATTTTCTACTGGGCGTGGTGGATCGCGTTTGCCCCGTACATCGGCCTGTTCGTTACCCGAATCTCGCGTGGCCGGACGATTCGGCAGGTGATTTTCGGCATGCTCGTCTGGGGATCGCTGGGTAGCTGGCTGTTCTACATGATCATGGGCAACTACGCGATGTTTCTCGAGCTGTCCGGCCAACTCGACTTCACAGGGATCATGAGGGACATCAACGGCAGCGCAGCGATCGTCGGCGCGCTCGAGCAATTGCCGCTGTCGAGTGTCGTCATTGCCGTGTTCTCGATTATCTCGATCATCTTCGCGGCCACGACCTATGACTCGGCCTCCTACACGCTGGCGTCCAGCGCCACGCTGCACCTGAAAGCCGGTGACGACCCGGCACGGTGGCACCGGGTCTTCTGGGCTTTCGCCCTGGGGCTCATGCCGGTCGCCCTGATGTTATTGCAGGGTAATCTGCGACCGATCCAGGTGATTTTGCTGATCGTTTCTTTCCCGATTTTGTTTGTCGGAATTGCAATGTCCGTGGCGCTTGTCAAATCGCTGCGGGCCGACTTCGAGTAGCCATAAACCTGATGAAGCGACTGTGCACAACGTTGCTGTTCGCGATAACTACAGGTTGCGCGTCGATTCCTGAGCCGCAACCAACGTTTCCGGCGAACAGCATCGCAGTGACAGCCCATCCACTCGCAACCATGGCAGCGCGGGATGTGCTTGTCCGGGGTGGCAACGCCGCCGACGCCGCCGTTGTAGCCGGGATGATGCTCGCTGTCGTGGAGCCATCGATGAGCCATCTTGGCGGTCGAATCCAGGTTCTGGTTCGGTCACCGGACGGCACCTACCAGGGCTATAACGGCATGACCGAGGTGCCGGCCGGCTATGCCGCGCCCAAAAAGCCGGTTAGCCAGGGATACGGGGCCATCGCAACGCCAGGGGTCGTGGCGGGACTCTCTCGGTTGCATTCCGAACACGGCTCTTTGCGCTGGCCAGTCCTGCTGCAGGAACCGGCGCGGATCGCTGCGGATGGCTTTGCGTTGTTGCCGGGCGCGGCGGCTCGTCACGAGACCGGCCTGGAACTCTTCAGGGAAGATCCCGGATTTCAGCAGACCTTTATTAAGGATGACGGCAGCACCTATGATGCGGGTGACATACTGAAGCAGCCGGTACTGGCGGACACAATCACGCGCCTGGCCGAAGCCGGTGCTGATGATTTTTACAACGGTAAGATCGCTCGGCAAATCGCCGCCGACATGGCCGCCAACGGCGGGTACGTCACTACCGAGGATCTCGCCGCATACAAGGTTCTCGATGGGCGTAGCGTCACGACCAATTACCGCGGTTTCGATGTCCACTCCCTTGCGGCACCCGCTGGCGGTGGCCTCGTCGTAAAGACCCTCAATATTCTCGAGAATTTCGAGTTGGCGACGATGACCGATGTGCAATGGGCGGCTGTCGTGAACCAGGCGCTGGCCCTGGCAATCAACAGCATGGATGAAGATCGGGCAGAAACCGACCTCGACCGCATGAAAGACAAGGCATGGGCCGCACGACAGGCAACCACCATCCGGACACCACCGGCAACACCGGTCGCTGCCGCGGTGACAACAACGCCTTCGCAGTCCGCACATGACTGGAGCGGTCGTCACTGGGGTGGCGACAGTCACCATACCTCGCATTTCACGATCGCCGACTGCGACGGCCGTGTCGTGAGCATCACGCAAACGGTTGGCCCATTATTCGGCTCCAGGGTCATTACGCCGGGGCTCGGTTTTGTGTACGCGGCCACCATGGGCAGCTACCTGTCGGCGGCCGACCAGGTGCCAGGTTCGCGGCCTCGAACGACCATTGCACCAACCGTGGTAACCCGCGATGGCGAAGTAATGCTGGCGCTGGGTGCCGCGGGTGGCCTCCGCATTTTGTCGGCCATCGTACAGACCATTTCTCGTTACGTTGACCAGGGACATGATCCCGATGCGGCCGTCGCACTGCCACGAGCTCATCCTGCGCATAGCGAAACTGAATCGGGCGAGCGCATTACGTTGGGCGAGCAGATCAACCTCGAGATGACACCCGAACGCGGTTGGTCGCCCGCGGTCGCGGAAGGTTTGCGAACTGCCGGCTTCGAGGTGGTGCCAGTTGAAACACATGCTTCTTTCGGCCGTGTACACCTTGTCGCAAGATCCGGTAAGGCCTGGCAGGGTGTCGCGGATCCCGACTGGGAGGGTACGGCCATGAGTACGAGCTGCCATCAATAATAAGATTTTCTGGAGAACGACTATGCGAACGTGTCTGACCGCAATTATCGGATGCACGCTGTTTTTTGCCTCGGCGGTAGCCGACACCGACGTGCGCGACGCGGACATCGACATGTATCCGGCCGGCACGGTTTACGACCCAACAATTCCGACACCCGAGCAGTTTCTCGGACGCCCACTGGGCGATGCGCCGGTCCGCCATCACGAGCTGGTTGACTACATCAAACACGTGGCGGGCTTGAGCGACCGCCTGTCGCTTGAAGTAATCGGTCATACGCATGAGCGCCGGC
>CALDZH010000125.1 GCA_937944275.1 uncultured Woeseiaceae bacterium
GCCAGTCGAGTCGAATCACTCAACAGTATCTCGTGATCACCAACCTGGATAAGCATCGGTGGCAAACCCGCTACATTCGCAAACACGGGCGACACCAGCGGATTACGCCACTCATTCTCATCGGGACAGTAATACCGCGCAACGACCGGCAGGTCCTGCGGATTGAACCAGGGATCAATGTCTGCCCTGGTGGTTACTGACTCTCCACTTCCGGTCACATCCAGGAACGGCGACAACAATACCGCCGCGGCCGGCAGGGGGTCACCGGCATGTCGCAGCGCCAACAAGGTCGCCATCGTCAGTCCGCCACCCGCCGAGTCACCTGAAATCACTATATCGTGTGGCGAATACCCCGATTCGAGCAACGCCCGGTACACGGCGACGGCATCGTCAAGCGCCGCCGGGAAAGGATGTTCGGGAGCCAAACGATATTCAGGCAGAACCGCCGTGACGCCCGCCTCCCTTGCCATGTGACTGGCCAGCTGCCGGTGCGTTCTGCGACTGCCAAGTATGTAAGCGCCGCCGTGCAAATAGAACAGGATCTTGTCGGGGGGCGCGCCCTTTGGACGTAGCCAGTCCACGTCGACGCCGGCCAGTTGCCCCGATTCCGCACTGACCCCTTTCGAGACAACAAGGAAAAGCCTGGCAAAGGTTTCAAGATGCTGCCGCGCACGCTCAACCGGGACGTTCGGAATATCGAGCTTCTGCATGTAGCGGCCGGTTACCCAGCGAACGAATTTTGTGCGGCGACTTGTCATTGTGGTGTTACTGTAACGGAATCAGGATTTGGAATCGAAAAAGGAACCCGGATGACTGCCTGCCTCAGAACCCCTGACAGCCGTTTCGAGAATCTGCCGGATTACGATTTCAAACCGCATTATGCCGACATTGACGGTATTCGCATGCACTACGTTGATGAAGGCCCGAGCGATGGCAGCACAATCCTGCTGCTGCACGGAGAACCGAGCTGGTCTTACCTGTATCGGCACATGATCCCTCACCTGCGTGACGCAGGCCACCGAGTCATTGCGCCGGACCTCATTGGTTTCGGTAAGTCCGATAAACCGATCCGTAAATCGGACTATTCGTACGCCGGCCACGTAGCCTGGATGCGCTCGTTTATAGAGACACTCGGCCTCACCGGCATAACACTGTTTTGTCAGGACTGGGGTTCCCTGATCGGGCTTCGTGTCGCGGCAGAAAACGAGGAACGCTTCGCACGCATCATGCTGGGGAACGGTGGCATGCCTACTGGCGACGAGGACTTTCCCAAAGCATTCATGGTCTGGCGGGCATTTGCGCGCTTTAGCCCCTGGTTTCCGATCGGCCGGATTCTGCAGTCGGGAACGGTGAAAAGACTGAATGTTGGCGAATTGGCAGCCTACGATGCGCCCTTTCCGTCATCCAAATACAAAGCCGGCGCGCGGGCGTTCCCGATGCTCGTGCCCACGGAACCCGACAACCCCGCCAGCGAAGCAAACCGGGTTGCGTGGAAAAAATTCGCAGAATGGAACAAGCCATTCCTGACAACGTTCAGCAACAGGGATCCGATAACGCGCGGTGGCGATCTGCCATGGCAGGAAACCGTGCCCGGCGCAAAGGACCAGGACCACACGATCATAAGGAATGCAGGGCACTTCCTGCAGGAAGACAAGGGCGAGGAACTCGCCGAGGTTCTGAAGCGGTTTATCGCTCGAGGTACTGGAGCTTGTCCTTGACGTCGCGCCACTCATCGGCATCTGCAGGCGGGTCCTTCATCTCCGTGATGACAGGCCATTCCTGTGACAGCTCCGCATTCAACTCCAGGTATTGCTCCTGGCCAGCAGGTAGCTCGTCTTCCGAATAAATCGCCTCGACAGGGCACTCGGGTTCACACAGCGTGCAATCGATGCACTCGTCCGGATCTATCACGAGGAAGTTCGGCCCTTCGTGGAAACAATCCACGGGACAAACCTCAACGCAGTCCGTCAGTTTGCATTTGATACAGGCTTCGGTGACAACAAACGTCATGGTGCGTCTCTCTGTTTATGGACCGAGTAAGCTATGCGAAGTCGGGCCGCTAATCAAGCCATGATCGCTGCCCGTGACAGCTTGCGCGTCGATTGCGTTAAACTCTCGATCAAAGGCCCCATCAGGCACCAATACAATTTTAAATCTGATCATTATTCGTGAATAAAAACAACGACGTAGAATCCATCGTCATCCGACTTGCAGGAGACTCGGGCGACGGTATACAGCTCATGGGCTCGCAGTTCGCCGTGTCCACAGCGCTCGCTGGTGCCGATTTCGCCACGTTTCCGGATTATCCTGCGGAGATTCGAGCACCCATTGGGACGACGTTCGGAGTATCCGCATACCAGATCAACCTGGGTGGCGGCCCGATCACGACACCCGGCGACGCCCCGGAGGTACTGGTGGCATTCAACCCGGCCGCCCTCAAGGTCAGCCTGCCAATGCTGGACAAGGGTGCGCTGGTCGTCATCAACAACGATACGTTCACGGACCGCAATCTGGCCAAGGCAGGCTACGATAGCGACCCACGCGAAGATGGCACGCTCAACGATTACCAGGTCGTCGCTGCTGATATCAGCCACCTGAATCTCGAAACGGTCAAGGAATTTGGCCTGAGCAAGTCGGAGGGCGGTCGCTGCAAGAATTTCTACGCACTCGGCATGCTGCTCTGGATGTTCGGCCGGGAACTCGGGCCGGTCGAGGAGTGGATCAAGCGGCGCCTTGCCCGCAGCCCGATCATGCGCGACGCGAACGTAAAGGCACTGCACGCGGGCCACGCGTTCGGCGAAACAGCCGAACTTTCGGCCAACCTGGCCCAGATAAACTTGCCAATGGCCGAAATGGAGCCTGGCGAATATCGCAGCATTACCGGCGCCGAAGCCCTCGCGCTCGGAATCGCAGCCGCGGGAGAGCTTGCGGACCGACAGGTCATGTTCTGTTCTTACCCGATCACGCCAGCCTCACCGCTGCTGCATCGCCTGGCACACCTTGCCGAACTCGGCGTCGGCACATTCCAGGCGGAAGATGAGATCGCGTCGATTTGTGCTGCCATCGGCGCGTCTTACGGCGGCATGATCGGCGTCACGTCAAGCTCCGGCCCTGGTATCGCGCTGAAGACTGAAGCCATGGGACTCGCAGTTAGTGCCGAACTGCCACTCGTCATCGTCAACTGGCAGCGCGGCGGTCCATCGACCGGCTTACCTACCAAGACGGAACAGTCGGACTTGTATCAGGCCGTCTACGGCCGTAACGCCGACACGCCGATACCGGTATTGTCCGCGTCAACATCGGGCGAGTGCTTCGACATGGCCAGTGAAGCAACACGGATCGCATTAAGGCACATGACACCAGTGATACTGCTCGCCGATGGATACCTGTCCAATGCTGCCGAACCGTGGCGTATCCCGGACATTTCGCATTACGACCCGATCATCACAAACCCGGTGCCCGACAACGACGATAGTGCCCAGCGCAAGGCGTTTACTCGCGACCCGAAAACCCACGGTCGTGCATGGGTAACTCCCGGCATGCCCGGCCTGATGCACCGCATCGGCGGATTGGAAAAGGACATCGAGTCCGGACACATTTCCTATGACCCCGCGAATCATCAACGCATGACAGACTTGCGAACCGCTAAAGTGGACGCTGTCGCAGATTTCATCGGGGAACAGGCAATCGAGCACGGGCCCGATAGTGGCGACCTGGTCGTCGTTGGTTGGGGTTCGACTTACGGACCGATTTATCAGGCCACTCGAAAGACGGATACCAGTTTCATTCACTTGCGGCACCTGAACCCGCTACCAAGGAATCTTGGTAAGCTGCTCGCGCGCTTCGACAAAGTACTTGTCCCCGAAATGAATGACGGTCAGCTGACCACGTTGCTGAGAGCCAGCCTGTCCGTTGAGCCGGTACCTTTCAACAAGGTAACAGGCCAGCCCTTCCTGATTCGGGAGCTCGTCGACAAAATTGAATCGCTGCGAGGTGCATCGTCATGACCGACAAACTCACAGCGAAAGATTTCGCGACATCGCAGGAAGTCCGTTGGTGCCCCGGCTGCGGCGACTACGCCATCCTCAAGTCGGTGCAAAAGGCACTTGCAGAGAACGGTGCTGATCCCTCGAATACAGCTTTCGTATCTGGTATCGGTTGCGCGGCGCGCTTCCCCTATTACGTCAACACCTACGGATTTCATACGATCCACGGGCGCGCACCGGCGATTGCCACGGGCCTCAAGCTCGCCAAACCGGACCTCGATGTCTGGGTTGTGACAGGAGACGGCGACAGCATGTCCATCGGCGGTAATCACATGATGCACGCGTTGCGGCGCAATGTTGGCCTGAAGATCTTGTTGTTCAATAACGAGATTTACGGTCTGACGAAAGGGCAGTTCTCACCGACGTCGCGCATTGGAACCAAATCGCCCTCGAGCCCCAAAGGCTCAGTTGACACACCGGTATCACCGGGCCAGTTTGCGATGGGATGCGGTGCGCGTTTCTTCGCGCGTGGCGTCGACACGGACAAGGTCGGCATGAGTGACGTCTTACACCAGGCGCATGCCTTCATCGGCACTTCGCTTGTCGAAATATTTCAGAATTGCATTGTTTATAACGAAGATGTGTTCGCGAACTTCACGGAACGCCGGAACGCGGCAAATACGCAGCTCCATCTGAAGCACGGTGAACCCATGCTGTTTGGAGAGGACAACGGCAGCGGCATCAGCTTTAACCAGGACACCTGGTCACTTGAGGTTGTCGACGCAAGCACGTCAGCCGATGAGGTCCTTGTGCATGACGAAGGCAATGCCATCGTTGCGCGGATGCTGATCGACCTGCACTTGCCTGTCGCATTGGGTGTCATCTATCGGCAGCCCGCAGTCAGCTATGAGGATTCGTTCTATGGACACCACCCCTCGCGCATGGAGCGCAAAAAGAGCGTCAGGGATTTCATCAAGGGACCGAGTAGTTGGACTGTAAAATAGCCCGGCTTCTGCCTCGCATTGCTGCGGCGCAAGCGCCGAATCAGATCAGGCTTTCTTCCACGCACCGTCTGTGACAATGGCATCGCCATCTTCCTCGAGCTTGAGAAGATGTGCGAGCAGCGACCGTTCCGCCAGGTTGTAGAGCTTCTTGTCTATGTCCTTGTAGACATGCGGCACAAGTTCATGGGTTGTGAGGCAGGGGTTGGCGGCCAGCGCAGCGGCGACTTTCGCTTCCCGTTCGAGACGATGGTCGATAATCCAGTCGATCGCTCGTTCAGGATTGCGAATCAATTCGCCATGCCCGGGCGCAAGTGCATCGCATTCAAGTCGCCGCACACGCCTGAGTGATTCAATATATTGCTTCATATTGCCGTCAGGCGGGTTGATAACCACGGTCGAGCCATCGATAACATGATCGCCCGTGAACAACCAGTTGCTGTCCTCGTGCAGCAAACAAACATGATTGGAGGCATGGCCCGGTGTATGAACCGCCTTCAGGACAAACTCGTCCGTTTCAAGTTTTCCACCGTCGTTCAAAAACGTGTCTGGCTGGAACGTGTCGTCCTGGTGTCGCCCGTCGGGCGCCGGCCTGCCCAGCACAACCGCGCCCGTGATCTGCGCCAGCATGCTGGCACCCGGAGAATGATCCGGATGTGTGTGCGTCGCAAGTATCCAGCGAATCGGGGCCGCTGCAAATTCGATGACTGCCTCGCGGTGGCTCTTTATGTCCGGGCCCGGATCGAGTACTGCGATTTCTTTGTCGCCAAACAGGTAAGTATTGGTTCCCGGCCCCGTCATCATCGACGAATTGGGCGCCACGATCCGCCGAATCCCTGGCCTTAACTCCGCGAACGGCTCCATTTTTGGTCCGAACGCACTCACAGTTCGTAGCCCGGATAGTCTCTATCGCCGGGGAGGGCAACCTCCTTCCTGCCATTACGCTCGACTATCATCGGCGCCATCGTGGTGACGCCCCACGCGACACAGGATGCTGCCCACTCTATGAGGGCTTCACAGGTCTTGTGGCGCGCGATACTTTCGAGTGACTTGATTGTCGGATAATGCAGCTTCGCCCGACCATCGCGGCCCGCTTTCAGTGTTTCATTCGCCGTGGCCCAGCAGGACCTGGTCAGTTCGCCACCGCAATGGATGGCGCGCTGGCCATCCGGCAAAGCCGCAACAAAAAACCTCGTCGAGTATCGCCTGACCTGCGATGGCGGCGTGATCCAGTGAGCGAAATAGTGCAACTTGTCACACTCAAGCTGGAGCTTGTTGCGCTTCACGAAATCGGCCCAGTTGTCACTGCGATCGTTCAGTGCATCGCGCGCCGCATCGGGCCCTTCCACAATCCTGTCCACATCCGACAACAGGACACCAGTTTCTTCGAACAATTCCCGAATCGCCGCGCTGTAGTAGTCGAGACCCTCGCCCTTGGTACCCAGCCGCGCATCGGCCTCACGAGCAGTCAACCCCTTGCAGTATGCGTGAACATCCTTGTCCTCTGGATCGACGACGCCGCCCGGAAATGCATATGCCGCACCGAAAGACGAATCTGCATGCCGCCTCACCATGAACAGCTCCGGCTCGCCGGCACCTGTCCTGACGAGCACGACGGTCGAGGACGGCCTGGCATATGGAATGTCACTCAACGGGTGCTATCTCCGGGCTGCCAGTCTCTAAGTAGGTCTTGAGGCGATTAAGTGCCTCGCCCAGGACATAGTCAACGGCTGGCGCGATCTGGTCGAGACCGTCTTTGCTGTAGCCACCAACCGCATACGTGAAACGCACGCTCGCGCCGCCTTCGGCGTCCGCAAATTCCCAAATCATGTTGCCGTCGACGCCCATAAGCCCGAGTGGTCCAAGCGCCCCGGTCATGCGCAACAGGTTGGTTGGGTTAACCATGGTAACGACCAGGTGAACAACCCCGGCTTTTTCGCCGAGCGTCTCGCAGAAGCATCCCTGTGTTTCCGGCTGAATGCTCAAGCGCAACGCATCACCCGAAATAGTGTGATCCGAACTCCACCAGCTGCCGACTTCATGTACCGCAGCAATCCATGCCTCTGCCCGGCTCGCATCAATGACAACTTCGTTAACGGTTGTAAACCCGTTGGCAGTCGAATCCGTAACTTCGGCCACGGCCAACGGAGTAAACGCCAGAACTACTGCAACGAGTATTGCTTTTCTCATGTCGGCCCCCGGAAAAATCAGACCCTAGCTTACCGCAATCTTGCTAACCTTCATTGATGGAAGACCTGCGCGTCGTATATGAAAGCACCAATCGGCAAAGCTGTTCCGATCGGGCACTCGTCCTGGCCTCCGTACAAATCCCCCATCAGTTGGTGGATGACGGAATGAGCTGCGTGCTCGTAGTGCCAGCAGAGTACTCTCCGAGAGCGGTTGAAGAACTCCGACTCTACGACGACGAGAACCCGCCGACTCGTCCAAAGCCGCGCAAACGTATTGTTTACCAGGATGCGTTGCCGGGCGTCATTGGCTACGTTTTCGTCGTCTGCGCGGTGGCCTGGCTCGCCGGCTATTCGTTCTTTGGGATCAATTGGTCCGTCGCGGGTCGCGTCGATGGAACGTTGATTCGCGATGGCGAGTGGTGGCGGACAATTACCGCACTGACGCTGCACTCCGGTGTGCGGCACTTGCTGGGCAATCTGGTCTTCGGCGTCTTCTTTGGCATTTTTGCCGGGCGCCTGTTGGGGTCGGGCGTCGCGTGGCTCGCCGTGCTAGTTGCCGCGGCGCTGGGAAACACGGCGAACACACTGCTCCTCGATTCGACTCACCGCTCGATTGGTGCATCAACCGCAGTATTCGCCACGCTGGGAATCCTCGCCGGTTATGTGTGGCGCGGACAATTGATGGCTCAGGACCGCTGGTCGACCCGCTTCGGCCCAATCATCGGCGGCCTGGCGCTGCTGATGTTCACGGGAACCGGTGATAAGAATACCGACATCGGCGCCCACCTGCTCGGCTTCGTATGTGGATTCGCTACTGGCATGTTGCTGACCGTGATCGGCAAAATGCCGGCTCCTCCTCGCACCCAGAGGGCCGCCGGTGGCATCGCGCTTGGTCTTATCGCCATATCGTGGTTGATAGCGCTGCAGGTCTGAAAACAAGGCATATTCATGTAGAATCCCGCCGGGGGATTCTTGAAGGCTTCAGCAGCTAACAATGAAAAAAATTCTGCTGTTTCTTGTGCTGCTCGCATTGATCGGGACGCTGGTTCTTTGGATTCGCTATGGGGGTGGCCAGGCGTACCCGGACTTGTCGACCACGCCTGTCCTCAACTCTTCCTCGCTGGAGGAAGTCGTCACTTATGCCGAACCGATCGGTAATGTCGCCGTCAATCGCAATGGACGAATCTTCTTCACGGTCCATCCAGAGTCGCGACCGACAGGCAACAAATTACTCGAGTATGTGCGCGGTGCAGCGATCCCCTACCCGTCAGGCGCGGCACAGGCCGAGCTGTTTGACACTGTTCTGGGGATCGTGATTGATCGCTTCAACCGCCTGTGGACGATAGATCATGGAAACCACGGCCTGCGTCCCGCCCGCATAGTCGCCATCGATCTCGATACAAACGAGGTATTGCGAAATCAGGTGTTGCCTCCTGATATAGCACCGGTCGGGTCATTCTTGCAGGATCTCCAGGTTTCCGCGGACGGCAATACAATAGTGATCGCAGATGCGAGTTTCTGGCGGAAATCTCCCGCAATCATCGTGTATGACGTCGAGACAGGCCAGGCCCGGCGTCTTCTCGAATCGCACGTGTCCGTGTCCGCTGAGAATTACGTCATTCGCAGCCGGGACCGCGAAATGAAGTTCCTTGGCGGCATCGCGGCGCTGCGCGGCGGCGTCGACGGCATTGCTCTTGGTCCCGAATGGCTCTACTTCGCGGCGATCAGTGGTTCCGGGCTTTATCGTGTGTTGCTGAGCGACCTGCTTGATCAGAACCTGCCGCCTGACCAACTCGCTAACCGGGTCGAGCGAATCAGCGATAAGCCGCTCAGCGATGGCCTTAGCATCGACGTTGAAGGTAATGTGTATGTCACGGATGTCGAACATGGCTCGATTTTCGTCGTGGGTCCCGGCAAAGAGCTCAAGACTTTGATTCAGTCACGCGACCTGCGCTGGCCGGATGCATTGTCATTCGGGCCTGACGGCTATTTGTACATTGCGGATAGCGCATTACTGGAATTGATACTCAAATCACGCGAACATATTGATACGCACGGACCGTACCGGATCTTCCGGTTCAAACCCGGCGTTGATGGTGTTCCAGGACAATAAGAAAGGACTAGCAATATGGACGAAGCAAATCTGCCTGATCTCGGATTCGACTGGGGTCAGTTACTCGAAATGCTGCAAACCAAGGGCATCGACTTTGGCATCAACGTCGTCATCGCACTGGCGATCTTCTATTTAGGAAAGATGGTCATCAGCCTGGTCGTACGCGGCATACGCAAGGTTATGCAACGCCAGGAAGTAGACAAGACGCTTGAGACCTTCGTATGCAACCTCGTACGCATGGTGCTGCTCGTCATTGTCATTATTGCCGCTATCGGTCAGCTTGGTATTCAGACAACGTCGTTCATCGCGATCTTCGGCGCAGCAGGCCTCGCTGTTGGCCTGGCGTTGCAGGGATCACTGTCAAACTTTGCCGCCGGCGTCTTGATCGTGTTGTTCCGCCCATACCGTGTGGGAGACTTTATTGAAGCAGCCGGCATTAGCGGCGTTGTGGAGCAGGTGCAGATCTTGACGACGATTCTCAAGACAGGCGACAACAAGCAAATTATTGTGCCGAACGGCCAGATCATGGACAGCATCATCACCAACTACTCGGCCAACGATAAACGCCGCGTCGACATGGTCGTTGGCGTCAGTTATGACGATGATCTCGACAAAGTTCGCTCGACCATCGAGGAATTGATTGCCGCCGAAGAACGTGTTCTCGAAGAGCCAGCATGCACCATAGCCGTTTCGGCCCTGGCTGACAGCAGCGTCAATTTCGTCGTACGTCCATGGGTCAAGACGGCCGATTACTGGGGCGTCATGTTCGACCTGACCGAGGCGATCAAGAAGCGCTTCGACAAGGAAGGCATCTCCTTCCCGTTCCCGCAGCAGGATGTGCATTTGTACAAGGCCGACGATTGAGGTCGATATAGAGAATACAACTCGCGGTTGTTTTCCACTATTGAATGCGGATTGGTCGCGGCCTACTGTGAGGCCGCGACCCGGCCTGCAATGTTTTTTTTAGTTGCGCTGCATCCAGGGCCGCAAATTTCGCATCTCCACAAGTGTAAGACTACTTTTTCTTGGAGAGCATTATGGAAGGCATATTTGGTCTCGCAGCACTGGGATTCTGGCTGTTCATAGCTGCTGCGGCGGTGGGCGGCATTTGGGACGGCGTGCGCAAGCGTGAAGCCGAACATGAAACACTTCGGCGCATCATCGAAAGCGGAAAGACACCCGATCAGCGACTCATAGACAAACTGCTTGGAACCGACAAGGCTCCCGAGAGAGACCTCAAGGTTGCCGGGGTGATCGTTACTTTTGTAGCGCCCGGCCTCGCAATCATGGGCTGGATTATCGGCCGTCAGGAACCCGATGCATTTATGCCCATTGTCGGTGCAGCCGCACTCGTAGGTTTTGTCGGCATTGGCCTGCTCGTCGGCGCTGCTTATATGGCGCGTGCACGCCGTGAGGACGATCAGAGAAACAGCAACCTGTTCGGATAATTGACTTGCGCTACACATCCGACTTTCTCGCGAAAAGTCCGGAGTCGGTGCTCGTCGGCCTGTCCCGGACTGGAAACAGAGACGCATTCGCCGAACTTATGGCTCGGCGTCAGGCCTGGATCCGTAACCTGATGCGCCGCTGCAGCGGCGATTGCGTGCTGGCTGATGACCTGTCCCAGCAAGTATTCATGCAGGCGTGGCGGTCCATACGCCAGCTGCACGATGCAGACCGTCTGGGCCCTTGGCTTAAACGCATGGCGATCAATATGTGGTTGCAGCACAGCCGCAGGAATGACCCCTTACGCGGTGCCGGTGAACACGATGATGCCGATTCGCAGCACAAGGACACGACCAGCGTAGCCGTGGATCTGGATCGTTCGCTCGCGACGCTAGCGCCCGACGTACGCCTCTGTATCGTGCTGAGTTATCACGAGCGCATGACGCACCGCGAAATCGCTGAGTTCACGCGGCAACCTTTGGGCACCATCAAGTCACACATCCGTCGCGGCACGAAGAAGCTCCAGGAAGAACTGGCCGCGTATGCAGAACCTTTGGAGGAGGCAGAATGACTACCTCTCATGATCCCAACCTGCAGAAGCTTTTCACACAAGCTGAACAAGATTTCCGGGGCGATTCGTTTGCAGAAGATGTCCTGAAAAGGATCGACCGCGAACGACGCAAGACACTGCTGGTCTGGTCTGTACTGATTGTCCTGGCCCTCGCAGGCCTTGCCTTGCTTGCGTCACCCGTGTTCACGGCCATCGGCATGGCAACGCAGTTGTTGCCTGTTTCGCTGGTTGAGATCGAGACCGAATGGCTGCGGCTTCTGCTGTCGCCTATCAACAGCGTGGCAGCCACGATCGCCCTTGGCGCACTCGGTATTCACAAGTTCTTCCGGTGGATTCTCCGGTAGTCCACAAGTACAAAAGCCTTGGCATTTCGTGAGTGCAAGCCAGAATTGACAGCCCTGCTGGACGCGCCAGAATTCCTTTGGTGACAAAGGCAAATCACGCAAAAGCCTGAAACGCAAAGCCATTCCATCTTCCTGCTCATTTACGCGAGTTCGGGATGGGGTCAGTGGTTCCAGTTCAAAACCGGCTTGCCCAGCACCTGCCAGTCTTTGATTGCAGGTCATGAAAATGAATAGTATATCGGTCAATATGCAATATATAGTTGACATTTTGGCGGGTATAGATTACTTTTTCCTGCATGCAAGAACAGAACATCCCAAACCGGCTCAAACTTGCAAGGGTTGAGCGAAACCTCACCCAGGCCGAACTTGCCGAGCGAGTCGGCGTCACCCGCCAGACTATCGGCCTCATCGAAGGTGGCGGCTATAACCCGACACTGCAGCTGTGCATTCGACTGGCTCGTGCGACGGGCAAATCCCTGGATGACCTGTTCTGGAACCGAGGAGAAGATTGATGCTATTTCACCCGATGCGAATCGATGAACGCCAACGCGACACAACGCGCTACGCAGCCGCGATCTGGCTCGGAGTAACCCAGCTGCTACTCGTCGGAGTCATCTTTTACCGCCTCTACATCCTGGGGCAGCCGGATGAGCAGATTCGTGATTTCCAGGCCGTACTCGCGATTTCCCTGTTCGGCTACATGGGCCTGCAACTGTTCCTCGGCGGCATCATGCCGAACCCCACCTGGAAAGGCGCTGTCGTGATGTACGTCGTGCTCGCCGGGGCTATTACCATCGTATGCCTGTTTATCTACGGCTGGCCGAAAGTAGAGGAATGGACGAATACCTGGCTACCCGCATTGCTCGGTCCTGCGATACTCGTCGTCGCATACATGGCGATCGCTCGCCTTGGGCATTGGCGCATTGAACGTCAGATAGAACGCATGAGCCAGTAGGCAGAAGCGCCGTCAGTCCGTAATGTCGGGTTCGACAAAGCACCACTTCAGTTTCGGAATACGCGCCTTGAGATTGCGTTCCAGATCGTTGATATGCGTGATCGCCTCGTTGATCGTCAGGTCAGGGTCCATCTTCACCTTTACCGCAAGCATCGTATCGGGACCGAACTGAATCGTGATCGAATTGAAGATCCCCAGAATATCGGGGTCTTCCGCCATGATTGCGTCGATCGCTTCCTGCACCTCCGGGTCTGCAGACCGTCCGACGAGCAGCGAACGGACACGCCAGCCGATGAATGCTGAGATGACAAGAAGCACGACGCCAATGCACATTGAGCCCATCGCATCGTAGACAGGGTTTCCGGTCAGCCACGCCGCCGTCAGGAAGCACAGCGCCAGCATCAGGCCGAGTTGCGCACCGATGTCTTCGCCAAGGACGACGACGAGTTCCGAGTTGCGTGTGTGTTTCAGCCATTCGCGAAACGGACGTCCTTTCCGGACTTTTCTGATCTCGCGCAGACAGCCAAGCAGCGACCCACCTTCAAGCAAGATGGCAAACACAAGTACCACGATCGCGATCCAGACCTGTGACAGCGGCTCTGGGTGCGTCAGCTTGTGATAGCCCTCGTAAATAGAAAAAAGGCCACCCATGGTGAACAACAGGATCGCAACAATGAAGCTCCAGAAATAGCTTAGCTTGCCATACCCCAGCGGATGTTCCTTGTCGGGCGGCCGCTGTGATTGCTTGAGCCCCAGGTACAACAAGACCTGGTTTCCGGTATCCGCGTAGGAGTGAATTGCTTCGGCCAGCATGCTGCCAGATCCCGTCAGCCAGGCGGCCCAGGTCTTGGCGATCGCAATTCCGAAGTTTGCAATAAAAGCGTAAAGTATTGCGCGAACTGTTGAGTCGTGTGAGGTTCCAACCATTACAGGACCTTGTAAACCGAATGCCTCGTAGTGCGTTGATATCATAATGCTCAAGTACAAACTAATTTTTCTGATCGCGGCCAGCCTCGTCGCTGGCTGTGCTGCGCACCCGGATCCGATCGTCGACACCAAGGGCGTCGATCCGGAGCGGCTTGCGCAGGACTGGGAAGAGTGTGAGGCCTATACCGAGCAGATCCTGATCAGCCAGGGAGTCGCCAAAGGCGGCGCGCTCGGCGGCGTCGTGGGTGCCGCCGCGGGTGCTGTCAGCGGCCGTGCCGGTGAAGGCGCAGCCCATGGCGCAATTTACGGCGGAACGCGCTCGGGCCTGGATGCGGATGAAGAAAAACAGAAAGTCTTCAAGCGCTGCCTGCGCGGTCGCGGCTACCGCGTCCTCAATTGACGTAAATAAGGTACCGGACACCCTATTTTCCAAATAGGGTGTCCGGTACCTTATTTATGATACTGTATGTTTGTACAGTAATTGAGATTTTTCATGACCACTCGGGCACATAAAGGCCGTGGTGCGGTATCGAAACCAGCCGGCCGATTTGAAAAACGCGGCGTCGAACTCGATGCCGAGGCAGCTTTCGAGTACGCACAACAAGCACCGCAAACACAGCTGCGCGCCATGCCGGCGAACCGCATCATCAGCACGAATAGTTCCCCGGACGTGCCATTCGACCAGTCAATCAATCCTTACCAGGGTTGTGAACACGGCTGCGTCTACTGCTATGCCCGACCGACGCATAGCTACCTCGACCTGTCTCCCGGCCTTGATTTTGAAACGAAGATTTTCTACAAGCCGAACTCCGCTGCACTGTTGCTTGAAGAGTGGACAAAAAGAAATTACGAGTGCAAGCCAATCACGATTGGCGCCAATACCGACCCGTATCAGCCTGCAGACAAAAACCTGGAAATCACGCGGCAGTTGCTCGAAGTTTTTCTCGAACATCGCCATCCGGTCAATATCATCACCAAGAGTAACCTCATCAGCCGCGACATTGATCTATTAGGCAGACTCGCAGAATTGGATCTCTGTTCGGTTGCTATCAGCCTGCCCACCATGAACGACGACCTGAAACGAGTGATGGAACCTCGCGTGCCGGCAGCGAAGGCCCGGCTCAAGGCTATGACCCTGCTCTCCAGCAGTGGAGTTCCCGTCAGTTCACTGCTCGCGCCCCTGATCCCCGCAATTAATGACAACGAAATCGAGTCAATTCTCGAAGCTGTAGCAAGCGCCGGTGCCAGACAGGCGCAATACATCTTTCTGCGGCTCCCTCATGAACTTCTCGACATATTTACGGCGTGGCTGGAGACGCACTTCCCCGACCGCAAGGAACGCGTATTGAGTCTCATGCGCCAGGCGAGCGGCGGCCGCGCCTACGATGCACGATTCGGAGTAAGACAGACGGGGCGCGGCGCTTATGCGGACATGCTTGCGAGTCGCTTCCGTGCGGCCAGCCGAAAACTCGGGTTGGAGTCCGGTCCGTACCAGCATGCCCTTGATTGCAGGCAATTTATAAGACCCGGCCAGCAGCAAATGGACCTCGGCTTTTGACACATAGCCAGTGGGTACCGTCGGGCACTTTCAGCCGGTATAGTGATATCCAACACGAGCCCGAACGCGCAGAACTAATCGGCAGGATTCGTGTCTGAATAATCTTAGTCAATGCATCAGGACGTTGTCGGGAGCCCAGACCCAGCGAATGAGAATTTTTAGGCATACAAGCTTCGCTGCCCTATTGATCACACTGCCTTTGGCCGCCAGCAGCCAGGATCAGCTGAGCGTTGACGATGTGCCGGGGCCCCTCGACCAAATCGTCCCGGTTGCAGAAGAAGCAGTCGACGTTGAAACTCCGCCGCTGGATCAGGCAAAGCTTCCGGCGACCGAAGAGGACCTGTTGAAGGAGTTCGGTCGATTCCGGCAGTTGCTCGAAGACCAGAATTACGATGCCGCAGATATTGCCGCGAAACGGGTCGTGCAAATGAGTATCGAGATTTTCGGCCCACAGTCGGCGGAGACTGCCAAAGCATTGAATAACCTCGCAATCGTTCAGCAAAACAACATGCAGTACGAAGCGGCTATCCAGAATTTCATGTCTGCCATCGAGATAATCGAGATTGTCGAAGACCGGCTGAATGCGGGTCTGGTTAATCCGCTAAAAGGATTGGGTGCAGCACAACTCAGCAGCGGTCGGCCCGACCTGGCCTCAAGTACATTTGTCCGCGCCAAACACATTACCCATGTGAACGAAGGTCCGCACAATATCGAGCAGGTCGAAATCCTCGAGTCACTCGCAGAGGCCAATGTCCGCCTTGGCAACATTGATGAGGCGCGCGATGTCCTTGACCGGATTCACGCCCTCAACGTGCGTCATTTCGAAGACGATACGCTGGGCTTATTGCCTTCGTTGATGCGGCGTGCCGACTGGCAGCACCGTGCCGGCTATTACAATGATGAACGGGCCACGTACCGGCGAGCGGTGCGCATCGTCGAAGAATCCGCGGGCAAGAAAGACGTGCGTCTGATTGAGCCGCTTTTGCGCCTTGGCGGGTCTTTCTACTATTACGAACCAGTAACAGACAGCCTCCAGAGACCAGTAGGCAGCTCTCCTGAAATTTACCTGAAGCGGGCCGTGCGAATTGCCGAAGAAGCGCCTGATTATCCGTGGCTGGATTTGGCGACGACCAAGCTGTACCTCGCTGATTACTACGTCGTTACCGAGTCACATAATCGGGCAAGGAAGATCTACAAGGAAGTGTGGGAGATGCTTTCGACCGACGAAAGTCGCCTCGAAATGAGAAAAGAACTCATGGAGAGTCCGATACCGATTTGGCAGGAACCACTGCCCGACTACACCACTGGAGCAAGTGGCAACGCGCGGAATAATTCGCAAATGTTGACCGGTGCAATCAACGTCGATTACTCAGTTTCGGATCGAGGTCGCGTTCGGGTCATCAAGACCGAGGCATACCCGGTCGAATTCACAGACATGCAGCGTCTGGTGCATCGCGAGATTCGACGGCGAGCGTTCAGGCCTGCAATGGTCGATGGAGTTCCAGTTGAAGCTGGCGACCAGATATTTCGCCACGAGTTCAACTACCTGGAATCGGAGCGCGAGGAAATTCAGAAGAAGAACGCAGCAGAAGCAGCGAGTTCGGCGACAAAATCATGAAAAAGATAACTCTGCCTGAGCGCAGCCAGGCTTTACCTGGCAGGGACGTGGCAATGCGCGTTCCTGACAGACACTACGTCAACAGCAACCCACTACAGGGGCCGTTTCCCGACAATATGCAGCAGGCCGTATTTGGCCTGGGTTGCTTTTGGGGTGCGGAACGCCGCTTCTGGAATTCTGACGGCGTCTACACGACAGCAGCTGGTTATGCCGGTGGCATAACGCCCAATCCAACGTACGAAGAGGTTTGTACTGGTGAAACCGGCCATGCCGAAGTCGTACTTGTCGTTTATGACCCTGCATTCACAAATTTCGAGGAATTGCTCAAGATTTTTTGGGAAAGCCACGACCCGACGCAAGGTATGCGGCAGGGTAATGACATAGGCACGCAATACCGCTCGGCGATCTACACGATGGATGACGGTCAACAAAACGCTGCCCGGCACTCTCTCATGGCCTACGAATCCGAGCTAAAGGCCGCGGGTCACGGAAAGATCACGACGGAAATAGCGCCACTCGACACGTTCTATTATGCAGAGGACTACCACCAGCAGTATCTCGCGAAGAACCCGTCCGGTTACTGCGGCATCGGCGGAACCGGCGTAGTTTGTCCCGTTGGCCTCGACCTCAGTCAGAAGTCTGCGTAGGATATTGCCGAACTCGAACAACAGGACGCAATTTGTGGCGGCCCCAAAAAAGAAACAACCCAAACCGCGAAAACCAAGTCGTAAGCAAGCCGAAGAAGCAATTCGTACATTGTTACTATGGTCCGGTGACGACACGCGCCGCGAAGGTCTGATCGATACGCCGAAGCGAGTCGCCAGGGCTTATGAAGACTGGTTCAGCGGTTACAAAGTCAATCCCTATGAATTTCTCGAACGCACATTCGAGGAAGTCGAGGGCTATGACGAGATGATCGTATTGCGTGACATCTCATTCGAGTCACATTGTGAACACCACATGGCCCCGATCATCGGCAAGGCACACGTGGGCTACCTGCCGCGCAACAAGGTTGTCGGTATAAGCAAACTGGCACGTGTCGTCGAAGCCTATGCGCGCCGCTTCCAGGTGCAGGAGAAAATGACGGCACAGATCGCGAACTGCATACAGGAAGTTCTGCAACCGAAGGGCGTAGGCGTGGTCATTGACGCAAAACACCAGTGTATGACGACGCGTGGCATCCACAAGTCCGACGTCTCAATGGTCACCAGCCAGATGATAGGAGGTTTCCGCAAGGACGCACGCACGCGGGCTGAGTTCTTACAGATGATCGAGACAAAACGCTAGGCACAACGCATGAAGCGCATCCTGGGATTCGTCGGAATATTCCTGGCTGGCGCAGTTTCCTACCTGCTGCTCTGGCCAGTGCCGATCGATCCCGTTGCCTGGCAGGCACCGACCGATCGCGGTCTTGTCGACCCATTCGCGCCCAACGAACTGCTTAAAACAGCAACAGGCATTGAACTCGACCCGTTTGAAGGTCCCGAGGACGCGACCCTGGGGCAGGATGGTTTCGTATACGCGACCACCCTCGGCGGCCATGTCATTCGCATCCGTAACCGGCGCGCCGAAAACTTCGCCTTTGTTGGGGGCCGTCCTCTCGGCATTGAGACTGCCGGTGATGGTTCCCTGATTGTCGCGAATGCATTCACAGGCTTGCAGCGCGTTGACATGAATGGTGACGTCACATTCCTTCACGGTGGCGAGGATGCAGATGTATTCGCCAACAACCTCGCCGTGGCGAAAGACGGTACCGTCTACTTCAGTGAGGCGAGCCGTAAGTTCGGGGCAAAGAAGTACCGCGACACGCTCGACGCAAC
>CALDZH010000126.1 GCA_937944275.1 uncultured Woeseiaceae bacterium
TCGGCAGCCGCCTAGACCGCGGCTGGGTGCCGCCGACGCTGGAGGATCTGGAAGCCGAAATTACAGCGGCGGAGTCGGACGATTAGCCAATCTGTGCGTTAGAGCACGAAAGGAATTAGCCACCACGTGCGCTTCTTGTACGCTGCCCATTCCGGGTAGCGTGACATGCTCGCTTCTTTCATGATCATGTTGACGGCGAACAGTCCGAGCCAGACCCACGCAAGGACGACGACCGGCAGCCAGTGCCAGACCATCATCGCGAAGCTGCCATAGATCATGATCTCGCCAAGGTAGTTGGGATGGCGTACATAGCGATGCATGCCGTCGGTAATCAGGCCGCGTCTTACTCGCAGCGTGAAGTACTTTTGTGCGTCCGCTGCGATCATGATGGCGCAGCCCACAATGCACAGGCTGATGCAAACGCAGTACCAAACAAAGTCGGGCAGCGGATAATCCGGTTGTGACACGCCGGACACCAACAGCCATCCGAACACCCAGTACCAGCCCAGTGCACCCAGGAAGGCGTTGATCCCGCCAGCGATAGTAATACGCCGTTGCCAGCTTGGGTCCGGGAAAGCCACGTCCTTGAGAATCCAGACCAGGCCGTAGCTGCCTTGCATGGCCGTATAGACCCAGACATTGGTTGACGTGTTGCCGTACCAGGCGATCAGGACAAGAAGAAATATAAACGTGCCCGCCTTCTGGAAATTGATTATCCAGGCAAATTTCCACGGACGCGGTCCGCCCAGGAAATCGCAAACGAGGTGGTCGGTGAAATGGCGCATCGTGCGCGCCCAACCGGGTGCATCATAAGGTGCCGCTGTATCGATGTTTTGTGAGGACATATCAGATCTCAGCTGTCCCGGCCACATGGTATGAAAACGTAGCCATGGAGAATTGCGTTGCCCGAATCATACACGGTCAAGCTGCGGCAATTGCAGCAGCAACACGCGCATTGTTGATAACCAACTGAATGTTGGCGTCGAGACTGCGGCCCCCGGTCCGTTCGGCAATTCGAGCCAGCAGGAAGGGTGTCGTGTCCTTGCCGGTGATGCCCTGGTGCTGCATCTCGACGATAGCTTCGTCGATAACCGCGTCGATCTCCTCGCGATCAAGGGCATGCTCGGCAGGTACCGGGACCGCGATGACCATGCCACCGTCGAGGCCCATGTCCCATTTGCTACGCAGGGCATCGGCCACATCGGCAGGCGTGTCGGCGCGATAGTCCACACCAAAGTCACTTTCGCGGGCATAGAATGCCGGCAACGTATCCGTCTGGTAGCCGACGACAGGTACACCGTGCGTTTCGAGGTATTCGAGCGTGCGACCAATATCGAGGACGGACTTGATGCCGGCGCACACGACAGCCACGTTGGTGTGTGCGAGTTCTTCGAGATCGGCCGAAACATCTAGTGTCTGCTCGACGCCTCGATGTACGCCACCAATACCTCCGGTCGCGAATACCCTGATGCCGGCCATGGCCGCGATGATCATCGTGGCGGCGACCGTTGTCGCCCCGTCATGTTTGCGCGCAACGACAAAGGGCAAGTCACGCCGGCTGCACTTGATCACGTCGCTGCCTTTCTTGCCCAGGTGCCGGATGTCGTCGGCGTCCAGACCGACCTTGAGCCGGCCACCCAGGATCGCGATCGTCGCGGGCGCGGCGCCACCCTCGCGAACCGCGTTCTCTACCGCCAGCGCAGTCTCAACGTTGCGCGGGTAGGGCATGCCGTGGCTGATGATGGTCGACTCGAGTGCGACTACCGGCTGTCCGGATTCGAGCGCCTCTGAAATATCGGGCGCAATATCGAGATTCGGGCTGACGGGTTCAGTTGGCATCACGCGCCTCCAGTACCTTGTTGACAGCAGCCAGCGACAGGGCAGGACTGCTCGTTGCCGGATCGGACAAGGTCAGGTCTGCTGCCGCGAGCGCGAAACGCAGCGTTGTCTCCAGGTCCCGGTCTTCGAGCCAGGAGTAGGCCAAACCTGCGAGAAAGGCGTCGCCAGCGCCGCCGGCATTACGCACGACTCGATTTTTCTGTTCGAGTTTAATTGTGCCTTGTTCGTCTGCCGTGCTGTAGAAGACGCCCCGGCTGCCTCGCGTAATGAATACGCGGTCGACACCTGCAGCATGAAGTTGTGCGGCCACTTCTTGCAACTGCGGCTCCGTTCTCGCCTCGAGACCCGTGAGTGCTTCGGCTTCGATGGCACTGGTCTTCAGTGTGTGGACAGAGGAAAGGTACCGTTTGATTCGGGGCGCCTTGGTCGTTGATACGGTGTCGACAAATATCGTCTGTTCGCCGAATTCATTGGCAAGCCACGCGAGAGCGCTGTCCGGCAGGTTCGTATCCAGCACGATCAGCGACGACTCGTGCAGCACGGCCTCGCAGGGGCGCAGCTTTTCGGCGGTCAGGTGTTCGATGATCTGCATGTCGGCGATAGCGACCTTCATGTCGCCGGACGCGTCTATCACGGACAGGTACGTCGAGGTCTGCGCCGATGCTACTTCCTGCACATACTGTGTATCGATTCCAGCCTCGTTGGACAAGCTCATGAGCGTCCGACCATGGTGGTCGTCGCCTATCGCAGTTATTAGCCGGCAATCGATGCCGAGGCGAGCAAGGTTCTCCGCAATGTTGCGGCCGACACCGCCGGCGGAGACATGCACGGTGCCCGGGTTGGAGTCGTTCGGCCGCAATGCCTTGTCCGACGTGCCATGAATGTCGATGTTCGCCCCGCCGATAACCGTCACAAATACTGTGTTGCTGCCCCCGGGTCTGCGAGTTGGTGAATTGTCGTGTCCGGCCATCACTTGCGGGTGAGATACCAATAAACGGGCCAGGATATGGCTATCAATGCGACCGCGTATAACGCCGTCTCTCTCTCAACATAGGCCTGGAACAGGGTTATGACCGTCCACCCGATCAAACACACAATCGTGCTGTAAGGGTGGGCCCAGGCAACGTAAGGTCGATCACCATCCGGCTCACGCTTGCGCAGGATCAAAACGCCGATGATCATCGCAAGGTAGATAGGAACGTAGAAAAACACCGACAACAGCAACAGGAACTCGAATCCACCGATCCAGATAAGGCCGACAGATAACGCCCAGGTAAGATTGACCGCGAACACCGGGTTGCCGCCTTTGCCTACCTCTGTGGCTCGCTGCGTGGCAAAGCCATCCTCCGCCAGCGCCTGGAGAATTCGTGGACCACCCATGTATGCCAGGTTCTGATGGCTCAGGAGAATCAGGATGGCGGCAATAACAATAATGTTGCCTGCCGCCGGCAAGGTGGCCAGTTCGAGCGCGCGCGCCAGGGCCAGGTCGCTGCCCGCCAATGCGGCCAGGCCTGCACTCTTTACCAATGCGGCATTCATCAGCATGTACAAAGCGATCACGATAACCATGCCCTTGATGCAGGCGCGCGCGGCGGCTCCGGCGCCGCCTTTGAGTTCACCGCTGAAGTAGGCCGCATAAAGCCATCCGTCGTACGTGAAGATGATAGTCGCGATGACCAGGCTCCAGTCGCTGAGCGTATTGTCTGCTGGCATGGATTCTGCTGCTGCGCCTTGTGGTACCCCGACAAAAAACAGCACCAGTGAAAGCAAGACGATGACAAGCCCGATGAATGACGTTGCGAATTCCTGAATAAGAGCACCCAGGCCAATACCGCGCAGCTGTATGGCGGCGAAGGCCGTTGTCACGAGAACGGCGAGTGGTCTGCTCCACGCCTCTGTTTGCGGCAATAGAATGGCGACAAACTCCATGACGACAACCGCTTTCAGCGCGAGGTCCGCAGCGAAACTCAGCCAGTCAGCCCAGCCAATCACAAAGCCGGGGTACGGTCCGTATGCGTGGCGGATAAGAGGGTACGCGCCGCCGGATCGCGGGGTCATGCCGAGCAGTTCGGCAACGACGGCGGTGCTTAGCAGGATGAACAGTCCACCAAGGAACCAGAGCGTGAGGTACAGGCCCGGCTCGGTTACGACCGCGGCGATTTCTCCCGGACCCCGCAGGATGCCGAGGCCGACGACGCCGCCGACGGTAACGGCAATCACAAACCGGCTGGGTAGTGCGCGTTTTGGACTTTGATCGCTCATAGGTTAGGTCGCTCGGGCATCAATCCAGATTTCGCATCACATGGCCGAATGGCATCAATGCCAGCGGCACAAGCTTGATGTGCTGTTTCGCGATGGGCAAGCCAACAATCGTTACGGCAAACAATACTGCGAGGACAAGATGCATGACGGCCAGTTCAAGCCCCGGCAGGATGATCCAGATGACGTTCATGATCAGTGCGATGGTGCCACCCGGTGGTTCGGTTTCCGTTACCTCACGGCCGAAAGGGGCGATGACGCCGCCGGCAAGTCTGAAACACATGAAGCCGAATGGAATGCCAATGATTGTGAGGCACAGCAGGATGCCGCCAAGGACGTAGCCAAGGAAAATTATGAAGCCGCCGAATATAAAAAATACGAGGTTGCCGAGTAGCGACATATATCGTTTTCCTGCACGAACGAAGATCCGATCATACACGAGCAAATCGGCATGCTTGTGTTTCCGCTAAGCCCAGTCATTTCCCTATCCTGCTTCTGCTAGTCTTTGCCGGGCTACGGCTAAAGGAAGCTCGATGAATAACCGTGACAAACGCCTCGGCATGGACCGGGACATCACCAGGCGGGACTTCCTGAGCGGAGTCAGTGTTGCGATCGGCGCTTCGTTGCTTCCGGCCTGCACAAAAAGTGGTGCCCCGGGTACCGACGTGCCGCACGCATACTACCCGCCGGCAGAAACCGGGATGCGTGGCTCTCACCCGGGATCTTTCGAAGTGGCTCATGCTGCAGTCAGTGGCGAGCGGTGGAAGGCTGGCAGAACCGGTGAGCATTACGACCTGGTTGTCGTTGGTGCTGGCATCAGCGGCTTATCGGCCGCTTACATTTATCATCGCGACGTCGACCCGAACGCGCGCATCCTGATCCTGGACAATCACGACGACTTCGGCGGTCACGCAAAACGCAACGAGTTCACACTCGACGGTCGAACGTTTATCGGCTACGGCGGCACAATGCTCATTGAGTCGCCGGGCGACTACCCGGAGGTTGCAAAGCAGCTCATTCGTGAACTGGGTATCGAAATAGGGCGCGGCAGGGAATTCGGCCGTGTCAATTATTCGGAGTTATACGAAACGTCTCGTGGCGCCTTCTTCGACGAGGAGACCTTCGGCGCTGATTATCTTGCGACCGGCCGTTTTGGTTTCAGCGGGTCACTTGATGATGCGCCGCTGTCCGAGGCGGCTAAGAAGGAACTCGAGCACCTGTTTGCAGACGAGGAAGACTACTTACCCGGCATGACATCGGCTGAGCGGCGCGCTGTGCTCGAATCCCATACGTGGCGGGAGTACCTGGAAAAATACGCCGGCGTCGGCGATGAAGTACTCACATTTGTTCAGAAATGGTCGCACGGCGTCTGGGCGATCGGTGCGGATGCACTACCGGCGTGGCTGGCCTGGATCAATGGCTACCCTGGTTTTGCGGGCATGGACATCGGGTACGCGGATGAGGGCGATAGCGATGAAACCAGGTTCCGCTTCCCGGACGGCAACGCTTCGGTTGCACGCCTTTTGGTACGCAAGTTAATTCCGGGTATAGCGCCAGGCAATACGATGGAGGATATCGTTACGGCACGATTCGACTACTCCATGCTCGACCAGCCCGAGAATCTGACGCGTATCCGCCTGAGCAGCACCGTGGTTGACCTGCATCACCAGGGTGGCGACCTGAATACTAATGTGGATGTGACCTATGTGCATGGCGACAAGGGCCGGACCGTAACTGCCGGCAAAGTTGTCTGGGCCGGCTATCACGCGATTCTGCCGCATATCTGTTCCGACGTGCCGAACGAGCAGGGCGCGGCGATGAGTAGTTCTGTACGCGCACCGCTTGTCTACACCAACGTGCTGATTCGCAATTGGCGCAGTCTTGCCGAGTCCGGATTGCGGCGCATTTATTGTCCGGGCAGTTTCTTTCAGACATTGATGCCTACACATGACGTGAGCATGGGCGACTACGAGTTTGCGAAGTCTCCTGACGAGCCCATCATCCTGCACTTGCAGCATATTCCTCTTGCGCCGGGTCTGTCTGCGCCCGAGCAGTTTCGGGCGGGCCGCAATGCTTTACTAAAGACGTCATTCGAGACATTCGAGCGTAACGTTCGCGACCAGCTTGGTCGCATGTTGGGACCGTACGGCTTCGACCCGGCGCGTGACATCGCAGGCATTACAGTCAATCGCTGGCCACACGGCTATGCGTTTTCGGTTGATGCCGAGTCGGAAGACGTGGCCTGGTGGCCGGAATACTGGAAACACAAGGGTCGGCCATGGATTGAAGCAAGCCAGCGCATCGGCAATATCGCGCTCGCTGGCACCGACGCCTCGTCCAACGCGATGACTGAATCCGCGATTGAAGAAGCGCATCGTGCGGTGCATAGCCTGGGGGCAGAGAAAGCCAGCTAGAAAGAACATGAAACGAATTCTTATTGTCATCGGGGTTCTGGTCCTGGCGGGCCTCGCGTATGTCCAGTGGATTCTTCCAGGCAAGGTCGAAGCCTCGATGAATATTGTCCTGCCGCACGAACCCTACGCGGTCAGCGACGAGGCTCGGAAACTGCACGACTCGCTGTTTGTCGTCGACCTTCATTCCGATTCGTTGCTCTGGAAGCGCGACCTGACAAGGGAATCCGATATCGGGCATATGGACGTGCCCCGACTGCAGGCCGGCAACGTTGCACTGCAGGTTTTCAGTGCAACCACCAAGACTCCATCGGACATGAATTACTCGAGCAACACGTCTGATTCGGATGACATCACGTTGCTTGCGATCGCATCGTTGTGGCCACCGCGCACCTGGTTCAGCCTGTACGAGCGCGCTGCCTACCAGCTCGACAATTTGTACCGCGTAGCAGAAGACAGTGATCTGGTGGTGGTCAAAAACAGGGCGGATCTGCAAAGCCTGGTTGAGAGTCGTGCGAAGGGGGAGCCGGCGCTGGGCGGTTTGTATCTTATTGAAGGCGCACATCCGCTGGAGGGGAATATCGAGAATCTCGATCGCCTCTTCGAGCGGGGGTTGCGCGTAGTCGGGCTGACGCACTTCTTTGACAACGAGCTGGGCGGTTCATTGCATGGAACAAGTGGCGAGGGTTTGAGCGAGTTCGGTCGAGCAGTCATACGGCGGGCCAATGAGCTCAACGTGATTATCGATATCGCGCACGCATCACCGGCGATGGTTGAGGACGTACTGGCCTTGTCTACCGCACCCGTCATGCTGTCGCACGGCGGGCTCAAAGGCGCATGTGATTCCGAGCGCAACCTGTCCGATGCGCTGATGAAAAAATTTGCGTTGCAGGGAGGGCTTGTGGGGATTGGCTATTGGGATGCGGCGGTCTGCGATGCGAGCCCGGAGGGAATAGTCCGATCCATCCGTTACGCCATCGATCTGCTTGGTGTGGACCACGTTGCGCTTGGGTCAGACTACGACGGCACGATCAGTCCACCGTTCGACACGAGTGAGCTGTCCGTGCTCACAGACGTCATGCGGCGGTCGGGTTTTTCGGAGGAAGAGATTCGCAAGGTCATGGGCGAAAACGCAAAGCGCTTTCTGCTCGACAACCTGCCGCAACAGTAACTATCAGCCAGGATCTGAATTGCTACTTGAGGCCAGGCCGAATTCTGCGGCGATCGCCTCGATTTCAACTATCTCCTCGCTGGAGGTCACGCCATCCGCTTGTGCGATGGCATACAGTGAGGACAGGAAATGTTCGGCGCGATCTTTGTCCAAAGCCGGGTTAGCTATGCGATTGTCCATCCCGGCCCTGGCGCGCTTCTGCATCATCGATAGTTCCATGATGAATTCCACTTCGGCGGGTTCGAGCTTTGCCACCTCGTGCAGTATGCGACGCATCTCGTCGCGCTCGCTATCACTGACCTTGCTGTCAGCGTAGGCAACGCGAGCCAATGCGAAGGAAAACGTGGCCAGGTAATTGGCCGAGTGCGGATCGTGTTTTTCCAGCAGGTTGAGCATCCGGCTAGTGCCCTCGGAAACGACCTCACTCAATGACTTCATGCGACCGTCCTCGAGATGCAGGATGCGGTCAGCAACATCGAGAATTCGATTGTCATGAGTCACAAGGATAACCGCCGAGCCATCTTCGCGCGCCAGATCCTGGATCAGGTCCACCACGTCACGTCCGGACTGTTTATCGAGTGATGCCGTCGGTTCATCGGCCAGCACGATCTGCGGGCGATTCACCAGGGCCCTGGCGATGCCGGCTCGCTGCTTCTGCCCACCCGATAATTCACCCGGGAATTTGTGCTCATGCTCGGCCAGTCCGACCCGCTGCAACACGTCGGCGATGCGTTTCCCGGCTTCCGCCCCCCTGACGCCGCCGAGTTGCAGGGCCATCTGCACATTCTGATGAATAGTGAGGCTGTCGAGCAGGTTGTGTGACTGGAATATGTAGCCGATCTGCCGTCGTACCTTGATCAGTGCCTTCTCGCTGGCTTTGAGCAGTTCCTGCCCCAATACTTTGACGCTGCCTTTCTGGGCTGATCGCAGTGCACCGATGAGTGTCAGCAACGTGGTTTTTCCCGATCCGGAAGGGCCGGTCAGTATGACAATCTCGCCCCCCTCGATTCGCGTACCGACGTCAAACAGGATCTGCTTCTCCAGGGCACCTTTGCCAAAGGAATAGGAAACATCCTCGAGGGCGATTGGCGTGCCGGTATCCATCAAAATACCTCCGCAGGATCGACGGCACGAAGTTTGCGCAGCGCCAACAAGCCCGAGCCCGCACACATGCCCAGTGTAAGCATGAAGACACCGGCCGCACTCTCCACGCTCATTTCCAGCGGCAGCCGCGTCGCGTCCGCACCCTTGGTAAACACGAGGTGAGCAATTCCCATTCCCGGGATGAATCCGAGCACGGCCAGTATTATCGCTTCCTGAAGCACGACGTTTCGCAGATAGCCATGCGTATAGCCCATGGCTTTAAGCGTGGCGTATTCTTTCAGGTGATCCTGCACATCGGAAAACAGTATTTGGTAAACGATGATCAGACCGACAATCAGGCCCATCACGGCGCCAAAGGCAAAGATGTAGCCGATAGGCGTGGTCTTGTTCCAGTACTGGACCTCCAAATCCTTGAATTCCTGCCGCGTGAGCACGCGCACATCCATCGGAATAGCTTCTCGAATCCGCGCCTGTACTTCCGCCGCATCCTGGCCCGGCTCCAGCTTGATCAGGCCGAAATCGATGGCCGACTTTTTTCGCGTGGGCAATATGCGCAGGAAATTGAGATCTGAGGTAATGATGCCGCCGTCGAGGCCAAACGACGTACCGACCTGGTACATACCCGCGATGGCGATGCGGCGATCATTGATCTCGGCGCTGACGCGCTGGCCCGCATCCAGCATTTCGCGGACAGGTCCGTACTCGTCTCGGCCGCGGCGATCGAAAATCACCTGGTCCGGGATCTTGATGGCCTCTCTTTGTTCGGCACTGAGCAGGCGACTGAATCCCGGCTCGGAGGGATCGAAGCCAATAGCCAGTATATTGCGCGCATTCGACGGATCGGCCGGATTGCGCCAGCTGACCAGTCGCATATAAACCGCGGTAACGGACTCAACGCCATCAAATCCAAGTACCTGGTAGAGCCGGCCCCGTGGGAACTGTTTCGAGGAAACCATGAAATCTGTCTTGGGACTCAACATGGCCAGGTCATAGTCCATGGCCGTGTGATAGCGAACTGCGCTGACAAACAGTGCCTCGCGGAACTCAAGCTGCACGAAGATCAGGATTACCGCAAAGGCGATGCCCGTTACCGCGGCGACCAGGCGTAGTTTCTGCGCCTTCAGCTGCAGCCAGCCCAATGGCACCACGGCAAACATCAGGGTTGGATCTCTACCTTGACTTGCATGTTGGTAAAACGGGATACCGCTTCACTGTCATCCAGCAGGATGAATACTTCGACGACCCGCGCGTCGGTCTTGGCGATAGGGTCGGTACCAACCACGTCGAGCCTGCCCACCTTCAGGGAGATGCGCTCCACTTTGCCGCTTAGTTCCCTGTCCATCGCAGACAAGCGGACCTTCGCCGTCTGACCGACTTTCACACCGGTTATGTCGGTTTCGTAGACCTCGGCAACGGCATACATCTTGTCGGTACGGCCGAGCTCCATGATCCCTTCCGGCCCGACTCTTTCACCGGGATAGGCGTGTATTTCCAATACCTGGGCGCGCAGGGGAGAGCGAACGACCGCCAGTTCGAGTCTCGCTTTGGCGGCGGCAAAATCGGCCAACGCGATATCAAGGTCCATTTGCGCGGCGTCGAAATTGGCCTTGCTGGTTAACGACTTCTTCGCGAGGTCTTCCTGGCGCACCATTTCATTGCGGGCATTGGTTAGTACTGCTTCGAGTCTGTCTACGTCTGCTGATCGCAGGTTGTAACTATCGAGTCGAGCGACCACCTGGTCCTTCTCAACCCAGTTCCCCTCGGCAACCTCGAGGGTCTTCATGACGGCACCGGTCAGCCCACCACCGGAGGGGCCGGCAAGCTGAATTACGCCGTTCTCGGGCTCCAGTCTGCCCAGGCTTGAAATCACGCGCTCTTCGGCAACGGCACCCAACGAGAGTGCCAGACCGAGAAGAAGTATGGGTATCCGACGCGGTTGCATAGTCGCTTCCTTCTACAATCTTGTTTTTATTTTCGCGTAGCCGCCAATACTAGACTAAGCCACAGTGTCCTGCTTGGCTTGAGCATACTCAGCCCGGGCCGTCCTGACGCCGTTCATCAAGGAGCGAATATCTCCCACGGCCTCTTCGAACCACAGAAACGCGTAGGACTTCAAATCGTCTACCCTGACCTCGGTTGTATTATCGATCTGCATGAGCGATCGAGGCAGTTCATTGTTGATACGCAGGTAGCGTTCGCCAAGTAGCTGCTCGCACTGGTGTGCGCTAACCGAGGAACTCGCGCTCATCATGTGATCGAGCAAGCCATTGGTCAACCAGTCGAGAATGCCCCAGTTGCGCGATTCTTCCCCTATCTTGTCGCGGGCTTCCTGGCTGAGATCGTGTGCCGGCTTGCCGGTTCCGAGCGACAACATCCAGACGTCGTCCAGTGCATGGCCGATTGCCAGTGCCTCGCTGATCGCGCACTGACTTGGATCGTTTGTGGCCAACGCACCGTCTATTAACCAGCGCCGCTTCGGTGCGGTCGTTGCGACGGGTGGGTACATGGTGGGTGCGGCAGTGGCGGCGTCACAAATTTCCGCCAGCGCCGGGTTGTATATGGAGTCATGGCCGCGATTGTTCTTGAAAGTGACCAGTTCCCGATTGATAAAGTCGTAGGCGAGAATGAGAAGATGCTTGTCGACAATGTCGTTGATCAGCATGCCATCCGCCTGCCCATCGATAAAAGCTCGCTTGCCGACGCCGTCATACTTGGGCTGGTTCTGCATGCGTCCCAGTAGCTTGTCCCAGACAGATTTGTCCATCATCTTGGACATCGACTCGGACGTGTAGCCCTCGGTAACGAGTCGTTCCATGTTGCCGACATTGCGAGCGAGGTAGGCTGCTACCAACGCCCCGGTACTTACGCCCGCAAAGAAATCGAACTCATCTCGAATGGAGACCTTCTCTTCGCATTCTATGAAGTTCAGAATGTTGGCCGGGATGACGCCACGCGATCCACCGCCATCGATGCTCAAAATAAAAATCGGACCTTTCCCCGCCACTGTTCTACCCCTTTTCTGAGCCGGTCTTGGCATTCTTCGCGAGAAACCGATCCAATTCATTTGCAAAAGTCTGTTTGTCGCGCTGACTAAAAGCGGCCGGTCCGCCGCTCATTTCAACGCCGCTTGATCGCATGGTGTCCAGAAAGTCTCGCATATTGAGTCGTGCCCCAATGTTTTCCTTGGTGTGCATTTCACCGCGTGGGCTGAGCGCGTGTCCACCTTTTGCAACCACTTCGGCGGCGAGCGGAATATCGCCGGTTATAACGAGGTCACCTTCACTCAGGCGTTTCACGATCTCGTCGTCTGCAACATCAAACCCTCGCGGTACCTGTAATGTGTTGATATTCGCCGACATGGGCGTGTTTAGTGCCTGATTGGCAACCAGCGTGAGCTCCACCTCGGTCCTGTCGGCAGCGCGATACAGGATTTCCTTGATGACGACCGGACAAGCATCTGCATCGACCCATATTTTCATTTTTTCTCCGCTTAGTGCAAAGGCTGCTCTGATCTCGCAGGAACATGTCTCTGCATGCCGGTGCCAAGGTGTATAGTAGACAGTAAACAACAAGCACGCAGATGCAATGTTACAGCGGCTGAGCAGCACATGGAGGACATATGCTTACTGGTTCTTCTGGATAAGCGTTGTGTTTTTCACTGTCTACCCCCTGTGTAACTGGCTGACGGCGAAGCGCGGCACAACATTCAGCCTGTACATTGAATCCGAGTTGAGTATCCCGTTTATTCCGGAGTTTGTCTGGGCCTATCTTTCGCTGTATCTCCTTTTCATTATCCCGCCGTTTTTCCTCAATCCGGCACGGATGGATGTTCTGGGCAAGCAACTCGTTGCCGCAACAATTTTCTGTGGCGTGATATTCCTGTTACTGCCAGCAAGGCTGGGTTTCGAGCGTACCGTTCCGGATGACCCTTTCTATCGTTCAATATTTGCCAATATGTTTGCAGTGGATCTTCCGCACAACATGGTACCGTCGTTGCATGTGACGTTCAGCTCGCTGATTCTGCTGTCGCTGTACCGTGCACAGCAGGCAGACCTCGCGAAGATAACACTTGGGGCGTGGTTAGTGCTCATCTGCGCTTCTACGGTACTTGTACACCAACATCACCTTCTGGACGTCGTTACGGGGCTGCTCGTAACTGCGACTTTCATTCGTTTCATCGGAAAAGGTGAACGTCATGCTTAGACAAGTAATACTTACATCACTGTTATTAATTATCGCGCCCGTGCTCGCGGCGCAGGAAGCCGATCAGGAAATCCACGAAGAATTGCGTGGCTTACTGAGTGGCATCGAAACGGCAATCAACACCGAGAAATATGGTGACCTGGCACAGTATTTTCACGAAGACCTGCGCATAACGACAATCACCCAGGAAGTCATGTTCTCGCGCGCTGACATCGAACCATACTTTGAGTTCTGGTTTGGCGAGGGTGGTTACCTCAAGAAGCTCGACATGAAACTGGAGGCCGATGCCCTCACCGAGTTCTACGCCGACAAAACGATCGGTGTCGTGCGCGGCTCGGGCGATGAGGACTATGTGCTGTCCGACACCCGTTTCTTCCCGATGAAGACACGTTGGACCGCTACGGTCATCAAGGATACGGATGGCAAATGGCGCATTCTGACCTTGCATATCGGCACCAACTTCCTGGATAACCCCATTCTGTCCATGGCGGAAAACTCGGTGAAGAAAGCAGGTATCGGCGGAGCAGTCGTCGGGTTGTTGCTCGGTCTGCTGGTCGGCTTCTTGCTGTGGAGACGCAAGCAGGGTGCCTAGCTGCGGAAACCCACATGGTTATTCATATGGGATATTTCCACTGCACCCCGCGTGCGGAGTATCGGCAGGTTTTCACCAGCTGTGAACGACCTAATGGAAGGTCATCTCTGGGGGGCTTCTATGTGCCCAGCGTAGACGGCCCGCCCATGGGTGGCGCGGGCCGCGTGCCACCCCAGAGACGGAAGTAGACCCGCCAGAACGTCGGCCGGCGTTCTGTGGGGTCTACCAGGCGGGGCAGCTCTGTCCATGGTGCCTGCGGATGGCGGTGGTGGGCCAGGTGATAGTGGTAGTTCAGCGCCAGGCCGCGAGTAATCGGCAGCACTTTTAGGTCCCAGGCGCCGTTTACTACATCCCGCCGCGACCAGGCATGATCTACGTATTGCAGTGCAGACCAATGCAGGGCGAAGGCCCAGTAACAAAGTAGCCAGCCCTGCCAGGTCAGGTCGAGCGCCCACCAGATTGCGACCTGGTACGAAAGTGCCAGGAAACACTCGAGCCAGATCTTGAGAATAGAGTGTTGCGCAATTTCGCGAATGTACGGCTCGAACCCCAAGTGGCGCGCCGGCCCCTCGATGAACGCACGAGATGTATACAGCCACGGTGTTACGAGGTAGATGAGATTGCTCAGTGGAATACAAAACCAGTAGAACCCCATGAGGTTGCCGGAATACAACTGGAAGTTGCGCAGGAATCTCGACTGTTCAGGAAGATAGTAGTCGTAAAGTTCTTCATCCGTTCGATTGCGCCGGTGATGCCCAATGTGCGCGATTTTCTGCAACGTGAACGACGTGGGAAATGCCGGAGCGCTCAGCGTGCCAAAGAAGTTGTTCCGTGCCTGGTTTGGCGAGAACACGCCGTGCACTGCTTCGTGCATGAGCGAAAACGGCGTGTGATTAACGAAGGCGAATGCCCAGGCCGCCACCAGGGCCCAAGCGATGGATCCATGGGATGCCAGCCACAGCAACCCCCATGTCGCCGGATAGGCGGCCAGGAAGATCGCGATATTGCGCTTTTCAGGTATTGGCATGTCGTCTTTCTCTTGCCAGCATAATTAGTATAGCCGGGATGAGGCATGCAAGGGACGAGCGTGGCGCGTTTGCGCATCACGTTAAAGACTATGCCATTATTATCTCGGTCAAACACACGGAGTCACCATGAGCGAGCAAAAAAATAGTAGCCAGGTTAATTCTGCGACACCCAATAGACGAGGCAGCCTGATTGCGATCGCCGTTGCGATTCTGGTGATTGCCCTGGTGGCAGCGACACTGATGTACCAGGGCGACAACGTGC
The DNA here is from genome assembly GCA_937944275.1 of uncultured Woeseiaceae bacterium. Lineage (GTDB taxonomy): Bacteria > Pseudomonadota > Gammaproteobacteria > Steroidobacterales > Woeseiaceae > UBA1847. The sequence goes on from CALDZH010000126.1 coordinate 14,870, forward strand.
AGCCTGCGCAGGATGGGGACGCGGCACGCGCGGCGGCTCTCGCGAGTGCACATTCGCCAATGCTTGGTGAGGCGAATGCAAAGGTGCATATCGTCGAGTTTCTCGATCCGGCGTGCGAAACCTGCGCACTGTTTTTTCCGATGGTCAAAAACTGGATGAAGGAAGTGCCCGGCCAGATTCGCCTGTCGGTTCGCCACGTGGCGTTTCACAAAGGGTCTGATTACGCGGTCAAGGTCCTCGAGGCTAGTCGCAAACAGGACAAGTACTGGGAGACCCTGGAGACGCTGCTTGCAACGCAAAGTCAATGGACACAGCACCATACCGTTTTGCCCGAAAGAATCGGCCCTGCCATAGCGGGGGTCGGCCTGGATATGGAGAAACTTGCGGCCGACATGAATTCGATGGAAGTCATGGCGCGCATGGAGCAGGACAAGAAGGACTCCATCTTCCTCAAAGTCAGCAAGACGCCGGATTACTTCGTAAACGGTCGGCCGTTGCCGAGTTTTGGTCAGCAACAGTTGGCAAACCTGGTGCGCGAGGAACTCGAAAAATAAGGGGTCTGCGCCTGCGCCGGATTTGAGCGATGCGAAACGTCACTAATGTCGTAATCGTTATCAGCTTCTTCTGGCTGCTGATGGCGTTCTGGAACAGGAACGACTTGCCGGAGTCGATCGATTACGTGGCGGCCATCGCAAACGAACCGCAACAAACGAGAACGGACAGAAGTTCGTTTGAAACCGAGTGGGATGGCGTTGGCTATCGCGTTGATCCGGAATACGATTATGAACTCGTCGGCATGATCGTGTCATTCCGACATCATGACGACAACAGTCGCATGCACCGCCTCGCCGATGATCATCTCAACATGCTCGACGTATGTGTTGTCTGGGGAGACAACACAAGCGGCGCTCAGCTGGACAAGATCGATTTCTGGAATGGCATTTTCACCTGCAACGTAAAGACCCGCGACCAGGCGGCCTGGGAGTCTTTCGATATGTACCAGTTGTCGAATAATCACCTGATCTCCGACGACGAATTCATTCGCGACCGGGTGCGCAAGGTAAAGGTTGGCGACCAGGTACGTATTCGGGGGGTTCTCGCCAGCTACGAGAGCCCGGGCGGACTCCGGGGCACCAGCACGACACGCCTGGATACCGGTGACGGTGCGTGCGAAACGATCTATGTCGATCACTTTGAAATCCTGCAGCCTGCCAGGAGCTTCTGGCGTATTTCCATGTATGCGGCGCTTGTGACATTTTTGGCCGGACTGCTGCTGTTTTTCCGCAGGCCTTTCAAGTCGCACTTAGACTGACGCAAAAGCGAGCCATAGAACGATGACTGCTAACTACCGCGCTGATTTCGATATTTCGCGAGACATTTGTTATCTCAATGCGGCCTACATGACGCCGCAGCCACGTGACGTGGTAACAGCGACGATGCGCGGGGCAACGCTGCGCTCACAGCCCTGGCACGTCACACCAACCGACTTCTTCCACGACGTTGAGGAGTTGCGCGCGACTTTCGCGCGTCAGGTCAACTGCTCCCCCGATAACATCGCCATAGTGCCGTCGGCAGGTTACGGCGTGTCTTGCGCGGCGATCAATATGCCGCTCAGTGAGGGTGACGTTATCCTGGGTTTGCACGAGCAATTTCCATCGAACTACTACGCCTGGCGCCGCCAGGCTTTGGCGTCGGGTGCCGAGTTTCATATCGTCAACAGAGAAGCAGGGCAGTCCTGGGCTGATGCGCTGCTCGAAGCCATCCGGGACCTCGGCGATCGTATGGAGATTGCGACGCTCGAGGGGCACCACTGGGCCTCGGCTGAGTTTATCGACCTCGAGTTGGTTATTCCCGCATTGCGCGATGTTGGAGCCAAGGTCGTTCTGGACCTGACGCAGACGATAGGCGGCTGCCCGATCGATATAAGCCGGCTCGCCCCGGATTTCATGGCCACGGCCGCTTACAAATGGCAGTTTTGCCCGTACGGCGTTGCGTTTCTATACGTTGACGATCTTTATCTCGAGGGTGTTCCCATCGAGGAGCCATGGATGAGCCGTGCCGGTGCCGAGGATTTCTCACGGCTCGCCGATTTCACCGACGCTTACCAGCCGGGAGCCCGACGCTACGACATGAGCGCGAAGTCGAGTTTTTCGAATATTGCGGGTGCGCTCGCCGCACTGCAAAAGCTCGAAGGCTGGGGCATCGATACCGTTTCCAAAATGCTGGCTACAACCAACGTACGGATTTCGGAAATACTGGCCAGCCACGGTTTTGAAACGATGACGGCCGATGCCCGCGCACCCCATTTCCAGGG
>CALDZH010000127.1 GCA_937944275.1 uncultured Woeseiaceae bacterium
ATGAAATCCCGTGGGACGACATCGCTTTCCACAGCGGCAAGTACGCGCTAAAAAAGTACTTCGAAGACCGCGGCGAAAATAAGGGCGTACACATTCACGAACTCAGACGCTCGCGTTCCTGATTTCTACTGGCCTTGACCGTCCTGTGCAAGGCGGGCACCAAGAGCGGCCGGTGTCATATAGCCCTGGACCATCTTGCCATCCTCGAAAACGATCGCCGGCGTGCCGCTGAGGCCGACGTCTTGACCCAGCGTGTAATGCTGCGTCAGCATTGACGCATCGCATTTTGACGTCTGGAACTCGCGATCAAGCTTGGCCGCAGTCAGCGCACCGTTGCGGTCGCGGGAGCACAAGATGTCCTCGGACGTGCTCCACGCGCGCGAGGCAGGCCCGTTCCGCGGGTAAAGAACGTAGCGTATGGCGATTCCCTGACCCATATACTCATCGATCTCGTTGTGCAGCTTGCGACAATAGGTGCAATCGACATCCGTAAATACAGTCACCGTATATTTCGGCTCCGCCGGCGAGAACAGGATCGCGTCTTCGTCATCAAGCGATTTCAGGAGCACACGCCGGGTTTCTGCGCGACTTTGCTCCGTCAGGTTAACGGAATTATCCAGGTCGATAAGGTCTCCCTGAAGCAGGTATCGCCCGTCTTCCGATACGTAGGCAACAATTGGGCCCTTCTGAATCAAATACCAGCCATCCAGCGGGCTTGGATTGACGTTCTCGGGTTGGATAGCATCAAACATCCCGGAAATCTTGGCGCGGACTGCCTCGAGTTTCGGGTCCACATCCACATCGGCGGCATTCACACTTACCGCAAGCAACACCCACAGGGCGGCTGCAACGGTTCGTACGAATGTGTTGAAAAATCGGCTCATAAGGTCTGTCCCTGCGAAAAGCGCGGCAAGTTTAACAAACAGACCCCCAAACAGGGCATTTTGTTGCACCGACTTTTGTGCCCTGGCGAAACTAACCGCGCGGATGATGCTCGCCGTGCAGCTCTTTCAGTCGCTCCCGGGCAACGTGCGTGTAGATCTGCGTCGTCGAGAGATCACTGTGACCCAGCAACAATTGGACTACGCGCAGATCGGCGCCGCGATTCAACAAATGCGTCGCGAACGCGTGGCGCAGACTGTGGGGTGACATTTTCTGGCGCACGCTAGCCTTTTCCGCGTAGCGCTTGATGATGTGCCAGAACGCCTGGCGCGTCATACGGTCACCGCGGCGAGTCGGGAACAGGTAGTCCGTCTGGCGCTCGAGAAGTATCTCCATGCGCGGGCCATCTATGAATTCCTTGAGCCAGCGCTGTGACTCTTCGCCCAGCGGAATGAGACGCTCGCGATCGCCTTTGCCGACGATACGCAGCACGCCCTGGTTGAAGTTGACCTGGGACTGCTTGAGATTAATGAGTTCCGAAACTCTGAGGCCCGTGGCGTATAACAGCTCCAGCATGGCCCGGTCGCGATGACCCAGCGGCTCGTCGGTGTTCGGTGCGTTCAGCAACGCATCGACCTCATCCTCAGTCAGTGTTTTCGGGAGGGAGCGGCCAATGCGCGGCATCGCGATTTCTGCGGTCGGATCCGATTTACGTATTCCCTCGCGCATGATGTAGCGGAAGAATCGGCGGAAGCTCGATAGCTGGCGTGCCGTTGAACGCGGCTTGGCACCCGACTCAACGCGCTTCGCAATGAATTCCAGGAGATCAGCCTTGTCAGCCTGCTCGATGGACTTGTTATTCTCTGACAGCCCGCGGCCCAGCGTCATCAAATCAGCCCGGTAAGCGCCAAGCGTATTCTTCGACAAGCCTCGTTCCATCCAGATAGCATCAAGAAACCGATCGACCATCTCTTCAGAGCGTTCGACCTCAGCAGATCCTGGTGCACTTCGTTTTATGCTACTAGCCATAAGCTTCTATCTTCCTTCGTCGCATAGTCCTTTACCAAGGTCATTGTCTATCCAACCAGCGTTCCCTACTGTTAGCATGTCGGCTGCCAGACACCGCCAAGCGACGGTTTTTTCAAGGGTTCTGAGTATGCTGGGGAAGCTCGGGGCCGGGCGTGATCGCTGTCACACATTACGGAAGGCGTTAACATAAAGTGAACTGGGTCACACAAACCAAGAATATTGCCTGGGGCACCCTGGCCTGGCTGTCCTTCGGTTTCGCCGTTCTTTTTACCATGACCGTTGCTCTGGTCGTGCCCGGGGGCGAAAGACGCCAGAAACTGGCCACGTGGGCGTGCAGAATGACATTTGTCCTGCCCATGATTGATGTCCGCATCACGGGAATCGATAACCTGCCCACCGGCAACTGTGTCGTCGTCGCCAACCACGCAAGCTACCTCGATGGCGTCTTGCTCAAAGGATACCTCCCCTGGCGCTTCAGTTTTGTGATCAAAGGCGAAATGCGGGATATTGCTCCAGCCCATTTCCTGCTGCGGCGCGTCGGCGCGAAGTTTGTTGAGCGCACGGACATAAAGGGCAGCACGCGCGATGCCCGGCACATCGTCAAGGCAGCCCAGGCCGGTGAGTCGCTGGGCTTTTTTCCGGAGGGTACGTTTCGCGAGGAGCCCGGCGTTGGCCGTTTTCTGCCCGGCGCTTTCGTCGCCGCCATTAAGGGCGAGATGCCAGTAGTACCGATCGCTATAAACGGATCTCGCTACATGTTGCCGGCCAATCACTTCATGCCGCAGCGCGGCCCGTTGACCGTTGATATCCTGCCGGCAATCGCCCCCGGTGCCCCCGAGTCTGCAACCAGTCGAACACTGGCTGAAGCAGCCCGCCAGCGAATTCTTGCCGTTCTCGACGAACCCGATCTAGTCGAGCAATAATCTGTCGGGAATGCCTGAATCATAGTATTGCGCCGAGCCGGAAATTGGCGGAAAGTAGCCTTCCACCCTGACAGATTGAAAGCACTCCGGAGCAAGAAAATGAGTTCAGACGCCATTGTCATCGTGGCCGCCAAACGCACCCCGGTTGGTGCATTTCAGGGCACTCTTAGCGGTGCCAGCGCCCCGCACCTCGGGGCCGCGGCAATTGACGGCGCCGTAAGCGCCTGCGGTATAGACGCCGGCGATATTGATCGGGTCTTGATGGGCTGCGTTTTGCCGGCCGGCCTCGGCCAGGCACCGGCTCGCCAGGCGGCGCTCGATGCCGGAGTCCCCGAAGGTGTTCCGTGCGTGACGGTCAACAAAATGTGCGGCTCGGGCATGGAGTCGATCATCCTCGCGCACGACATGATCAAGGCAGGTAGTGCAGGTATCGTCGTCGCCGGGGGCCTGGAGTCGATGAGCAATGCGCCGTACATGTTGCCGAAAGCGCGCAGCGGCATGCGCATGGGGCACCAGCAAGTACTAGACCATATGTTCTTCGATGGTCTGCAGGATCCCTACACCGGCGAAATGATGGGCCACTTTGCACAGGTGACGGCTGACAAATACGGATTCTCGCGTGAAGCAATGGATAACTACGCCATCGAGTCCGTAACGCGGGCGCAGCGTGCTGTCTCCGACGGAACGTTTGCAGGGGAAATCTCGCCGGTCACGATCAAGTCGCGGCGAGGCGAAACGATCGTCGATACTGACGAGACGCCTGGCACTGTCAGCGTGGAGAAAATTCCGACCTTGCGCCCAGCGTTTGCAAAAGACGGCACAGTTACGGCCGCCACCTCATCGTCGATTTCCGACGGAGCCGCAGCGGTCGTCATGATGACGGCCGCCGAAGCAGAGAAACGCGGCCTGACGCCGATCGCGAAAATCGTTGGCCACTCTGCATTCGCGCATGAGCCGGCGTGGTTCACCACGGCGCCCATCTACGCAGTAAAGAAATTGCACGACGCTCTAGGCTGGACGCCCGATGACGTGGATCTCTATGAAATCAATGAAGCCTTCGCCGTTGTCACGATGGCTGCGATGAAGGACGTCGGCATTAGTCACGACAAGGTCAATGTCAACGGCGGCGCCTGCGCGCTGGGCCATCCGATTGGTGCCACGGGCGCTCGCATATCCGTGACGCTGCTGCACGAACTCGCCGCGCGCGGGTCGACGCGTGGCATCGCATCGCAATGCATCGGCGGTGGCGAAGCCACGGCCGTGGCCTTCGAAATTCTGTAAGGGAGAAACTGGTGAAATTGTCAGAAGCAAAAGCCGTCGTCACCGGCGGCGCATCGGGTCTTGGTTTTGCATCGGCACAGCGCGTTATCGACGCTGGTGGCCAGGTTGTCCTTCTGGATATAAACGATGAACTTGGCACCGAGAAAGCGGCAGAGCTTGGCGATCGCGCAAGCTACATCAATACGGACGTTTCAAGCGAAGATTCGGTAAGGGCTGCCGTTCAGCAGGCAAAAGCGACGATGGGTGGGATCACGCTGGCCGTGAACTGCGCCGGCATCGCGACGGCCGGTCGCGCACTTGGCAGGGAAGGTCCGTGGCCCACGGAAATGTTCAATCGCGTCATCCAGATCAACCTGGTCGGCACCTTTAATGTGACCAAGGAGGCTGCCGCAATAATGAACGAGAACGAGCCGACTGAGGATGGAGAACGCGGTGTAATCATCAGCACGGCATCGATCGCTGCGTTCGAAGGCCAGATCGGCCAGGCCGCCTACGCGGCGTCGAAAGGCGGTGTACATGCGATGATGCTGCCCCTCGCTCGAGAGTTCGCAAATTTCGGCATCCGCGTCAACACGATTGCCCCCGGCATCATGCTGACACCGATGATGTCCGGAATGTCTCAGGAGGTGCAGGACTCGCTTGCTGCGCAGGTGCCGTTTCCAAAACGCCTCGGCAAGCCCGAGGAATACGCAGACACGATCGCATTCATCTACGAGACGTCCTATGTGAACAGCGAAACGATTCGCTGCGACGGCGCGATTCGCATGCAAGCGAAATAAAGTAAATAGGGTACCGGACACCCTATTTACCGCCATTAGCTCGGAAAACTACCGGACACCACTCATCGGAAATAGGGTGTCCGGTACCCTATTACATGTTCGCGTAGTTCGGTCCGCCCGCGCCTTCCGGTACCTTCCAGACGATATTCTGCTTCGGATCCTTGATCTCGCAGGTCTTACAGTGCACGCAGTTAGTCGCGTTGATCTGAAACTTTTTCTCGCCGCCTTCTTCCACGATCTCGTAAACACCGGCGGGGCAGTAACGCTGCGCGGGCTCATCAAACTCGGGCAGATTGTACGCAACCGGAATTGACTCGTCCTTCAGCTTCAGATGCGAAGGCTGGTCCTCCTCGTGATTGGTACTTGACAAAAAGACCGATGACAACTTGTCAAACGTGATCACGCCATCCGGTTTAGGGTAATCGATCACCTTCGCCTCAGTAGCCTTGTCGAGCGACTCGTGATCATGATCCTTGTTGCGCCATGTGAACGGTAACTTACCAAAGAAAATATTCTGATCGATGAACGCAAAGATAGCCCCGAAGAACATGCCCAGCTTGTGCAAACCCGGGCCGAAATTGCGACCTCGGTGCAGTTCCCTGTAGACCCAGGATGCATTGACGCTATCTTCGTAGTCACTGAGTTCCGACTGACCGGCATCCCCGGATGACAACGCCGTGTGGATACTTTCCGCGGCCAGCATGCCGGTCTTGATCGCAGTGTGCGTTCCTTTGATCTTCACACCATTCAAAAATCCGGCGCCGCAGCCGACCAGCATGCCCCCCGGAAACCCGAGTTTGGGCAATGATTGCAAACCACCTTTGTTGACCGCTCGGGCACCGTAGCCAACTCGCTTGCCACCCTCGAGATATCGCCGAATCTTCGGATGTGTCTTCCAGCGCTGGAACTCGTCGAATGTCGACAGGTGCGGGTTCCTGTAGTTGAGCGCAATAATCAGGCCAAGGTAGACCTTGTTATT
>CALDZH010000128.1 GCA_937944275.1 uncultured Woeseiaceae bacterium
CTGGACGAAAAAAAAGACTGACGCCGAGGCGGCGTCGGGCAGCGACCACCTCGGGCTCGCGCGCGAGAGCCTGCGCGAGCTCGTTCACGATACGCGGCTTCCCGACGGCGTCCGTGACTCGCTGATTCACGACTACGATGCAGTGCAGGCGATGCTCGACAAGATCGAGCACGGGCATCTGCACATTTCGGTTTTTGGTCGTGTCAGCACGGGCAAGTCGTCTCTGCTCAATGCCCTGATTGGAGAAGAGCGATTCTCTGTCAGCCCGATTCACGGCGAGACTCGCTACTCAACCATGGAAGCCTGGAATGAAGAGGAGGTGGGCGGCGCATTTCTGATCGATACGCCGGGCCTTGATGAGGCGGGTGGTGAAGATCGTGAGGCGCTTGCCAAAGAAGTGGCGGGCCGATCTGATCTTGTGATTTTTGTCCTCGACAGCGATATCACGGAAACAGAACTCGATGCGCTGCGGGCGGTATTGAGGCAAGGGCGGCCGGTCATCGTGGTGCTGAACAAAGCCGATCTGTACACGGGCGCCGAATGCGATGCCCTGGTCAATTCGATTCGAGGCAAGACCACCGGCCTCATCGACCCGGAGCATGTCATCGTCGCCACCGCACAGCCGCGGCCCCAGACGGTCGTCGAAATCGATGTTGCCGGCAGTGAAGTGACCGTCGAGCGGGCACGTGAGCCCGATGTGGCCGTATTACGGCTCAAGCTCTGGGAGATACTCGAAGCGGAAGGCAAAACGCTGGCGGCGCTGAATGCCAGCCTGTTTGCTGCTGATCTGTCCGACCAGGTGGGCCATCGTATTCTTGCCGCCCGGCGAGAAATCGGCGATAAGCTCGTGCGGACCTATTGTATCGGCAAGGGTATCGCGGTTGCCTTTAACCCGGTTCCTGTCGCTGATCTGTTCGCGGCAGCGTTCATCGATGTCGGTATGGTTGTGCATTTGTCCAAGGTCTACGACCTGCCTCTCAGCAAGAAAGAAGCAGGTTCAATCGTAAAGGTCATCGTCGCCGAGTCAGCTGCGCTTATGACTACTGTCTGGGCCTTGCACCTCGTATCGAGCGCGCTCAAGGTTGGTACGCTGGGCCTGTCGACGATTCTTACGGCGGGTGCGCAGGGTGCCATCGCGTATTACAGCACCTACCTCGTCGGCCAGGCGGCCGCAGAGTATCTTGCCAAAGGCAAGTCGTGGGGCGATGGTGGTCCGAAGAAGGTCGTCAAGCAGATTCTCGACTCGCTCGAGCGGGACACCGTTTTGCGCGATGCCAAACGTGAAATCCAGGCACGCCTTGGGCTGAGTTGAGGTGGATCAAGAGACCCGCATGCGCCGCATCTGGGAAACTATCCAGGACATACCACGTGGTTGCGTGGCTAACTATGGGCAGATCGCGGAAATTGCCGGAATTCCTCGGGGTGCGAGACAGGTTGGCTACGCACTGCGGCATGCACCCGAGGGATTGGCGTTGCCCTGGCACCGTGTCATCCAGTCTTCGGGCAAGAGCGCGTTTGACCAGAATAGTCGCGCGTTCAAAATACAGCGTGAGCGACTTGCGGAGGAGGGCGTGGTGATGCTCAACGGCAGGGTGGACATAAAAAAATACCGCTGGGAACCGGATCTCGATGAGTTACTGTGGAAGCCTACGTCGACCTGGGATGAGAATTGAAGGTCAAGCAAAAGCTCCGATCGCATTTTCTCAACGCGCTGTTAAGCCCTGCGTCACGGCGTCTGCAACGCTCGGCCAGCGAGATGCGGCGCAAGATTGCGGGGCGCGCACACGTTGTATCGGCATTCCTGCAGCTCGATGATCCGTACTCTTACCTGCTTGCGCAATACCTGCCGGACCTGGCTGCGCATTACGACATAGAACTGCACGTGTACTTGTCACAGGCGCTTGGTGATGGATTCCAGCCGGCGCCCGATATGCTAGCCGAGTACGGCGCCCTGGATGCGCAGCGCGTGGCACGAGAGTTGGGCGTGCCGTTCCTCGATAAAGGCGTGGCACCACCTGTCGAACACCGTCGCGCATTACTCGACTATCTGGCGGCATGTGCAGGCAATGACGACTTTTTGACCGAATTCAGCCAGGCGCTCGAAGCATACTGGCGCGGCGACAATGAAGCTGCGTCAAGGAGAGCAGATACCGGCGGTGCGGGTCAGGCCGACCGGGTGATCGCGGAGTCCCAGGCCCTGCAAAGACGGCTGGGGCACTACAACAGTGCCATGCTGCATTATGGTGGCGAGTGGTACTGGGGCGTGGATCGTTTGCACTACCTGACCTCACGACTCGATGAACTTGGCCTTGCGAGTTCCGGTCAAGGGAATACCCGGCTGGCATCGATCCGCCAGGCGATGCACGTTTCACTGCCGATCAAACCACCGACCGCAGCGAAGGACTTGCCGCCACTCGAGTTGTTTGTGTCCATTCGTAGCCCGTACTCCTATCTTGCATTGCAGCGCACATACGAAATCGCTGACGCGTTCGGGCTGGAATTGAGGTTGCGGCCCGTGCTGCCCATGGTTATGCGTGGCATGCAGGTGCCTCGCGCGAAGTTGCTATACATCGCAAAAGACACGATGCGCGAGGCGGATCGACGTGCCTTGCCGTACGGGAAAATTGCTGATCCCGTCGGAGCAGGAGTCGAGCGTTGCCTTGCTGTGTTTCAGTACGCAGAGTCCGAACACAAGGGGCGTGATTTCCTGCTGAATGCCGGGTTCGCTATCTGGAGCGAGGCTGTCGACGTCGCGACAGACAAGGGCATGCGCAAGGTTACCGGACGAACGGGTCTTTTCTGGCCGGAGGTGGTCGCCGCCATGGATTCCGACGAGTGGCGTGCGCAGGCTGAGGAGAACCGCGAATCGATGATGGCCGCGGGTTCCTGGGGCGTGCCGACCCTGCGTCTCGGGGACGAGGTGTTCTGGGGACAGGATCGCGATTGGCTATTGGTGCGACATATCGAAGAATTGTGTGACACAGGAGACGGAATACTCGTATGACGACGGTGATTTTTTCCCACGGGCAGGAAAGCGGTCCATGGGGTACGAAGATACGCGCGATGGCCGAATTGGTCAGGGGAATGGGCTGTGCGGCTGACAGCATCGACTATCAGGGCATCGCGGATCCAACTGAACGTGTCGAAAAATGCGTGCGCGAATGTGCGGGTCTGAGCGACAGGCTAATCCTGGTCGGTTCGAGCATGGGCGGGCATGTTGCGACCGCGGCAGCAGCGGAAGTGAGTGCGGCAGGCCTGTTCGTACTGGCGCCAGCCTACTACATGGAAGGCTATGAGGATCTGACTCCAGATCCGCCTTCGATGCCAATATGCATAGTGCACGGCTGGCATGATGATGTCGTGCCTGTGGAAAACAGTATTCGTTACGCGCGTGATTGCAGCGCCACGCTGCACATCGTTGACGGTGACCACCGGTTGACGGCGAACGTCGATGAAATTAACGAGTACTTGCGAAGTTTTGTAGAAAAAATATCCGGATAGTTTCCGGAACTGGGAGGAGAAAGCATGAAGTATTGGGTCATGGCATTGAGCCTGTTTTTATTTGCTTGCGGCGGCGGAGAATCTGGTGGCTCCGAAGACGCGGCATCTGGTGATGTTGTCGAAGCAACGCAGGAAGCAGCAAGTGATGCAGCTGATGCTGTCGAAGAGAGCGCTGAAAGCGCAGGCGATGCAGCGGCGGAAGCGCTAAATGATGCACAGGCAGCAGCCGAAGCTGCCGGCGATATGATCGAAAAAAGTAAAGAGGATATCGACGAAGAGCTGAAGAAAGTCGAGGACGCTATCAACGACTAAAAATACGGTACCGGACACCATATTTCGAAATATGGTGTCCGGTACCTGATTAGAGATCGAGGCGCATACCTTCCCGCGCGAAGTTGAAGCCGCGGTGCTCTACTTCGGCTTGTTCCGGGCTGCCATCCATAAGCAGTGGATTCGTGTGATTCATATGAATGAAGATCACGCGAGATTTTTCCTCCGCACTTAGCGGCTCAAACAGATCCATGCTTTCCGCTACAAACGGATGCTTGATCTTGCTCATGTCGCGGTCGCCCAGTTCGCCATCCCTGAAAAACGTTGCGTCGAGCAGCGCATAGTCGACAGACCGCACAACATCGCGAATGTCGATTGACCACATCTCCCATTTGTCGATATCCGGAATGAACACCGCTGATTTTTGCGGACCGTCAATGCGGTAGCCGACGGTTTCGGAATATTCATCCCGGTGCGGCACGAGAAAGGGAGTAACAGTGACGCGTGACCCTGTTCTGATCGCAGTACCGTCCGCGATTTCAATCAGTTCGATATTCCCTAGACGAACAAGTTGATCCCAGGGCCCGTTACCAGACAAATACGCGTGCATGCGAGGCATCGCGTACACCCGAACGCCGGTTGTGCCTGCGGCTTCACGGCCGAAATGCATGAGCCCCGTGTAATGCCCCATGTGGGCATGGGTCAGAAATACACCGTCAAGCGAGTAGTTGCCATCCGGCGCGACATTGTTCAGTTCGTACAGCTGCTCCCGCATGTCGGGTGTTGCGTCAAACAGATATTTGGCTTTATTCGCATCATCGACGACGGCTATCGAACTGGACTTGCGACGTAGTTCCGGTTCGTTCCAGGCCCGCATGCAGTGTGGTTTGTAGCAGTTGGTTTGTGGATAGCCGGCGTCCTGGGCGATACCGAGAACGAGAACGTAGGTATCTTCAGCTGTTGCGGCTGTGGCCATGAAATACAGCGTCAGGGTGATGAGGAAATTCATGCGCATGCATTCATTATAGTGAGTCGCTGAAGTCACTGAACACAAATTTTCTCAATGTCAACGGCGTGCTCGGGCGATCTTTTGGGTAGACTTGTGCGCAATGAACATCGCAGGCTTCATTTTTCGCCCGCTTTACTGGCTGGCAGGCAAGGTGTTCTCAATCTGGGCGCGACCGGCCATCCTGCCGGAGACACCCGCTGAGTACCTGACGGACCCGGACGCCGAGGTTTGTTATGTACTCGAGACGGGAGGCCTGGCCGATGTGCTGGCGCTCGAGCGTGCCTGTGCGACGCATGGCATGCCGTCACCGACCGATTCTTTCGAATATTGCGGTAACCGGGAATACCGGCGGTACATCGTTCTACGACGCAAGAAGGGATTTCCAGTGCGCCGTCCGACCATGACCGGCTCACAAAGACTCAGACGTCTTGTTGAAGCGCGAGAAGGCTGTGACAAGGATCTGTTGCTGATCCCGGTGGCCATCTACTGGGGCCGTTCACCAGAAAAAGAACGCTCCGTTCTCAAACTGCTGTTTTCGGAAAATTGGGATGCGGTGGGCCGTACCCGGAAGTTTTTCGCGACGATCCTCCACGGACGCGATACGTTGCTGAGATTCAGCCACGCGTTGCCACTGCTTTCCCTTGATGCTGGCGACCTGTCGTCGGAGATAGCTTTTCGCAAGGTTTCACGCATTCTGCGTGTGCATTTCCGCAAGCGGCGAATCGCGACAGTCGGGCCTGACCTCTCACATCGGCGGACGCTGATCAACCAGGTGTTGCATGCGCCCGCAGTCAGACGCGCAATGTTCCTGGAATCTGGAGACGACCCTCGCAAGCAGGAGTTGGCACGCCGCAAAGCGGAAAAATATGCGCTGGAGATTGCAGCGGACATATCCTATCCGACGATTCGCGTTCTCGTCCGCGTACTTCGCTGGCTGTGGCACCGTATCTACGACGGTATCGAGTTGCATCATGCGGAGATGCTTCACGAGGTCGCGAAAGACAAAGAAATCATCTACGTCCCATGCCATCGTAGTCATTTCGACTACCTCCTCCTTGGTTGGGTGACGTACCAGGAAGGTCTGCATCTGCAGCACATAGCGGCAGGAATCAATCTCAACATGCCTGTGGTCGGCGGCATTCTGCGTCGCGGTGGCGCGTTTTTCCTGAGGCGTAGCTTCAAAGGTAATCGCCTGTACGCAGCCGTGTTCGATGCCTACCTTAACCAGATAATCGTCAAAGGTAACTCCATGGAATATTTCGTGGAGGGCGGGCGCAGCCGCACGGGGCGCCTGTTACCGCCGAAGGGCGGCATGCTTGCGATGACCGTCAACTCCTATGTCAAGAACCCGGTGCGGCCCATTGTCTTCGTTCCGGTTTATTTCGGCTACGAAAAGCTCATCGAGGGCGACTCATTCATCAGCGAGCTGGGCGGGGCAGAAAAGAAAAAGGAATCGCTTGGCGGGCTCATCCGCTCGGTAAAATCGCTGCGCGATCAGTTCGGAAAAGTGTATGTGAATTTCGGTGAACTTATTGAGCTCGAGCCGATAGTCGATCGTGCTTATCCGACGTGGCGTGACCATGAGCCGGAAAATGGCGAGCGTCCACCCTGGTTACCCGGCATCGTCGACGACGTCGGCAGACAGATCATGGAAAACATCAACTCTGCCGCTGCGGTAACGCCGATAAGCCTGCTTGCCTATGTGTTACTTGCGACACCCAAGCAGAAAGTCGGCCTGAACGAGTTACGCCGGCAGCTGCAGATGACTCTGGACCTCTTGCGCCGCTTCGAATACTCGGAATTGGTGACGACGCCCGACTGGACGCCCGACCAGATCATTGAGCATGGCGAAAAGCTCGACGCGATCAGTCGCACCTCACATCCGATGGGTGAGGTCATTCATATGGAAGAGCGCACCGCTGTGCTCATGACTTATTTCCGCAACAACATCCTGCATCTGCTCGCGGTCCCGGCGTCGGTCGCATGCTGTTTCATTCAGGGTCAGGAGCTCGAGCATAGGGAACTGCAGCGCCTGATCCGGCTGATCTATCCGTTCATGAAAAAGGAACTCTTCCTCAAGTGGAACTTCAAGGACATCGATGATGTCACTGCCGAGGCCATCAAAGCGCTCACGGATCTTGGCATATTGAGTTACGGAACGAGGAAGAAGACGCTCGTCCGCCCGCCGGCAGGATCGGAAAAAGCTTTTCAGTTACTGATGCTGGGGCAGGCCATGGTGCCGATGCTGCAGCGCTTCTACCTTGTGATTGCGATCCTGGTTGGTAATGGATCCGGTAAGCTGTCGAGGGGACGTCTGGAGACCATGTGTCAGCAAAGCGCCGAGCGTCTGTCGATGATCTACGGCCTGCATTCGCCGGACTTCTTCAACAAATCCCTGTTTCATGATTTCATCAAGACGTTGCAGGAGCAAAATGTCCTGCGCCGTAATTCTGAGGGAGCCATTGAGTTCGACGATGACATCAAATCGATTGGCGCCGACGCGCGCCTCGTGCTGGGCGAGGAAATTCGGCACAGTATCTTGTCGCTAACGCTCAAGGAAGACTGAACAAATCTTGACCGATGCCCTTGAAGTAAGTCGCTAAAAAGGCTAAAAACGACGAATGTTGAACTTGCAGTCAATGCGATCAGGCGCCGGCGCGGCAACACGCCGCGGTCTCGGCTTGCTTGCAATCGTCTGGCTCAACCTTGCCCTGACGCCGTGTGCCGTTGCGTTTGATACTGAGGGCGGCTGTGCGCATAACCCACCGTCCGGACACCAGGACATGGCTGGTCACCACGATCATGGTGAGCAGAAGGAAGCGCATTCCTGTGCGTCGATGCAGGAAGCCTGCTGTGAGATCGCCGATGCCAGCGTTGATACGCGTGGCGGCGCGATTGAGTTTGACGACTCAACCGATCTCGAGGTTCTGGCGGCATATCCGCCTGACCAACTGGCAACCAAGACTCTGGCTCGCTACCTTGCGACCGCTGATCCGCCTGATCCACCAGTCGGTATTCAGCCACTACACAAACTTTTCTGCGTTTATCTGAAATAGCCAAACCTGCGCTTTAAACCCTTTCGGTTTTTCCTGCAGGAGTTGGTGCTATGTTTGTTTTTAGCGGGCGCGTGCCCGTCACAATTTTCTTATTTACACTCGCGTTCATCTTGCCGTGGACTTCTTCCGCCCTGGCTCAGCAGCGCGTGCCGCTCACTATTGCCGAGGCTGAAGACCTCGCGTTGGCGGATGAGCCGGGTCGTGGCGCATTGCTCGCGCAGGCTGAGGCCATGAAGGAGCAGGCAGTGGCTGTCGGGGCTTTGCCCGATCCGACCATGCGTGTCGGACTCGCCAATTATCCGATCGAACGCGGTGGCTTCTCTACGGAAGGCATGACACAGGCGCAGCTTGGCATACGCCAGGCGTTTCCGCGCGGCCGGTCGCTTGGGACAGAGCAGATGCAGTCGCGCGCCGAGGCATTCAGCCGCAGCGCGGACGCGCGTCGTCGAGATGTCCTGACGATGGTTCGCCGCGCCTGGCTCGAGGTGTACTACGCGCAACAGGCCTGGTTAATCGTAAATGAGTCGCGGCCCTTTTTCGACGATCTCGTCACGATAACCCGCTCAATGTATGGCGTCGGCAGGAAGACGCAACACGACGTATTGCGCGCCGAGCTCGAACTCAGCCGTCTCGATGATCGACTGATCGAAGCCAGCCGTGCCCGGGCCGAGGCCCAGGCTGCCCTGTCGCGTTGGTTGGGCCAGGATGCTTATCGCCCGATCGCGCAGAAGCTGCCGACCTGGGAGTCGATGCCAATGCTCGAGGACTTGCGGGACGGTCTCGCATCGCATCCCTCGCTTGCCGCGGGGCAGGCGAGCATTGCGGCGAAGGAAACGGCGGTCGATATTGCGGAGGAAAACAAAAAGCCCGACTGGGCGCTGGACCTTGCATACGGTTACCGAGACGGATTCCTGCCAGACGGCACGCCGCGATCGGATTTTGTCAGCCTGTCGGTAACTGTTGGGTTGCCTTTCTTCGGCGAAAATCGCCAGGACCGCAAGCTCGCTGCGGCACTCAGCGAACGCCGTGCCGCAAGGTACTCGCAGCATGAACTTGCCGCTCGCCTGAATAGTGAGCTTGCCGCCGAGTACGCACGCTGGATTGACCTTACTCGTCGCCTGACACTCTATGAAACGCTGATTCTGGAACAGTCGAAAGGACAGGCGCAAGCGGCGCTCCTCTCTTACCAGAGTGACACCGGAGATTTCTCCGACGTCATGCGCGGGTACATCGACGATCTCAACACACGTCTCGAACACATTCGACTTCAGGTCGAGCGCGCACAGAGTTACGCGGCGCTCGCGAACCTGGGAGGTCTGGAACAATGAACAACAAACTCTTTATGGCGATTGCGATTGCAGCAACGCTAATTATCGGCTTCCTCGCTGGTCGTGGTTTGCCGCCAAAGCCGGACGAAGCGGCAACGGATGAAGGCGACAATGAAGTCCTCTACTGGGTAGCGCCGATGGACTCGAATTTCCGCCGCGACGAACCCGGCAAGTCGCCCATGGGCATGGATCTCGTGCCCGTATACGCGGATGAGGCCGGCGCCACACCCGGCGTCGTGTCGATAGACCCGACGGTCCTCAGCAACCTAGGGGTTCGCACCGCCATAGCGGAACGCGGCACGCTGCCGCGCCTTATCGAGACCGTGGGTTACATTGGCTACGACGAGGATACGCTGCAGCACATACACACTCGTGTCGATGGCTGGATAGAGAAGCTTGCAACAACTGCGACCGGCGACCCGGTTCGCAAGGGACAGCTGCTATTCGAGCTGTATTCGCCGACGCTGGTAAACGCACAACAGGAATATCTCGCCGCGCTCTCAAGCAGCAACGTCGGTCTCAAGAATGCATCACGTGATCGGCTCGCAGCGCTTGGCCTCACTGAGAGTGATATCGCCCGGCTCGACCGCGAACGCAAGGTAAGCCAGCGTGTAAGCGTTTTTGCGGAGTCCGACGGCGTCGTCGCGGATCTCGGTGTGCGCGAGGGCATGTTCGTCACGCCGGCCACCGAGGTGATGTCGGTGGCGCAGCTCGACAAGGTCTGGGTCGTAGCGGAGGTATTCGAACGTCAGTCGGCCTGGGTAGAGCCGGGCCAGCGGGCGGCCGTCGAGCTCGACTACCTGCCGGGCACAACGCTTCGCGGCACGGTTGACTACGTTAATCCTGAACTCGATCCCAAGACACGTACGCTCAAGGTGCGCCTCAGGTTCGACAACGAGGGCGCGAAACTGTTGCCCAACATGTTCGCGCGCGTCGTCATCGAGGGAGTGCCCGTCAGTAATATCGTGCACGTGCCTCGCGAGGCCGTGATTCGCGGCGGCACATCAAGTCGTGTCGTCATAGACATCGGTGACGGGCGCTTCGAGTCGCGGAAAGTGCTGATCGGCATCGAGTCCGGTGACCGCGTCGCAATCCGTCGTGGACTGAAAGAGGGCGAACGTGTCGTCGTTTCCGCGCAGTTCCTGATTGACTCGGAGTCGAATATCGAGTCGGCGCTCGAACGCATGGGGGCGGCGCAATGATCGCGCGATTAATACGCTGGTCGATCGATAATCGCATTCTCATCGTAATCACATC
>CALDZH010000129.1 GCA_937944275.1 uncultured Woeseiaceae bacterium
GGTTGCGGTGTGTGTGGGCGATGAAACCGCCGATACGGTCGTTGCGAAGCTCAAGGCCGAGATTGACGACCTCAAGGTCGGCCCGGGTACAGACGTCGCGAATAACATGGGCCCGCTGGTCACCAAAGCGCATTTCGACAAGGTCAAAGGCTATGTTGATCTTGGCGTAGACGAAGGCGCTGACCTGGTCGCGGACGGCCGCGGACTCGTTGTCGATGGCCACGAGAAAGGCTACTTCCTTGGCCCCTGCCTGTTCGACAGAGTGACGGCTGGCATGCGTATCTACGAGGAAGAGATTTTCGGTCCGGTGTTGTGTGTCGTGCGCGCAGAATCCGAGGAGCAGGCCATGCAAATGATCGACGATCACGAGTATGGCAACGGCACGTGCATCTTCACCCGTGACGGCGAGGCCGCACGTTACTTCGCCGACAACATCAAGGTCGGCATGGTCGGTATCAACGTGCCCTTACCGGTCCCGGTTGCCTACCATAGTTTCGGTGGATGGAAACGCTCGCTCTTCGGCGACCTGTACGCATATGGTCCAGACAGCGTGCGTTTTTATACGCGCCGCAAAACGATCACGCAGCGCTGGCCATCGGGCGGCGTGCGCGAGAAGGCGCAGTTCTCATTCCCGGGACGGCAATAGGCAATCCGCTTATCCGGCGGAGGCAAGCTCGCGGGCGCAATGTGCTGCTCCCAGCAGTCCAGGCTCACCGTAAGTGATTAGCCTGGTCGGAACACGCTCCATCATCTGGCGATGATGGCCTTTGTTCTCAAAGGCGTTCCGGAAACCGCTGATGTGTAATAGCTCCGGATAGCGCTTGACGATGCCTCCCGCCAGATACACGCCGTCATGCGCGCCCATGACCAGGGCGATGTCCCCTGCAACCTGCCCGAGGATTTCGTAGAACAGCTGAATCGTGTCCGCGGCAATGGCATCCGACCTGTCACTCGCCGCCTGGAAAATGTCTGCAGCAGACATCTGTTGGCGTTGGTCTCCTTGCAAGGTGTGCAGAGCCCAGTAAATGTTCTCGATGCCGGAACCGGACACCAGTCGCTCAACACAAACACGCTCGAACTTGTCGCGAAGTACGTTGAGAATCTCTATCTGCGTCCTGGATTTCGGCGCGAAACCGATGTGCCCGCCTTCACCGACCAGAGGAATCAATCTGCCCTCACGTTTCAGCAGGCCGCCCGTGCCGAGCCCCGTACCCGGGCCGACGATGGCAACACTGAATGAATCGGTCGGCAATGCCTGCTGTGAGGCCTGGCCTATCGATTCAAGAAAGCGGTCTTCGATATTCGGAATCGACCAGGCGATAGCCTCGAAGTCATTCAGCAACTTGACTCTTTCAACACCAAGTTCCTGCCTGATCTCCCGCGCTGACAGGGTCCAGTGATTATTAGTCACTTTTACTATTTCGTCCATGACGGGCCCCGCAGCGGCCAGGCAGATAGCGTCAGGCACCGGGACGGAGACGGCTTCGAGATAATGCCGAATGGCCGCGACGGACGACGAAAAGTCCTCGCATTTCAAGGTCATCGCTGCATCGAAGGCAACGGCATCCGGTCTGGCCAGGGCGAAACGTGCATTGGTGCCACCAATGTCGCCTATCAATAGAGTCTGATCGTTCATCGGGTGCATGTTATATGGTAAGACTCGGTAATTCCTCAACAATTCTCGTCGGCACAGGTACAATCACCGGCTTGCTCTTTCTGGAGAAGACCTTGAGACAACTACTAGCTCTGCTTTTATTTGCACCGCTGGCGCAGGCGCAGGAAACCCCGGAACCGATCGAACATACACAGCTTGCCGACGGCATCTATATGCTGCATACGATGGGAAGCGTCGGCCTGCTCGTCGGCGATGAATATGTTGTGATGATTGACGATTCCCTTCGACAGCGCGGCGACCAACTCGTTGCGAAGGCTGAAGAGCTTGCGGGCCGGCCTGTCGATTTCGTTATCAATACACACGTGCACGGCGACCATGTCGGCTCTAACCAGACACTGGCAGAATCGGGTGCCATTATCGTCGCGCACGACAACATCAGAAAGCGCATGCTCGACAACGCCGAACTCAACACGGGTCCGGGCGCACTGCCCGTCATCACGTTTTCCGATGAAGTGACGTTTCACGTCAACGGCATGGAGGCCTATGTATTCCATTTGCCGACGGCACACACGGATGGCGATGCAGCCATTCATTTTCGCGAAGCCAACGTCATAGCACCGGGCGACATCGTGTTTCGCGGCATTTTCCCGTACATCGATCTGGATAATGGCGGATCTGTCAGCGGTTTCATGGCCGCCATGCAGCGCCTGATCGACATGGCGGATGAAAATACTAAGTTCATTTCCGGGCACGGCCCGGCCGCGACGCGCGCAGGGCTCGAGGAGGACCTCGCCATGCTCAGGGATGCCGAGTCCCTCGTGAAAGCACTTATAGACAAGGGCATGAATGAAGAAGAGATTGTGGCAGCAAACCCGTTAGCGAGTTATCACGACCA
>CALDZH010000130.1 GCA_937944275.1 uncultured Woeseiaceae bacterium
CGGTCGGCGGCAGTAGATGGTTTGATCTGCATGATTCCCACCGCACCCGCCGAACTCTGCCGGTCGTGCTCCAGCTCCGACTCCTGGTACGCCTGCGCGGCGAGCATCAATGGATCGATTCTATTCTTCGTGCCGCTGTCGCGAAAATGCTTGAGCAGTGGCTGCAGGCGATCCAGACCCTGCTTCGACGTGGAGTTTCGGACCCAATGCAAGTTCTCGAAGTAGCGCTTCATCAGCACATTGCCGATTAGCGTTCCCTGTTTGTGCCCTCGAATGAAATCATTGACGACTGCGGCCAGTTCCGGACTGTCCTTGCGAAAGGCCCACGCGATGTCGCCGGACTCATGAATGGCGAGGTCGAGCCTGACGTCGATATCGGTGAATACGGACGCCCAGGAAGTTGCCTTGTAGCTATCGACAACGGTTGCCGGAACTATCCCGGCATTCACCATTTCGAGGATGTCCTCGGTGCGCAGCAATTCATTGGCCGGTTCGATGCGAATTGGTTCTAGGCCGCGCTCGATGAAGCTCTTGTTCAGCGCCTCCAGATGCTCGTAATAGCTGGACGATTTGCGCACCATGATCGTGTGCCCAGCCAGTTGCTCGAGCACCTCCACATTCGCATCTGCATTCGGCGCGAAGACCACTACCTCGTCCACGTTGCTCGCAAAGGGAGCCGAGAACTCGACGAGCTCCGACCGTTCTCTCGTCTTGGTCAGATCTGCTGCCACGAGGTCTGCCTCGCCTGCAAGGAGAGATGGTATCAGGCGATCCCGGCTTACCGGCATCGGCACGATTTCCAATTTGTCCAGCTTCCGGTCGAGGGCCACATTTACTTCCCCCTGCAACAGGCCAAGCAATTCGGCCACCAAGCCGCGCGGCTTGCCATCGTAATAAAAGAACTGGGGTCCGCTGGCGACTACCAGCGTACGTATTACGCGCCGCTCGGCCATATCCGTCAAATCGCCGAACCACGGATTTGTCAGGACCGCAAAATCAGCGGGAAGCAGATCGTCCAGCGATGGCAGCGGCTCGACCTCTTCCACGACCGCAATCTCCTCACGCTCGGCAGGAACCGGCTCATCCGCTGGTTCTGCCAGCCCGTCTGCTTCAGAGCAAGCAAGCAATGACATCAGCAGTAGAAATAAGACCACTTTCATCAGAACACCCATGACCTGGACCAAGGTAAGCATAGCGAAACCGGCTGTCTCAGGCTCGGAAAAGAAAGAGTGGTTTCGTAGTGACGTCCGGACCAATGTCAGCCTGACGCCAGATGCTCTGGGCTTGGCTGAAGGCCATTGTCGTGTTTCTTTACAGAAATTATGCGCCCATTCGCGATCAGGCGCCCGGTACCGAAGAATCGGCACCCAGACGACAGAGTGCCTTGCCATAACATTGCGGAATTCACCATAAGATATTGCTCTAGTCGACTCTTTTTACAGGACTTTTTACTTAGACGCCTTTCTCCGTAATGCGCTTCGGCGGGCGCGGCCGCAAAGCCTGTGACTGCATTGATTTTGCGTGGGTTACAGGTTTCTGGCACGAGATTTGCAAAACATAGGTTGTAGCTGTGGAGACTTACGTCCAAGGAAATTGGGGCGTGGAGCAGCTCGAGACCATTGAGATTCACGTCCAAGGGAACTGGAACGGAGAAGAATATCATCATGAAGACAAAATCATCATGAAGCGATGTGCGCTTGTAATCGCCGATGACCCGGCATTCAGAGACTGGATAGGCTGGCACATCACGAGGCAGTGGCCGAAAATGATGCTGGAGCACACGCGAGTAGTGAATGCACCCATGTATCTCGACAGGGCGCAGTTGAGTCGCTACCAGCTGATCGTCGTCAGGCAGGGGTTCAGCAGCTTTTCGGAAATGACGACTGGCATCTTCTTGCTCCGCATTCTGAACCTCGAAGTCCATCCCGAGATCCTCCTGATTTTCGAGAATAACGAGCAGCTCAGAGCGGCGCGGTCCACGAAGCTGGCCTTAGCAAGTTCCCTGTTAGCCAGTGAGCTTTCCTCCAGCCGGGTGTCCACGGTGATGCAGGATATCGCCAGCCGGGAAAAGGTGGTCGGGCAATCTGTTGTTGAGGGAGCGCCGACTATTCCTGGTTACCGAATTATTGAGCCTCTGGCCGGGACTTACACCGCGACCGTCTACCGCGCCTTTAGCGAAGAGCGTGGCGAGGACGTTGCGATCAAGATTCGTGAACTCCAGAGCAGCAAATACGGTGAGGGACAACAGCTGACGTTGCGGCAAGAGTTCGAAACGCTGCGCAAACTTGGAGACCAATACGTTGCCCCGGCCTATGAATACGGCGAGACCGGCGGCATCGCGTATTTGACAATGGAATACTGCCGGCGAGGGAGTATCGGCGAGCTGTTCGCCAAGGCCGGGCGTAGTGTCAGCCGAGTCGACTATCTGCGACGGGTCGCCGAGGCACTGCGGCATGTACACGAAGTCGGCTTTTTGCATCTGGACTTAAAGCCCAACAACGTGCTGATTCGCCAGGACGGCGTACCGTTATTGATTGATTTCGGGATCAGCAAGCGGATTATTGTTGCGCGATACCAGGAAGGCAGGAATTTTTCAGTTGGCTCGCCGCATTTCATGAGCCCGGAGCAGATCCGCGGCGATACGCTAGACGAACGCAGTGACATATATAGCTTCGGTGCCCTGTGGTACCGCATCTTCACCGGGCGCGTCCCGTTCCAGGGCGGTTCTTTCGACGCCATTAAGTTTGCGCGCGAGCGCACAGATACGCCGAGCATGGGATATGCGCTGCGGCAATACCAGCCAATTGTTGATCGCACGCTTGCCAATGATCGCGAGCAGAGGTTTTCTAGTGTGGAGGAACTGATCGATGGCATCGATTACTTTGCCGGGCAGGCGACCGGTATGTATCCTAAACTTACGATGCCAGCTGCGGCCGAAGGATTGACGGCCTGAAAAGCACCGGCAAACGGTGGTATTTCGCGAGACAAAATGGAGTCCGCGACAACATGGATAGAATGACAGGAGTGATTGGGACGAAAGGATTCGCCGTCACGAACTAATATTACAAACGATAGCAAACAAACGGTTTCGAGTCGGGGAAACTCGGGCCTTGGTGCGACATTCGGACGATTGATATTCGCTGTGGCTATCGGTGGTCTGGGGTACGTGCTTGCATCAGCCGGGTCGTTGGATCACGGTGCCTGGTTTCTCGTCATCCTGGCCGGATTCATTCTCTGCGACCGCAGTATCTGGCGACGTCACTCGAACTGATTCGCGATCGATCCGGATCAGTGAGGACTCGACCGTCTGAATATCCCCGATTTCTCCTAGCCCGACATGGACAATCTGCGAATCGCGCATCGTTGCCAGCTGCTCGGCCGTGATGCCAAAGTAGTCGGAAATCTCCTCTTCGGTGACAGTTTGAATCGCCTTACGTCGATTGCGGTGTGCGAAGCGGCTGCGGTTGATGATGGACCAACCCGAGACCACAATGAATATAATAGTGACCGTCGTGCCGTAGAAGAGTATGACCTCCTTCAACAGTTCCAGCCCGCCGGCGCGAACCAGAACGTCATAGGCGAATTCGAAACCGAGCAGCCAGGCGACGAGGCTGATCAGCGGCGCCCAGAGATAGGAATAGAACGCCCACATCAGTGCCGTCAGCACGGCATCAGCGACACGCCGACGCCGCGGTAGCAGCTTCGGCATGTTGATGTGCAGTTTGCGCTCTGAATCCGCCATATCAGTCTTCGGTTTCGGGACGGAAGCCTCGGTCAGGGCTCACCCATACCGCTCGGCTGCCGCGGCGCTTGTGGAGGGCTTTTGGCACGGCGGCCATACTGGCTGCCGCCTGGATTGCCCAGTAGACCATCGGGTACCAGATCATCCAGTAGTAGTAGCGGCCGAGGCTTCGTGGCTCATAGCGATTATCAATCAACAGGCTGATGGCGAACTGTAAGAGACAAGTCATGCCCAGCATCACGCCGCTCCAACCGGGCAATACCGCCGAGACATGCAACGCCGGTGGCAGTGTGAATATTTGGCCAGCGACCCAGACAACGAACACGAAGCCCATCGTGTACGCCCAGAATGTGCTTACGATGAGTTCGACGCCCACCATCCACATTCGCCGGTTACGCCAGGTAGCCAGCTCTCGAAAACGCCGCCGCAGCACTTCGATACCACCCTGTGCCCAGCGCAGTCGTTGGCGCCAAAGGCCGTCGAGAGTTTCCGGCATCAGGATGTGGCAAAGGGCGTTCGGCTCGTAACGAACATCCCACTGGTTGAGCTGTAGCGACCAGCTGATATCGATGTCCTCGGTGACCATATCCAGTTTCCAGTACCCGACTTTTTGCAAGGCGGTACGCCGGAAGGCCGCTACCACGCCGGATACAGTGAATACGCGGCCGTAAATACGCTGCGCGCGTTTGATCAAGCCGATAATCGACGAGAATTCACCGGCCTGAATTTTGCCAAGCAAGGTGGTGCGATTACGGACGCGCGGGTTGCCCGTAACTGCGCCGACCCTGGGCCCTTTGATAAAATGCCAGACCAGCCAGCGGGCGGCATAACGGTCAAGAATGGCGTCACCATCAATACAAATCAGGATCTCGTTTTTGGCTGCGATCGCACCGGCGCGCAGCCCCATGGCTTTGCCCTGGTTCGTTTCGAAGTGGATGACCCGGAGGTGGTCGGAGAGCATGGCCATCTCGTCCAGGATTTTGCCCGTCTCGTCGCTGCTGGCATCGTTGACAGCCAAAACCTCGAAATCCGGGTAGTCTTGGCCGAGCAGTGCAGCGATCGTTTCCCTGGCGTTCTGGCCCTCGTCATGGCAAGGAACGATGAAAGTCACCCCGGGTGGCTGCTCCGGCAATGGGGGCGGGTCGTTTACGGCTCTCTTTTCTGCGTGCTCGCGGTAAAAGAAATAATAGACGGCGCCGGTGATCCAGAGGTACGCCATGAAAAACGGATAGTAAAAGGCGAAATTGAATAAGGCCTCGACGAAGCTTGCAAGGGTCATGGCAACACCTCGCCGTATTCGTTCGCCAGCGACATTCCCAGCCTGACGTCATCCAACTTTGGGTGCCCCATTACGAAGTCGTCCGGGTAGTAGCCAAGGTGGCGCACGCCAAGCGATTGCAGCCAGCGAAATCTCTGCCGCAAATCGCGGCTGTCCAGCGGCAGCGAGTTTGACCAGTCGACCGTCTGGAGCTGGAATATGGTGCGTCCGAGTCCCTCAGGACTGGCGCTGACTCTTGCTACCAGGTCTTCGTAGAAGTCCTTCTCGTCTTCCCTTGCCTCCAGGCCCGGCATTGCCATCAGCGCGACAATGTCGTACGTCTCCAGGAAGCGGTCATAGTCCTGTGCGAGATAAACGTCAGCCTGGTCGTCAAGTAGTGCACTCGCGAAAATGTTCCGCGCAGTCTTGATATCCGGCTGATAGTGTCGAACCGTCTCGGCGAGTTCCAGACTGAACGCGAGGAGGCTTTCCGATTTGAGTGTCGACCAGCGGCGTGCGAGTTCCTCGTCCTCTTCAAGAGCAGCGGGTGTCACCGGCTCGCCGAACGCCTCGACGAGTGCATCAAGTGCGGGCGGGCTGAAATCCTCGAATTCATTAAGGCGCCCGTCGTCGTGAAACAGCAAACCGTCGAATTTCGCATGTATGGCAAGGTCTTCATAAACCTCCGAGATCAGCTTGCGCGCATCCGGACTGAACGGTGAAAGTCTCGGTTCCGAAACAGGGTCGGGAGCCGTCACTCCGTTACGTTGCTGCATGACCCGCCATTCCGGCTCGAAGGCATCCCCAACGAAACTCAGCATCGGCAACCAGGCAAAAACGCGAACGTCAGCGCGCGTTCTGAGTTGCCAGGCAACGCGGTTGAACAGATCGGCGCGCACCGGGAGATGGCGGTTTGGAAAATAGACTTCGTCGGCGCCGCCATCGCCGTCATCATCGGCGAAGGCCTGCAGGAAGACATGGCTGATTTCCATGGCCTTGATGCGGTCAAGCAGGCGGTCCAGGTTGCGGCGCTGTTGTTCCGGGTCGGGGTCGTAGACGTAATCAAGGTCGACCTGGGCCACGCGGAATATCCGCTGTGGTTGTTTCTGCAGCAGTTCGGCACTGAAGTAATCGAGCGTCGGGTTCGCAACCAGCATATTACGGCCCAGGCGCAGGCTACCGTTGCGAACGGTCGTCTCTGGCGCGAGGGTCAGATTGATATGCATCCCGAGCTTCCTGGCAACGGCGGTCGAATCGTCGTTCAGCGCGCCGAATGGCCAGGTCATCACCCGCGGGGGACGGTCGAGTTCGTTTTGCAGGCTATTGACGCTCTGCTCGAGGTCGCGCTCGATGCGAGCGGTGTAGGCCGCCTCCGTTTCATACTTTTCGCCATCGAAAAGTCGGGTCGTCGCTGCAGGCTGCGTGTTGTGTTGAGGATTGCCCCGAATTCCCTTGTGCAGGTCGTGACTGTGAGAGGCGA
Organism: uncultured Woeseiaceae bacterium; assembly: GCA_937944275.1. Lineage (GTDB taxonomy): Bacteria > Pseudomonadota > Gammaproteobacteria > Steroidobacterales > Woeseiaceae > UBA1847. Next base: position 6,481 of record CALDZH010000130.1, read on the forward strand.
CCTCTACCAGACCGGAGGCCTGCATCTCACGTAGCTGGTCCCAGGTCAGGAAATCCCCGGAGACACGCGTTTTGCCGGCATAGTCGAGTTCCACGTCCGACTCTATCCAGCTCGTCACGACGCTGATAACCGCAGGGTATTTGAATAGCTTGAGCAGCGGGTAGACTCGCGTATAGAAGCTCTTCATGCCGTCATCGAAAGTCAGAAGGACGGCATTTTCAGGCAGTGGGCGCTGTCCATCGTATGCAGCGATGACGTCGTCGACGCTGACCGGGTGGAACCCGTTGTCGCGCAAGAAAGTGAACTGCGCGATCAGGTTGCTTGTGGACACCGCGTACTGGTCGGGATCGTAGTCGCCAGCGACATAGTCCTTGACGTCGTGATACGAGAGCACTTGCAACGCCGGCTCCTCGGCGTGAACCGGGAGGGCAAGCAGGAGAAGAAGCGGGAGCAGTTGCATCAGAATCTCCCACCGAGCCCGGCCAAAAAGAACGTGGCCGTTTCGCGCGTGCCGTCATAGACATTGCTGCTGTGTTTGAGGCCGAAATAGCCGTTCCAGCGTGCATTGAAGTCTGTCTGGAATCGGTACTCGAGGTTCCAGTTAGTACCGGTATCGAATCCGGCCTGGTGGTAGCGCCCGGCATACCCGGTCAGGCTGTGGCTCAGGGCAAAATCATAGCGGCGAAACATCAGCCAGTCGTTGCGCAGGCCAAGCATCCATGTAAAGACGTGCCGAGGGCTGTAGTAGGCGACATCTTCGAGTTTGCGGTTTTCCGCGAACAACTCTCCAAGCAGCGTTAGCTTGTAATCCTGATGATTGACGAGCCGTTGCTCTGCGCCGACGAAGAGGGAGCTCGCCGTGTTGCCATCCGAGATGTCCTGGTAGGAAAGCGAGCCTTGCACGGTCGTAGATTCGTGCCGCGCATAGGTGGCTTCGATTGCCACCAGGTCGCTGCTGATGCCGAGTCGCTCGCCGCGCAGCGGCATCGAGTTACTGTGGGTTTCCAGCCGGCCGCCAATGTTCAGGAAATCATTCAGCCGGTAGTTGATTCCGCCGCGAATGCCTGCGCCACCGCCATCGCGATCAGCCGAGATTGCAGCAGTGGCAAGCCAGCGCGTGTAGCGATACTCAACGCCCGCACTCGCACGCCGCCGATGTTCTGAGCCCTCCGGGAATTCAGCATAAGCATCGTGGGTTGTGAAGAAGGCCCGGTAACGGTAGGCCAGCGGCATGCTGTACCAGGCCGCGTTGAGTTCATACTGGTCCTGACCGAACGTGTCACCGCTACTCTCACCGAAATTGCTCTCGACGAGAATTTCCTGCCGGTTGTGATCCTGCCAGTGTTTGGCCAGCAAATGGACACCCGGTTCAAAACCGTATTGCGACTGGAGGTCCAGTATTTCCTGCTCAGCCCGCGCGTAATCGCGATTATCGAGCATTGTGTAAGTCTTGCCTACGCGGGCAGATACCAGGCCGGGCTCCACCGCAAGGACCTGGGAATACTCGGCCAGCGAACGATCGATCCATCCTCGCCAGCGATAGACATTTGCCAGTTCCTGGCGCGCATCGGTGTTGTGGGGCAGGTCGACTAACAGTGTTTCGAAATGCTCTTGTGAATCTGCAAGCTGGTCACTGTAGGCGCTCGCCAGGCCCCTGAGAATCAGTGCGCGCAGGTATGGACTCGATCCTTTGATGACGCTTGAACCGGGAACCTGGTTGGTCGGCTCGATGTCCGCGAGCATGCCTTCGACGAGTTGTGTTGCCAAATCGTGTTCCCGGAGGTCGGAGTAGACGAAGAACAACCGAAACTTGATGTCCTCGTTGTTCGGCTGGCGCTCCAGCGCGAGTTCCAAGTATTGGCGCGCCAGTTCTGGCTGGCGTTCCCACAGGTAGGCGCTGCCGATTGCCGCCAGCACATAGGCAGGAACGATGTTCGGGTCGAGTTCCGCAGATTCAAACTCGCTGATTGCCTCGGCCATCATCAGGCGGTCGGCCAGTGCGACAATCCGGTCGTAACGCAGGCGCGTGCGCGTCTCCGTATCGAGGTCGGTCCGATCGAGGAGTGTGTCCACTTGCTGTAGCGCTCGGTCGATGCCTTCGAAATGCCGCGCTACGGGATACGATGTTTGGGCGCCATAGCGAATCTGCAGCGCGGCCACGTCGGCTTCGAGCTGTAGAACTTCGTCATCGCTTAGCAGGCCGGGGTGTTGCCGGGCCAGGGTCAGTGCCTCCCTCGGCATCAGCATGGAGCGCAATAGAAGCGCCTTGCTGCGCAGTGCCTCGCCGTCGGTCGGGTTCGCATCGAGCACCCGCTGGTAGACCGCCAGGGCATCCATAAGGCGCCCTTCGCGCTCAAGGATGTAGGCCTCGACCAGCTGCGTTCTCAATGTGAAGTGAGTCTCGTCGTCTAACTCTGTCTCGGCGAACAGCGTCGATCGCGCCGCATCGAACTGGCCGGCATCGGCATAAGTCATCGCCAGCCCGGCCCGCGAGTCGGTATTCTGCGGGTTCTGTTCCAGCTGCGCCCGATACCACATTGCGGCTCCCTCGAAGTCGCCTGTATCGCGCAGGGATTTGGCCACTGCTTCGGCGACGTAAGCGGGTGCGGTGGCCGGGTCGATGTCGGCGGCATTCTCGGCGACTTCAGCATGCCGGTCCGCCCAGGCAAGGATCACGGTCTCGTCAAACAGCAGTTGCTTGTCGTCGGGTTGCAGACGGCGCAATTCGCCGAGCATATCGAGGGCTTTTGCGGTTTCTCCGTTGCGTGCCAGAGCGATCGCTTCGGCATGGCGAAGCGGCTGCGTACCCGGTGATCCCTGAAACGACTCAGAGACACCTGGCAGGGCGATGCCCGTCAGCAACAATATTCCCAAAATAGCCCGCATCGACACGATGAACCCGCATATCAACCCACGAGTGCCCTGTGAAGTCCGCAACGCGGCTTTCACGGGAGACTCTTCCGATGGGTTAGCTTAAGAAAAACTGCGTGTTGAGCCCTTGTAGCGGGTCACATAAATGAAAGTCTGGCTTTCCATAATGTGAGTCAGTTCACGTTATTGTGAACATGGCCTGCGGAACGAGGCCAACGAAGTCAATAAACTCAGGACTTCGCGGTCTTTTTGCGGGTGCTGCGGGCGGTCGATTTCACAGTCTTTCGCTTTCGCGGACTGGAAGGCGGGGATTTCTCGAGTGATTTCGCTATTTT
>CALDZH010000131.1 GCA_937944275.1 uncultured Woeseiaceae bacterium
TTCGGCGGCTGCGAGTAATGAAAAACGAGAGCGGGGACAAGATGCCGGAAGATATTGAGAAGCTCGGTGAGCTTCACGATATGGCATCGCATGCGGTCGAACTGCTCAAAGCAATGGCCAATGAATGGCGTCTGATGATTCTCTGCAAGCTGGCAGAGGGTGAGAAGACGGTCAGCGAGTTACAGCAAGAGCTTGGACTCAGCCAGTCAGCCCTGTCGCAGCATCTTGCGGTCCTGCGGCGGGAAAGAATTGTCAAGGCACGGAAGCATGCACAGTCGGTCACCTATTCGCTGGCCGGTGACGATGCTCCTAAAGTAATGAACACGCTACACGAAGTATTCTGCAAAACGCAGGGAGAAAAATGATGAACAAGTCAGGACGAAGAGTCACGGCTGCACTATTGGCGACAGGGTTATTCGCTTTCAGCAGCGCTGCTATGGCTACGAATGGTTATTTCACACATGGCGTAGGCACGGCCTCGAAGGGCATGGCTGGTACCGGCATCGGCTCCAATGCAGACATGGGCGCAATCATGAGCGCATCAAATCCTGCGCTTGGCGTATTTGCGAGCGATCGGTGGGAAGCGGGCCTTTCGATCTTCAGCCCGCGGCGCAGCTTTGTCGCAGGCCCAAGCCAGCTGAACGGCGCCCTAATTCCCATCGACCCTGACAACAACGTATTCCTACCATCGCATACGATTGCGCCGGGTGAATATGACAGTAGTAGCGAGTATTTCCCGATACCCTACATAGCCAAAAACTGGAGTCTTGCCAACGACGGCAATATTACGGCTGCTTTTTACGGCCGCGGCGGCATGAACACCGACTGGGATGACTCCAATATCTCGGCGACTTCCTATTTTTGTGGCGGTAATCCGCAGCTCGCCGAGCCGCCGGCAACGGGTCCGGGTCCTTATTGTGCAGGCGTAGCGGGTGTCGACCTTTCGCAGGCATTCCTGACGGTCAATTACGCGGCCAAAGCCGGCGACAACTTCGCCTGGGGCATCGGGCCGGTTTTCGCAATCCAGTCGTTCGAAGCGAAAGGCGTTCAGACCTTCCAGGCAGTCAGCAAGACCTGCGTATCGACATTCGATCCGAACACGGGCGCGTGCACCATCCCGACGGCGTTGAGCGACAACGGCCACGACTTGTCCACCGGCTTTGGTTTCGCCGCAGGCCTCTGGTGGGGCATTAGCGATGCTTTCAGCGTCGGTCTGTCCTATACGTCAAAGATATCGATGGGCGAGTTCGATGACTACGCGGACCTTTACGCCGAAGCCGGCGGCTTCGACATTCCCGCAAGTATCAAGGCTGGCGTGTCATTTGTTGCGAGCGATTCACTGCGCATCAACTTCGATATCGAAAATACGGCGTTTGATGACGTCGACTCGGTTGGCAACCCGATGGCAAACCTCTTCTCCTGCCCGGCGGTACCTGGCGGCACGGACATAGAGAGCTGTCTCGGCGGCGCCAACGGTGCCGGCTTCGGTTGGGAAGACATGACGACCTACAAGATCGGATTGGAATGGCGACGGGACGAGACCAGCACCTGGCGATTTGGCTATAGCTACGGCGAGCAGCCGATTCAGGAAGCCGACGTGCTGTTCAATATTCTCGCGCCCGGTGTCATGGAGCAACACATCACATTCGGTTTGACTCGGCAGGCGGCCAGTGGCGGTGTGTGGCACTTCTCGTTCATGTACGCACCAGAGAAATCCGTAACCGGTCCAAGTGCTTTCGATCCGGGCCCCGATTTCATGTCTCCGCAGATGATCGAGCTCAAGATGAGTCAGCTCGAGTTTGAGATCGCATACAGCTTCTAGGAGCAAAACATGAAGGCCAGACTATGGATGGCCGTAATCATGATTGCGGCGCTGATTTCAGCGCCGCTTTCGTTTGCGGCAGATGAAAAAATCGGCATCTTCGAAGCAATCCATGTTTCAACGGTGTCCTTCGATGAAACCACGGCAGCTGTAGAGGCGGCGTTTGCTACGTCCGGACTCGTACTGCATGCGACACACGATGTGCGCGTGCCGGAAGACAAGCATCGTGCGCGCGTGTATGTCCTGACCTCACCTGCCTATGCAGACGCGGCAAAGGATGAGTCAGCGCGAACGATATCGGCGCAGATCCTGCGCCTGGCCGTGTACACGAGCGGCGACGAGCAGCAGACGTACATCAACATGGCGAATCCGGTCGCACATGCCATGGTGTTCTACGCCAATTCTACTAACTACGATGTGTTGCTTACGGCGGCGCGCGGTGTCTCCGACGAGATTCGCCAGCTTGTTGCTGCAGTTCCTGGCGAGGCTGTGGCCGAGCAGCAGGAGCCTGTGCGCAAGGAGAAGCACTACAAAAAGTTCAAGGGCGACGGACCGGCGCGCATGATGGCGAAATTTCGTACGTTCGAGAAAAGCCAGTTGCTGATTACCGAGGACTCCGTCGAGAACTTCGATACCGTGGTTGGCAACGTCAAGATGGCATTGGCCAACAGCACTGTTTCCGGTATCGACGACTCCACGGGGTGGGAACAGGTTGCCGCGATCAAGCTGCGAGATGACGCGGTGTATATCGGTGTGACGAATCCCTACATTGAAGACAAGATGGTGCGCATCAATTCTCGCTTCCGGAGCGAAGGCAAAAGCGATGGATCACCGTATCCCGGCGTTGACCATGTTGCAGCTCTGCCAACGGATATCCTGGTCATAAAGGAAGGCGGCCAGACGCTCGTACTGCACTACGGCCAGATGTGGCGCATGCAGCTCTACTTCTGGGATTCCGGTTACAGGGCGTTCACCGCAAACGTAGGCGTACCAAGCGCAATCGCGAACTCTATTGAGGTCACGCTCGAAGCGCAGTAGGCCAAAGTACTATTTCAGCAGATCATGGTCGGGTGGCAACTTGTGTGTCACCCACATGGCCAGCCTGTGCCGCATATTGGGGAGCGAGATCTTGTCCGCCGGCAGTGGCGCGATGGCCTTGTCGTGAATCAACAGGCGGTAAGCAAACTCGATCTTGAGATCATGGGAGTCGGTTGGTTCGAGCTCGACGACACCGCGTTGGACGGCGTCATCGAGGATTATCCTCAATGCCTCGGCCAGCAGTGCCTTTTCGTTCTTGAGCTTCTTCGCCATTCTCACATCCTAATCGATTGCCAGTATCAGGCATAATACGCTGAGGTTGGTGATCCTGCCGCATGGCGTCAGGGTAATCATCCGATCTTTTTGAATAGCTGCTTTCAGGTCGCAACACATGAGTACAGAACAACTCGATCCGGCATTCTTGCGCCAACAAATCGTTGGTGTGGATTCTACTTTTCAAACGCCATTTGGCGAACGCCTCATGGTGTATTGCGACTACACCGCATCGGGCCGCTGTCTGCGATTCGTAGAGTCGTACCTGCAGGGTCTGCAGCGCGTTTACGCGAACACTCACACCGAGGACGACATCACGGGCCGCAGCATGAGTCAGCTGCTGCATGAGGCTGAGGAAGCCATCAAGACGTCCGTCAATGCGGGGCCGCAAGGCCGGCTTATCGCCTGCGGTACGGGCGCTACGGGCGCGATCGACAAGCTGCAGCAGATCATAGGCGTCACGCTCGCACCGGCCACGCGCAAAAACCTGGGCGATATGCTGGATGACGATATACTCAAGGCGACGCAACCCGTGGTCTTTATCGGCCCGTACGAGCATCATTCGAACGAGATTTCGTGGCGACAGTCGCTCGCTACTACGGTACAGGTGCAACTGGATGCGTCCGGCCATGTTGATCTCGCACACCTTGAAGAACTTCTGCAGGATCCGCGCTATCAGGATCGCAAGCGCATTGGTTCCTTCTCGGCTGCATCGAACGTCACCGGGATTCGGTCTGATGTTCGCAAGATCGCCGGCTTGTTGCACAAGTACGACGCGCTGGCCTGTTTCGATTTTGCCGCGTGCGCGCCGTACGTCGCTATCGATATGAATCCGGAGCCCGAGTTTGACGGTGATGATCCGAGCATCGATGCGATATTCATTTCGCCGCACAAGTTCCTCGGTGGCCCGGGATCGAGTGGCGTGCTTGTATTCAACGAACGAATTTACGACCGGGATCTGCCGCCCAGCGTGAGTGCGGGAGGCACGGTCGACTACGTTGGCATGACAGACCAGGATTTCATTTCGCGCATCGAAGAACGTGAAAAAGCCGGTACGCCGGGTGTGTTGCAGACATTGAAGGCCGGCCTTGTTTTCCAGGTCAAGGACAGAGTTGGTCACGATGTTATTCACGAACGCGAACTCGAGTTTACCAATCGTGCCTTGCGGCGTTGGGGAAACAGCGAGAATATCGAGGTACTTGGCAACCCGGACCCGGGAAGCAGGGTTGGGATTATTTCCTTCAATATCAAGGATGCCAGCGGCAAGTACCTGCACCACAAGTTGTTGACCGTGTTGCTGAATGACTTGTTCGGTATCCAGTCGCGTGCGGGTTGTTCGTGCGCGGGTCCTTACGGACACCGGTTGCTTGATATTGACGAGCCTACATCGGAAAAATACCGTTCGGCGGTACAGCAGGGCCATTGCGGTCTGAAACCGGGATGGTGCCGCGTCGGGTTGCACTGGGTAATGGACGATGCCGAGGCCAACTACGTTATCGATGCTGTCCTGTTTCTCGCACGGGAAGGGCACCAGTTTCTAAATCTCTACGATTTCGACCTGGCGACCGGCACCTGGGCACACAAGTACGCCTCGGGTGTTCTGCCGGAGTTTTCGCTGGACCAGGCGTTGAACAATGAAGAGGGTGAGCCTGCGGTGCTGTCGCTAGCTCTTCGGCAGCAACTCTATCGTCACTATATGAGCGAGGCGCAGAGAATCGCGGACCAGCTCAGGAATGAACCGGAGGCGAAACTCGGATCACTCGAAGGTGATCTCGGCGAGTTGCAGTTTTTTGTGATGCCCAGAGATGAGCGACAGGCACACTAGTGCGCCCGTGCTCGTCTCGCATCTGAATGCGCTGCTAGTTGTCCCTGGCGCCCTGGTCGATCCACAGGCCAATCTTCTCGATTTCGCCGGCTGATAACATTACGCCCCGACCTTGGGCAAATGATTCGTCATTGTGTGGGGGCATGCGGATTTCGGGCGCCGTTTTGCCGGCGACCACGAGGTACAGGGAACTCGACATCCGACTGCCTGGAACGACGACGGGACCGTACTTGGTGCCTTGTATCACGCCGGCATAGTCGGCCATCAGGTATTTGCTTGCATTGGCGCCTTCGCCGGTTCCGCTATGGCAGCTGATACAACTTTTTTCGATGATCGGATTAATATCGTCGGCAAAGCTGACTTCGCCCTGACCGCAACCGGACAATAGCATCGCCGGTGCCAGGAAAAGCAATCCGCGCAGCATTATTCTCATTGTTCGTACCTCGATTTCCCAGGGCAGAGTGGTGTGCTGCGAAAACTATGGAATCAAGGCGAATTCAGGTCAATTCGGGTTAGTACGCACAGCGAAAACATCGGTGCGTAACAATTCGAGCTGCAAGGTTCGTTCAATCTCCGGAAATCCCCTGGTATCTGCGTACCGGCGGTAGAGCGGCATGAAAACAGGCTCGTCGATCAGCGAGTCGAACTGTGTGAATAGCTCGGTACCCGACCATCGCCTCCGTGATGGCAAACAGCACTCTTGAAAGCGGCCCAGTACTACGTCCAGGGACTCTAGGCCGCCCGACCGTTGCCGCAATTCCACATCAGCCAGTAGCGCGATTGCAGCTCCGCTCCAGTAGATTTTGTAGCGGGCCTTACTGACACCTTCCCGCGCGGCCTCGTTGGGCGACAGCTCCGGGCGGGATGCGCGTCCACGAGCGAAGCCTTCTGATAATTTTTTCAGAGCCTGTTCGGTCGTGTAACTGCCATTTCGTGCCATCAACACATTTTGGTAGTAGCTGGCGAAGCCTTCGGAGATCCAACGCTGCTTGTAGCTTATTCGCGGCAGCAATAAATGGCTGAATTCGTGTGTGGCGGTCCAGTCGGCATAGAAGTCTTCGATAGGGCGGTCCGGGTTGACGAATAGCTCGACCATCTCGCCCCCGTTTCGTGTGACTCGGCCGAACGGCACGGGGGAACCGCCGCCATCCGTGCCACGGCGATCTGAGACGACGCGGACTCGAACTTCAGGCAACGGAAATCGTCCATATACATTTTCCATACTGGTGGCTACCGCATGTAGCCAGGCAGTCAGGGCAGCAGCTTTGCCGTCATTCACTGATCCGGAAAAGCTGATATCCAGTGTGACATCTGAAGCACGCGCTACCGAATGGTAGGTTGACGCATAAGCGCTGGTCAGGATGACAGCGCAGGTAACGAAAATTATTGGCAACTTGTGTCGAATGTCCGACCCCCCTTTGTTGCAGTCAGTGGACTGCTTTGGTCCGGACAAGTTCAGACCAGTTTGCTTAATCAGCGCTTGGCGGCTGTTTTCTTCTTGCGTTTCTTTTTGGTCTTCGGCGTCATCGTCGCTTTGCGTAGTTCGTCCAGTGATTTTTCAATGCACTCTATGAAAAAGCGAATATCCGGCAATGTTTCGCGAGTTGATGTGACGTTGAACGTGATCTTGCCGTTATAGCTGGGTGTCGCAATAAATAAACCCATACCATCCACGAGCGGCGCGATTCCGTAGGTGGCGACCTGCTGCGCACCATTCATGTACAGCGGTACCTGTGGTCCGGGAACGTTCGAGATGAACAGGTTGCAGACCCGCGCTGCCATGCCGGCACGCAGGACCAGCCGACCGGCGGTCAAAAGCGTGGCGGAGGGGACATGCTGGCTAAGGTCCGTCATCAGCCGCGCCGAGATGCCGGCCTTTGCGGCCTTACTTCTCTGTGTGGACTTGTGAATCAATTGCAGGCGTTCAACAGCATCTTCGACATTTGTAAAGATCCGTGTCGTCATCGCCGTGACCCTGTTGCCCGGATGCTCGTCATCTTCCATCGGACCCGATCGTGCATTGATCGGCACCCAGGCGACGAGGGAGTCTTTCGGCAATTCACTGTGGTGCTTCAGGTATTTGCGCACTGCGCCGCCGCAAATGCACAGGACGATATCGTTGATCGTGCTTCCCGGTACCGCCTTGCGGACGGCCTTGAGGTCACTGAGCTCAACGCTCGTTGCATCGAACATTTTGTGCGGTGAAGCTCTGCAATTGAAACGCGTGTCGGGAACCGGGTGCTTGGATGTCTTCTTCTGTGACGAAAGCGCCTGTTGCGCCATGCGATAGAGGGTCGGGGCAGACCTCATGACAGCGTCCGTCATGCCAATCGGCGAGCGGACTGCATTCCAGACCGCGCGCCCGGCCATGTCCACGATCCCAGGTTTAGGACTGTGCGTCGCCTCGCAAGCGTTGAGTGGTACAGCAGGTGTGCCCTTGTTGTCGACGTCCATCAATGCGCGATAGAAGCTTGTCATGGACGCACCGTCGACGGCGGCGTGATGCAGTTTCGTCGCAACAGCGTAGCAGCCTTTGGGGAGGCCATCGATTTGGTCAAGGCCCTCGATTATGAGCATCTCCCACAGGGGGTGCGACATGTCGAGCGGGCGTGCATGGAAGCGAGATAACTGAATACACAGCTGGCGCCAGTCTCCGGGTTTCGGCAGGCGGCTGTGCTGTACGTGGTATTCGAGGTCGAAATGCTCGTCATCGACCCAATACGGGAAATCGAGTTCGAAGGGCACGCGTTCGAGACGACGCCGGAACAGCGGGCTCATGTGCAGGCGGTTCTCGATATGGGCAAGTATGTCCTTGAATCGCACAATCTTGCCACCCGGTACTGTCGACGGGTCGAAAATCGCAACTGCCGTTACCTGGATGTGATTTTCTCCAGATTCCATGTAAAGGAATTGCGCGTCTTGTGGGCTTAACTGATCCATTATTTCTTGACTACTCTGAGTGGCTTCACGGTATCCGCAGATTGGTCCTGATCGAGCGCTTCCAGGTACATGTTCCGTACGCTGGCGACATGCTCGTCGATTGTTTCCACAGACCAGCCGGATGTGTCGACGGGCGGGAGAACTTCGACCTCGACCGTAGCGGGCCGGTAGATCATTTCTCCTTTCGGCATGATATCGCTCGAATTCTGAATGACGATCGGGACGATTGGCACACCGGCCTGAATTGCAAGGTGAAAAGCGCCTTTCTTGAACGGCGCGAGTCTGGGCGTGATCGAGCGAGTTCCTTCGGGCGACATGCAGACTGATTTGCCTTCGATACGCATGGTATCGACAAGCGACCCCATTGTTTCGATTGCCCTTTGGGTGTCTTTGCGATCGATCAAAACGACGCCAGAGAATTCGAGCACCCGACCGATCAGTGGAATATCGCCAATCTCCTTTTTGCCGACGCCGCTGATATCCCGCCGCAGGAGGCGCGCGATGATGACCATGTCGACGTTGCTCTGGTGATTGAACAGGAACACGGCAGGGCGGTGCGACCAAAGGTGATGTTCACCCTTGATCGAGAGGTTCAGGCCGATCAACGCACTGGCGACATCGGCAAACACGGACATCGAAAAATTAAGTGCGTCCCGTTTGGATCCGGAAAGGGCCCAGATGGGTAGGCCGGACATAAAGGAACCCAACAGGGTCGCAGGAACCATCGCAGTTCGAACCCAGTCGGTTGGCGTCGGCCGTCCGCGGCTGGCGAAGCGTCGTACGGGCCACCCGCGACGTTCCGAGATCGCCCGCAGCTTGTTGCTGGGATTCAGGGGGCGCGGGTTGCCGACACGCTCCAGGAGTTCGATATCATCCGTGCTATCAGAGTAGAAAAAGCTCTTGTCGAGGTCCGCACCGTATTTTTGTGACAGGGATTCTGCAGCAAGTACCTTGCCGGGCCCAAAGCAGATCGGGCGCACAACCGCGCCAGTGAATTCGCCATTCTCGACCTGCAGGTATGTGCAGAGCACGTTCTCTATGTCGAGATCGCGCGCCGCGGGCTCAACCTGGTAGGGCGTTGCCGAGGAAATGATCGCTACCGTGTGACCCTTTTGCAGGTGGGCTTTGACCATCGCCCGGGTCTCGGGGTAAATCTGGCGTGCGATATGTGACCTGAATACCTCTTCGCCGAACGCGGCGTAACTGTCTTCGCGAACACCACGCAGAAACTGCGAAGCGGCCAGCATCAGGGCCGGGAAGCCCAGTATGCCCATGCCGAAGCTCGCCATGACGCTTATGAGTTCGACGACATCACGCGGCGACATGTGGCCGCGCTTGAGCTGTTCCTTGAAGAACGCGATGGCAGAGTAGCCAGAGATGATGGTCCCGTCGAAGTCGAAGAATGCTCCGATTTCAGGGCCATCCGGCAGATCCAGAATTTCCGCTATTACGTCTTGATGGGACAACATGCGCTTTCTCGGGTTAATCTCATATTATAGAGCGCTGTATTGAAGGCAGTAGATATTTTTCACTTTTCGCAGGCGCGGCAATATTGAAGAGCTGATGAACATACGAAACACTCGGGTCAATGTCGCGCCCATGATGGACTGGACAGCTTATCTATATAAAACAGCTAGTTAAGATATAGGTGGTACGCGTGTGGTACAGACCTACTAAGCGGATACTACGATCAGAAAATGTGACTAGGCAGATGCGGTTTTAACGCCATTTATTCCCACGGCCCCACGTAACAATCGCAAGCCACACTAGTTCAGCAGTAGTCCGTGGCGAAATAGGCATCGCGGACTTCTGCCTCCAAAGTGTAGTCGCGGGGGCAGGATTTAGCACT
>CALDZH010000132.1 GCA_937944275.1 uncultured Woeseiaceae bacterium
GATAATGACCAACATCGTGTCGAACAACGCCGCCGCAGCCATTGGTACGCCCATTGCCATCAGTATCGCGAACCAGCTTGGTGTCAGCGCGGAACCTTTCATCCTCGCTGTCCTGTTTGGCGCAAACATGAGTTTCGCGACGCCGTACGGTTACCAGACCAATCTGCTTGTCATGACGGCCGGCGGCTACAAGTTCGGTGACTTCCTGCGCGTCGGCATTCCGCTCACTATTATTATGTGGATCGGCTTCTCTCTGGTTCTACCCATGCTGTATCAGTTGTAACCAAACGGGGGGGGTTGACGGCTGCATGGCACATGGAGATACTCGCCACATGAACGCTCACAGCATCAACCGCTGGTGGTGGCTGCCCTCACAGGAGATGGCGGCCGGCTGACCCGTAGCTGAGCGAAACGAACACGAAGCCCATCTCTGCCGATATCAGGGATGGGTTTTTTTTTGGCGTTGACACGAGAACGATACATGCAAGCACCATTCGACATTGCTGCCGACCTCGATACTCCGGTATCGGCGTACCTCAAGCTGGGTGATCTTCGCCCGCGCTTTCTTCTCGAAAGTGTCGAGGGCGGTGAACGACTCGCGCGCTATTCGTTCCTCGGTTTCGGCGATGCCGTCGAAGTTCGCATGGATGATGCCGCGCTTACGATCAACGGCGAGTCGCAGCCGCGGCCGAAGACGCAGCAGGAATACCTGGGCGCCCTGCGCGAAGCGCTTGCGATAGCACCGCGTCCGCAGCCGGACGATGACCTGCCGTTTGCCGGCGGCCTCGTTGGCGTGTCGGGCTATGACGTTGTCCGACTGTTCGAGAAACTACCTGTCACCACAGAAAAGCAGGCAGGTGTTCCAGACGCTGCCTTCGTGGCCCCGCAATCGCTCCTCGTGTTTGATCACCTCACTCGCCGCGTGGCTTTGTTGCACGACGGCCCCGAAGATGAGCGGCAGAGGCTCCGCGGCAAGGTCATCAGACAGCTGCGCGGGCCCATTCCGATCAATGACTCGGAGGTCTCCGTTTCCCCCGCAGATGCCAGCCTGACAGAGGAGGAGTTTTCACAACGCGTCGAGGCGTGCAAGGAGTATATTGCCGCCGGCGATATTTACCAGATCGTGTTATCGGTTCTGTTCAAAGGCAAAACCAACGTCGCGCCGTTCGAGGTCTACCGCGCGCTGCGCCTGCTGAATCCTTCGCCGTATATGTTCTTCTTCGACTTCGACGACCTGAAAGTGGTTGGCTCTTCGCCCGAGGCGCTAGTCAAGCTCAACCACCGCAAAGCCTCATTGCGCCCGATCGCCGGCACGCTGCCGCGTGGCGCCACACGTGCTGAAGACGAGGCAAACGAAGAGGCGCTGTTGGCTGATCCGAAGGAAGCTGCTGAGCATGTCATGCTCGTTGATCTGGCACGGAACGATCTGGGTCGCGTTGCTAGCGCCGGCAGCGTACAGGTTGATCCATACCGCGCCATCGAGCGCTACAGCCACGTCATGCACATTGTCAGCGGTGTGCAGGGCGAGCTTGCCGCCGAATTCGATCAGTTCGACCTGTTTGCCGCGAGCTTCCCTGCGGGCACATTGGTCGGGGCGCCCAAGGTTCGTGCGATGCAGATTATCGAGGAGATGGAGGAGGTAGGGCGCGGTTTGTACGCGGGAACTGCCGGCTATTTCGGGCTGAGCGGTGATATGGATCAGGCTATAACAATTCGGACACTCGTTTTTTCCGGCGATGAGTACAGTTTTCAAGCGGGTGCCGGTATCGTTGCCGACTCGGTTCCCGAGAAGGAATATCAGGAAGTCATGGCGAAGAGCGCAATTCTGCGAAGCGCACTAAAAATTGCGAAGGAGGGCTTGTGATGACAAGCAAGAAGCCTTTCAGCCACGTGCGCATGCTGCTGATCGATAACTACGACTCCTTCACCTACAACCTCGTGCAGGCGTTTGCCGCGATGGGCGCGTCGGTCATGGTGTATCGAAATGATGCGATCACAATTGAGGAAGGACTCGCGCTCGACCCAACGCACCTCGTGATATCGCCCGGACCTGGTCGCCCTGAACATGCCGGCGTGTCACTGGACATGATCGGGGCGTTTGCGGGCAAGGTGCCCATTCTCGGCGTGTGCCTCGGTCATCAGAGCATCGTGCAGCACTACGGCGGCAAGATTGTACGAGCCGAGAGACTCATGCACGGCAAGACCTCAATGGTGAAGCACGATGGTGAGGCAATATTTGATGGCCTGTCGAACCCGTTCGAGGTCGGGCGCTATCACTCGCTGTGCGCGGAACAAGAAACACTGCCAGGCGATCTGATTGTGACTGCGCAAACGGATCGCGGCGAAATCATGGGGGTACGCCACAAGACACTGCAGATCGAGGGCGTGCAGTTTCATCCCGAGAGCGTCCTCACGCCCGAAGGCGACGACCTGATGGCCAACTTCATGCGCCAGGAGGCGCGATGAGCAAACACTACAACAAGTTGCTGGACAGGCTGCTTGATGGCGGGTCGCTCACGGAAGCGCAGGCTTACGAGCTCATGTATAGACTGGCCGAAGGTGAGCTGCCGGCGGCACTTGCCGGAGCGCTGTTGGCGGGCCTGCGGGCCAAAGGCGAAACGGCCGACGAGATTCGTGGATTTGCGACTGCAATGCGTGAACTCGCGGTTCACCCGGAAATTCCTGAGGGCGCGCCGACGGTCGATACGGTAGGTACGGGCGGTGACGGGTCAGGCAGCCTGAACCTGTCGACAGGCACGGGCCTGCTTGCTTCTGCCTGTGGCTCGCGCGTTGTTAAGCATGGCAATCGCTCTGTCTCCAGCCGCTCGGGCAGTGCCGATATGCTTGAGTGTCTCGGCATGCCGTTGCCGCTTCACGAGGCAGAGGCCGTGGACTGCCTGCAGGCTACGAACTTCACGTTCCTGTTTGCGCCGGCGTATCACCCGGCGATGAAGGCGGTCGTACCGATCCGCGGCGCGCTGTCCGTACGCACCGTGTTCAACGTGCTCGGGCCACTCACCAACCCGGCCGCGCCGCCATACCAGTTGATCGGGGCTTACAGTAAAGAGGCGGCGAAACTTATGGCCGACACCTTGTCGGGCATGCCGCTAGAGCGAGCGTTTGTCGTGCATGGTGAACCGGGATGGGATGAGGCAACACCTGCGGGCAATTTCGTGCTTTACGACGTTCGCCCGGGCAGCGTGGTCGAGGAGACGCGCACCCCGGGAGACTACGGACTCGACGTCTGTTCGCCCGAAGCGCTCGCAGGCGGCGACGCGGAGCACAATGCGCGCGAACTCATTCGTGTGTTTACAGGCGAAGACCAGGGTGCTCATCGTGATGCACTGCTGATGGGTACCTCGCTGGTGCTCGAGGTTCAGGGTGTCGCGAAAGACCCTGTCGATGGCGTGGGGCAGGCGGCGGCAGCAATTGACGATGGCCGCGCCGAATCGTTCCTCGCTGAACTAAAGGCGCATTTCCGGAAGTAATGGGCGATTTCCTCAAAAGCATGGCGACAAGCAGCGCGGAGCGAGCTGCCATGGCGCCCGCTTTCACCGATGCCGACTTCGACAAGCCCGTAGTGCCTCTGTCCCTCGGCAGCTTCGACGTCATCGCCGAGATCAAGCAACGCTCGCCAGCCGAAGGAAAATTAGGTACCGGACACCATATTTCCAATGGGTCCAGTTACCTTTCGCCGGACCTTATTGCGCGGGCGCAGGACTATGCGGCGGGGGGAGCAGCGGCCATTTCTGTCCTGACAGAGCCGAGTCGATTCGACGGAGAGCTCTCGCATCTCGAAGAGGTTGTCGCTGCGGTGCCGGGTACACCCGTCATGCGCAAGGACTTTCTGGTCGAGCCGGTGCAGGTACTCGAGGGGCGCAAAGCCGGTGCGAGCGGTGTGTTGCTGATCACAACCATGCTCTCCGACGCGAAGCTGCGCGCCATGCTCGACTGTGCCTTCGAGCACAACATGTTTGTCCTGCTCGAGTCTTTCGATGAAGAGGATCTCAGGCGTTCGGCAGGTTTTCTCGATGCTGATGGCGACGTGTTGATAGGCGTCAATACACGCGACTTGCGCACGCTCGAGGTTGATGCAGAGCGACTGCAACGACTGGCGCCGTTATTGCCCGACGCGAAATGCGTTGCCGAAAGCGGGCTGCATGCCGCAGAAGATGCAGCGCGGGCAAAGGGCTGGGGTTACTCGATGGCACTGGTTGGCACTGCCCTTATGCGCAGTGACGACCCGGCGGCATTGATAACGGCGATGCGCGATGCCGGGAGTGCAGCATGTTTGTGAAGATTTGCGGCCTTACGAATGAACTGCATGTCCAGGTTGCCGTGGAGGCAGGCGCCGACGCGGTTGGCTTCGTCTTCGCGGATTCGGTTCGCCGAGTGGAACCATTGCAGGCGGCGCGCATTGCGAGCCTCGTGCCGGAAACCGTCAAGCGCGTTGCCGTCATGTTGCACCCTTCAAACGAAGAATGGCAGGCCGTCTTCCGGGACTTCGCCCCCGATGTGCTGCAAACAGATGTCGCAGATTTTAAGAATCTCGATGTACCGAACTCTGTCGAAAGTTGGCCCGTCCATCGCGAAGGAAATACGGTACCGGACACCGTATTACCGGGAGGAAATAGGGTGTCCGGTACCGTATTTTCGGGGACCTATTTGTATGAGGGTGCGCGGAGCGGCAGCGGCGAGACGGTTGACTGGTCGCGCGCTGCGGAGCTTGCGAAGGTCGGCAACATGATTCTAGCGGGCGGGCTGAGCGTCGGGAATGTTGCCGAAGCCATCTCGATCGTGCGCCCGTTTGGCGTCGATGTATCGAGCGCTGTCGAATCAGCGCCCGGTGAAAAAGATTCACAACTAATAAGAGAATTCATTATTGCGGCGAAAGCTGCGGAGAACACGCTATGAGCACACTGTTTGCTGCCGACGAAGCGAAAGCGCTTCTCGACGCAACGATCAAGGGCCAGACGCCGGACGAAAAGGGTCGTTTCGGTCCGTTTGGCGGCCGCTATGTCCCCGAGACCCTGGTGCCGGCTTTCGAGCGTCTCGAGGAAGGCGTACGCGAGCACCTGCACGACCCTGCATTTCAGGCGGAATTCCGCAAGGAACTTCACGAATGGGTCGGGCGGCCGACGGCGCTGACATTTGCGCCGCGACTCTCGGAGATCTGGGGTGCGGAAGTCTGGCTCAAGCGAGAAGATCTCGCGCACACGGGTGCTC
>CALDZH010000133.1 GCA_937944275.1 uncultured Woeseiaceae bacterium
AGATCTCGATTACTACTGCATAGACAATCTGCCAGCGGGACTTCTGCTCGCGGCGGTGGACGAGGTACGGCGGTACGGCGGCAATTCGCCGCGGCACCTGGCGGTGGGGCTCGATGCCAGAAACCGGCCGGAAAACCTCGATGCATTGCCAGACCTGCTGCATGAACTGCGTGAGCAGAATGTCAGCACCGACATCATATTCCTGCACGCCACGGATGAGATTCTGTTAAAGCGCTACGGTGAATCGCGACGCCGTCATCCCCTGGCCGACAGGAGCACACAGTTGCGCACAGCCATCGAGGCTGAACGCGCGGTGTTATCCAATATGCAGCTGTCGGCCGACCTGATCATCGATACGTCGCAATCCAGCATCTACGAGCTGGCCGACATCATTCGTTCACGGATCGATCGGCGCCAGTCGGAATCATTATCGATACTCATCGAAAGCTTTGGCTTCAAGTACGGCATCCCTGCCGACGCGGACTTCGTGTTCGACGTGCGCAGCCTGCCAAACCCGTACTGGACGGTGAAACTGCGCGGCCACACGGGCCTCGACGACGAGGTGCAGCAGTTTCTCGACGGGCAGGAGACGTTCGTCGAAATGTTCGAAGATATTTTCCGGTTTCTGCGCCGCTGGGTGCCGCATTACGAAAGCGCCAAGCGCGGCTATCTTACGGTCGCTATCGGCTGCACGGGAGGCCAGCACCGATCGGTCTACATGACCGAAAAGCTCGCTGCGGCGTTGCGGGAACACCATGAGCCGATTCTGACCCGCCATAACGGTCTCTCGGAGCATCGTCTCCACCCAGAGTAAGCTGCTAAACTCCGCGCCCATGGAAGCGAGAGAACACACCAAAGCCAACGTCGAACTTCTCAGGGAGAAGCTTGACAGTGGCCGCATGCGATCAGCACGCATCATGGTGAACAGCCTGCACCCGTCCGAGGTCGCACGCCTGCTCGAATCACTGCCACTTAAAGAACGCGCGATGTTGTGGGAGGTCGTCGACCACGACCTTGAAGGCGATGTTCTCGTAGAAGTTGCCGAAGAGGTCCGCGATGGCCTGCTCGAAGGCATGGAGACGGAAGAACTCATCGCCGCAACGGAAGGCATGGAAGTTGATGATCTTGCCGACCTGATCGCCGACCTGCCGGAAACCGTCACCAGGGAAGTCCTGCAGTCACTCGACAAACAGGACCACGAACGCCTCCAGCAGGTTCTCGCGTACGACGAGGAAAGCGCCGGCGGCATGATGAACGTCGACGTTGTAACCGTGAGGCCCGATGTCACTCTTGAAGTTGTCGCCAGATACCTGCGTGTGGTCGGGGAGATCGCCGACGGTACAGATTCGATTTTCGTCGTCAGTCGGGATAACACCTACATCGGGTCACTGTTCCTTTCCCGGTTGTTGACGAATGACCCGGAAGATATGGTCGCCAAGGTCATGTCGACGGACCTGATGCCCATTCCGGTCCACACGCCATCGAACCAGGTCGTCTGGGAATTTGAGAACCGGGACCTGCTATCGGCCCCTGTCGTGGACGAAGACTACCGCGTGCTTGGTCGAATCACGGTCGATGACGTTGTCGACGTCATTCGCGACGAAGCAGAGCACGCGTTGATGGGAGCCGTCGGCCTTGACGAAGAAGACGATATGTTCGCGCCCGTGTTCAAGAGCGCGACGAGACGCGCGTTGTGGCTTGGCGTAAACCTGGGCACGGCATTCCTGGCCGCCGCGGTTGTCGAGCAGTTCCAGACGACGATTGATGCGATCGTCCTGCTGGCCGTACTCATGCCTATTGTCCCCAGCATGGGCGGTGTCGCTGGTACCCAGTCACTCGTCATAATCACGCGCGCGATTGCGCTTGGTCAGATCAACCGTGCGAATGCCGCGGGCATACTCAGAAAAGAGGTGCTCGTTGGCGTATTGAATGGCATTGGCTGGGCCGTCATCGTATCGATGTGCGCTTTCCTGTGGTTCGGCGACTGGCGTATAGGCGCCATCATCGGGGCAGCCATGATCATCAACCTGGTCATCGCGGCCGGTGCCGGGTTCTTTATCCCGTTGACGCTGAAAAGCTTGAAAGTCGATCCCGCATTGGCCGGTGGCGTAGTCCTCACCACGGTCACCGACGTGGTCGGCTACGTCGCTTTCCTCGGTCTCGGCGCCATTTTCCTGATTTAGGCCAGGCACCTGTTTCTCCGGGCCTAGGTAAAGGAACTCAGGTCTTTCTTGATCCAGCTGGGTGCGAATAGACGCGGCACATCTGCACCGGTAACGAAGTCCACGAGCTCATCCTTGACGTTCATCGCATCACGATAACCAAGCGTCATCAGTTCGCGCGTGTAGGCCCGCTCGAATAGAAGAAAGCTCAGCAGCCGGTTCTCTCCGGGATTGGCCCCGCCAACGCTGCGCAACAGGGCTCGGATTGCAAACGGCAACTCCGCACGATGCTTGTGCGCAATCAGGCGCAAATCTTCACTGGGAACGATCAGCATCGTATCGATCGGGCGCATTGTCGTTTCACCCAACTCGACTTTTTCTTCAGGGTAGGTGTCGATCAACTCGTTGATGCGAGTTACGCGCTCGAGATCCGAGTAAAGGCCATCCATAAAAAGAGTATCGAGCATGTACCCGGCAATCTGCGCGAAACTCGGGGGCTCTTGGGCGACATCCGGCACCTTGCCACCCACCTCGTCACGAATACCAATTACAAGGATGCGATCGGCTCCAAGGTGTACGGCCGGACTCAAAGGCGTCGCCTGCCTCATGGCCCCATCGCCAAAGTACTCGTTGCCAATGCGCACGGGTCGAAAGATCATCGGAACGGCTATAGTCGCCATGAGGTGGTCAAGATTCAGTTCCGTTCGCTTGCCCAGCCGGCGTGTGCGCTCCCAGGGCTCCCGCTCCGGGCTCCCCTGAAAGAAGGACGTGGATCGCGCCGATGAATAACCGGCCGCCGTCACCGCAAGCGCATCCAGATGTCCATCATCGATGGCATCCTGAATGCGCGGAAAATGAACGCTACCGCTGAGCATTGCCCGCAACGGTGAATTATTGAGTAGTGACTGTGGCATGCCGACCAGCCAGCCGCCGAGTACCAGCGCTGCCAGCCAGTGCAGGCTGCTTTTCAGCATCGTAAGATGATCAGTTTTGTAAACATGATGGCAGCGAAAATGGCCCCAAACGCTCTCCAGCTCGGCGATCGCCGAACGATAGTGTTGCGCCCTTGATGCCAGTACGACGGAGTTCACCGCGCCGGCCGACGTGCCGCTGATAATCGGAAACGGATTGGCGCTGTCGCGCGGCAGGAGTTCGGCCAGGGCCTTCAGAACGCCGACCTGAAACGCGCCACGCGCTCCGCCACCGGGCAGTACAAGTGCAGTTTTCAAATCTTTTCGTAGGTCGTTCATGCCAGATTTAGTAAGAGACTCAACGCTGCCGCCAGGATCGTATTATAATGCTCATTCAAGCAACGGACCCTTATCATGACACGAAAAATTACGCTGGCCATCACTGCTGCCGCCTTGCTGGCGGTCGTTCTGAGCTTTACCTCCGCAGGCCTTGCCAATGATCAAATCAGGGTTGGCGACCTGGCTCCGGAGTTTGAATTGTCCGATCAACACGGTCAGTTGCATTCACTGGAAGACTACCGAGACCAATGGGTCGTCCTGTATTTCTATCCAAAGGACGACACGCCGGGTTGTACGACAGAGGCCTGTGAGTTCCGCGATAACATCTTCGCATACAAGGATCTAAACGCGCAGATTCTCGGCGTTAGTCTCGATGATATTGAGTCTCACAAGGCGTTTGCCGAAGAATTCGGGCTGCCATTTCCTTTGCTTGCAGACGTTGAGGGTCTGACCTCAACTTCTTATGGTGTCAAAACGCGCATGTTCGGCATGACCGTCGCCAAACGCCAGACATTTATCATTGGCCCTGACGGCCTCATCGCGAAGCATTACGAAAAAGTCGATCCCGAAAATCACTCGGCGCAGGTTCTGTCTGATCTCAAAGTATTGGCGGATCGCGGCTGAAGCCGCTGCTTTCACTAAGGGGCTCAGGCCCGGCCCGTCAATGCAACTCCTTGATCGCATCGTCTAAACCCGCGATCGTCAGCGGATACATGCGGTCATCCATTATTTCCCGAATCAGCTTGGTTGACGGCGTGTATTCCCAGCGATCCCGCGGCTCGGGATTCAACCAGACCGCTTTCGGGTAAGTATTCAATAGTCGCTTGATCCAGACGGCACCAGGTTCCTCGTTCCAGTGTTCTACACTGCCGCCGGCGTACACGATTTCGTACGGGCTCATTGTTGCGTCCCCGACAAAAATCAGCTTGTAGTCTGAGCCGTACTTGTGCGCGATATCCAGCGTCGGTGTCTTTTCCGAATGTCGGCGGCGATTGTCCTTCCACAAACACTCATAGATGAAGTTGTGGAAATAGAAATATTCAAGATGCTTGAACTCGCTGCGCGCCGCTGAAAACATCTCTTCGCAGATACGCACGTGGTCATCCATCGATCCGCCGATGTCCAGACAAAGCAAAACCTTGATCGCGTTGTGGCGCTCTGGAACCATACGTATGTCGAGCATTCCGGCATTGCGCGCCGTCTTGTCGATCGTATCGTCAAGGTCCAGCTGATCTGCAGCGCCCTCGCGCGCAAACTTACGCAAACGTCTCAGCGCTACCTTGATATTGCGCGTTCCCAGTTCCAGTGAGTCGTCCAGATTGCGATAGTCCCGCTTATCCCAGACTTTGACTGCGCTCCGGTTGCGCGAGATCTGCTGTCCTATGCGAACACCTTCGGGGTTATAGCCGTAGGCTCCAAATGGAGAAGTACCTGCAGTACCTATCCACTTGCTGCCACCTTCGTGGCGGTCCTCCTGTTCCTCGAGGCGCTCCTGCAACGCACGCATCAGCTCCTCAAACCCGCCCATCGATTCGATTTGCGCACGCTCTTCCTCGGTCAACATGAGTTCGGCCTGGTGCCGTAGCCAGTCCTCAGGGATCTCCTGAAAAAGATCACTCAGGGAATCTTCCACGCCTTTGAAATAGGCAGCAAATATTCGGTCGAACCGATCAAGTTCCGATTCATCCTTCACGAGTGTTGTGCGCGCCAGGTAATAGAAATCGTCCACACTCTGCCCCGCCAGGCCGTGCTTCATTGCCTCCAGCAACGTGAGCAATTCCGTGATCGACGTCTTCATACCGCCTTCACGAAGCATGTAAAAAAACGATAACAGCATTTGATTATTGCGGGTTGGTGCGGCGGTCCAGGAACACAAGCTGTTCGAACAGGTGCACATCCTGCTCGTTCTTCAATAATGCGCCGTGCAACGGCGGAATAGCACTGCGACTGCCATCGCCGCGCAGAACTTCCGGCGGAACATCCTCGGAGAGCAACAACTTGATCCAGTCCAACAGCTCCGATGTCGACGGCTTCTTCTTCAGACCCCGCACATCGCGCACCTTGTAAAACGCATTCAGCGCCTCCGCCAGGAGTTCCTTCTTGAGATTCGGAAAATGCACATCGACAATTTCCGCCATCGTTTCCTGATCCGGAAACTTGATGTAGTGGAAGAAGCAACGCCGCAGGAATGCATCGGGCAGTTCCTTTTCGTTGTTGCTGGTAATGACGATAATTGGCCGATGTCTCGCTTCTACGAGTTTCTTCGTCTCGTAGACGTAGAACTCCATGCGATCGAGCTCCCGCAGTAGATCGTTCGGGAATTCGATATCCGCCTTATCAATTTCGTCGATGAGCAGGACAGGCTGTTCTTCCGATTCGAACGCTTCCCAGATCTTGCCGCGCACGATGTAGTTGGAAATATCGTGCACACGATCATCGCCGAGCTGCGAATCGCGCAGCCGCGCCACGGCATCGTATTCATAAAGCCCCTGCTGCGCTTTGGTCGTCGACTTGATATGCCACTCGTGCAATGGCTTGCCCAGCGAACGGGCAACCTCAATTGCGAGCTGCGTTTTGCCGGTACCTGGTTCGCCTTTTACGAGGATTGGACGCTCTAGCGTGACCGCAGCGTTAACAGCCATTTTCAGGTCATCCGTTGCGATATAGGAACTCGTGCCCGTGAATTTCTTGTCAGCCATTATCGTTTCCGTGATGCGTTTTAGGTGCGATTTTACCGCGTGTCAGGGGTCAGCGTCAGCGTGTAGACCGGATCACCCGGCAGGAACGCATTCGGCAGCCCTCTTACCCAGTCGTCGTGGCCTCGTCCGAAGAACTCCGACAGTGGATGTGCGCTCTGTCCCGTAGGCATGTGCAGAATGCTGTTTTTCTCGTCACCCGGGGATACGGAAAAGCGTTCCGAGGCACCGAATGCGGGCCCCTGCGCTTTGGGCATGTCGAGATCACCACTCAGCGGCTCAGCGGGCATGTCGAGGTATTCGCCAACAAGCGGAATGTTGCTGCTCAATGGGTGGCGAATATTCGCTGTGTTCACTTCGCCCCAGGTACGTTCTGACAAAGGACCGTCAAAACGCTCATGAAAGTAGCTGACGTTTTCCTCGACAGCGGCAATGAGAAACGCCTGCCAGCTGTCATAGCCCTTGGGCAACATGTGCAGCGGCTGCTCGG
This sequence comes from uncultured Woeseiaceae bacterium, assembly GCA_937944275.1. Classification (GTDB taxonomy): domain Bacteria; phylum Pseudomonadota; class Gammaproteobacteria; order Steroidobacterales; family Woeseiaceae; genus UBA1847. Next base: position 6,599 of record CALDZH010000133.1, read on the forward strand.
TCACGAGCGACCATAGCGCTGCTTCAAATTGGTTACTAAGCCGCAGCGGCGCATTCTTGCCGTAATGCTCGCGCACAGGTGCCGTGAGTGCGTGAAAAACACGACGCTCAACTTCGAGGCGAAATGCGCGCACGAGTCGATACCCAACCGATTCCGGTGCAGCGCGCGCAATCCAGTTTTCCACAAGCTCGCGATATTCGGCCAGGTCCGAATGGTGCGCCATTGCCTCCTCATTCAGGACCTTTAGCAGCAGGTCTCTCCAGCGAGCAAGGAACAGCGCCCTGTCGTCGTATTGAATTGCAAGCATGTCCTCGGGCGCAAACGTCTCTTTGGCGAACAAGCCGTCACGAATCTGGCGAGCGCGAGCACCCAGGTCATAACTGCCATCACCGACGATACGGAGAGCCTCTGCATCGGTTACACGCGCATTCGCGGTCCAGATTCGGCCACTTTCGGGATTGACAACGCGCGGATATTCTTTTGGCGAGAGCCATCCCTGCCAACCGTGTTCCTCGCTCCAATCCGCCGGCAGCATTGCGTCAAAACCTGTCTTCCTTGGAATCTGGCCCGCAATCGTCCAGCCGATATTGCCGCTCGCATCACCCGTTACGAAATTCTGCGGCGGCATCGACATTGTGTTTGCCACGTCCAGTGCCTCGACCACTGACGTTACCGTTTCCAGATCCAGAATGCGCAGGTTGATGCCTTCAGGTTTGTGCGCAATCCAGCTAACCGCAATCTCTCCGTCCGGGTACGTAACGTCGTCGAGAACCGGGCCCCACATTGTCTCACGGATGACGTACGCAACCGGTTCGCCGTCCTTCACGTTGATCACCTCGACATGCGATTCGAACGCACGATCACCTTCGGGCGTCATATACGTCCCTTCGGTCGCGCCGGGTCGAATAACCACAGCATCGGTCCAGTCGCCGTAGCTGTTGGTGTAGCCCCAGGCAACCTGCGAGTTGCTGCCGGCAACGACGAACGGCCCGCCGGGCAAGGTCACACCGGTGACATCGCGGCTGTCAGGTCCGGTGACAACCAACCTCGCCTGATAATAGATGTTGGGGTTTTTCAGCCCCAGGTGCATGTCATTGGATACGATGGCTCGACCGGTCGCCGTTAGTTCACCGGAAACAGCCCAGTTATTGCTGCCGCGCAGCGG
>CALDZH010000134.1 GCA_937944275.1 uncultured Woeseiaceae bacterium
TGAGTATTACTGTGCCAACAAGATGCCGCTGACGTTCCCGTGGGGCGACGGGCTTACTGCGGACAACGTCGAGAAGTTCTGGAACGACATTACCTTCGATGACGGTCAGCGATTCTTCGACTACAAGCATGCAGAGAGTGGCGCCGAGATCCTGAAGGCGCAGCATCCGGAATTCGAGCTGTGGAGCCAGGGTATTCATGCTCGCAGCGGCGTTGCCTGTGCAGACTGCCATATGCCTTATCAGCGCGAGGGCGCGAGCAAGGCTTCGGATCACTGGGTGCGCAGCCCGCTGCTAAATGTGAACCGGGCCTGCCAGACCTGTCACCGTGTTTCCGAGGATGAGATCCTGTCGCGTGTCGACGCGATCCAGCAACGCAATTTCGACCTGCTGCAACGCGGCGGCGCGGCCCTCATGGATCTGCTGGACGCCGTTCAGAAGGCAAAGGAAGAAGGGGCCACCGACGAGCAGCTGTTGCAGGCGCTCGAATTACAGCGCAAGGCCCAGTGGCGTCTCGACTTTATCGCGGCTGAAAACTCGATGGGCTTCCATGCACCACAGGAAGCGGCACGTGTTCTGGGCGAGGCAGCAGACTACGCACGCCAGGGACAGGTCGCTGCAATGTCGTGGCGCGAGAGCGGCGCAGTGCCGGTCGCGCAACAAGCGAAGGAGCCAGTTTCACCGGTTGCCGACGACTGACAGCGTCTGCGCAAATGACCGGATCGACGTGACCATACAGGCAGGACTTGATGGGCGGCGAACAGTTGGTAATCACCCTCGTGCCAACGTGGCTCAAAGTGGCGTGGACCGCGATGGTGCTCGTCATCGTTCTTGTTTATTGGCGGCATCGCGGTCCGGCTAACTTTCTCTGGTTCTCCGATATCGCGTTTCTTGCCCTCGTGCCGGGGCTGTGGCTCGAGAGTTCGTTCATTGTCAGCCTGGTAGCGTGCATGGTGCTGGTTCCGGAGACGCTTTGGAGCGTGAGCTTCTTTGGGCGCTTACTGAACCTTCCGCGTGTGACCGGCCTCGCCGACTACATGTTCGACGAGGGAATTCCGCTGTGGCTGCGAGCAGTGTCGCTTTTCCACCTGCCGTTATTGGCGGCGCTCGTCTGGGGCCCTTGGCGGCTCGGCTATGATCCCGGCGTCTACCCATGGGCGGCACTGATCGCATGGGTTGTGCTATTACTGACGCGCTGGCTGACAAAGCCTGAACCGAACATCAATCATGTATACCGGTTTCCGTTTGCCGCGGGCGCAAAACTCACTCCGGTGCAACACATGCTGGTGCTGTTGGTAGCCGTGCCGCTGGTACTGCAGCTGTCGGGGCACGTGCTGCTGTTGATAATGTTCGGAAACCAGGCGCCCTAAGCTTGCTCGGCGGCGACTGTCCTGTCGGGTTGCCGATCTTTCAGGAATGGCAGGACGCACAGCGCCAGGATGACGATCGCCGAGTCTATGTATAGCGCCGTGGAATAGTCGAAGCGTTCGGCGACAACGCCCTGCCAGTAATTGCCCAAGCTGATCGCAACGTTGGAGAGCGCCATGTAAGTGGTAAATTGTGTGGCGGCAACGAGAGGGTTCGTCATGCCCATGAAAATTGCGACCCGGACAGCGAATGCCATGCCGAATAACAGGCTGTGTGACAGTATGGTTGCTATGAATACCTGTATCGGGATGTTGGTCAAACCGACGGCTGAAATCTGGTAAGCGAGAAAAATAGTCGGCAGTGTTGTAAGCACGTAGCCTGCGGCAACCACGCGCTTGACGCCGAACTTGTTGCCAAGCGTTCCTCCGAGGACGCAGCCTATTGCCGACGTGATGGCAACCGCGACGGCCAGTTGTGATAACTGTGTTTCGTCCAGTCCGTAGTCGACCTGCAGAGTGCCGAGCAGGGCGTAGGCCAGCGCCATTGCGCCAACTGGCAGCAATGCAAACAGAAGACCGAACTTGGGGCCGGACCCCGATTCAACAAAGCCGCTGTATATATTGCGAATGAAGTGACCAAGTGTGCCGATGAAATGCCTGAACGCGCCGACGACCCGTTCCTTGTCGGGAACTTTGGCGTCGTCGTCTTTGATAAAGACAAGTACGTAGGTCAGGTTAATGAACATCAGGCCGCTGACGTATATCAGTGCGGCGTTCAGACCCCACAGTCCCGAAACGAAAATTGATCCGCCACCGCCAAGAGCGATGCCGAAATACTGGCCGCCGAACATCAGGCCGTTGCCTGTCGCACGCTCGTCCTTGCGCAGCGTGCTGACCGCCAGAGAATCAATTGCAACATCCTGTGTCGCGCAAAACAGGTTGTTAAGGATAATCATCCAGAGGAGCAGCGTGAAATTCTCTGCGAAGTCGATCGAGGCAACGACCATCAGGGTGCCGATCATCATGGCATTACAACCGACTATCCACGCCTTTCTGCCGCCGAAGCGCTTGAGTGTGACGATGTCGACGACAGGCGCCCAAAGCCACTTGAAAGACCAGGGAATAAAAATGGCTGCGACGAAGGCGCCGATTTGCTCGAGCGACAGACCTTCCATGCGCATGAAGGCCACCATGGCCGTCGAAGAGAATCCGTAGGGGATGCCTTCAGAGACATATAGAAGGCAAAATGCAGATAGCCGCCCACGGCGGCTGTGCAGGAGATTCAGGGGGCGCATTCTTGTTCTTTTTCTGCCGGGCAGCGAACAGCCTACCTGAACCAGGTGTTCACGTCCTATAATCACGCCGGTCATGCTCGCCCTAACAAACATTGCTCTGCGTCGTGGCCGCAAGGTCTTATTCGAAAACGCCACTTTTCAGATTCATGCCGGACATCGTATGGGCGTGATCGGTCCCAATGGTTGCGGCAAGTCATCGCTGTTCGCCATGCTCCTTGGCGAACTGGAACCGGATGATGGCGAGCTTGCCCTGGACCCGAAGGCCGTAATCGCCCACGTCGCACAGGAAAGTCCGCACGGCAGCGGCTCCGCTGTTGACTACGTCATGGAC
>CALDZH010000135.1 GCA_937944275.1 uncultured Woeseiaceae bacterium
AGGACACGGGTCACCCGTGTCTCGTTCCCGGCTCGATGCTGGACGGGGCCGCGATCCTGTATCCGCTAAAAGGTGCGTTTGACTCGGGTTGCTCGGTCAACCACGGTTCGGGCCGTGTCATGGCGCGTGGGCAGGCCAAGCGTGAGCTGGCCGAGGTGCACGACGAGATCGATCACGAGATGCGCTATATCAAGCGCACCCTCGGTGGCGTCGAGATCCAGGGCATTGTCGGTAACACTCGTCGCACGCCGCTGGACGAGTGTGGTCATGTGTACAAGGACCTCGATGAGGTCCTGCGCGTACTGGATACAGAAGGTATCGCCCGCGTGGCGAATCGAATGTACCCGGTCGCAAACATCAAGGGCGCCGATTAGGCGCCCTTGATTCATTCAACGTCCGCGCCTTACATTGATCTCATGAACGAGAACTGGATCGAGCGCTGGGAGACCGGCAAGACCGGCTGGCACGAACCGGACGGTAACCAGAATCTGAAAACGCACTGGCAATGGACCGGCAAGCGCGTGCTCGTGCCTTTATGCGGTAAAACGCCCGATCTCCTCTGGCTGGAGTCGCAGGGCAACGAAGTTGTAGGTGTCGAGGTATCCGAACTCGCCGTCGAATCGTTCTTCGAGGAGAACGGCCTCGGGTACGAGCGCGAGGCGGGAGTGCTTAACCGGTATCGCTGTACCTCGCTGAAACTGACGATCTGCTGTGGTGATTTCTTTGAATTTCGCGATGGACCGTTCGACGCGCATTTTGATCGTGGCGCATTGATCGCACTGACCGCGGATCTCAGGGAGCGTTATGCACGACATGCGTCGTCGCTATTGGTCGATGACGCCAGGCAGTTGATACTGACGGTCGACTACGATGAGTCCGTCTGCCAGGGCCCGCCGTTTTTCGTCAGCCCGGGCGAACTGTTATCGTACTGGCCGGGAATCAGGGAGCATGCGCGTGTAGACGATACGGCAAACGCGCCACCGAAGTTTCTGGCTGCGGGGCTGGAGCGCCTTGATGAGGTGGTCTGGGTACGCTAAGACATTAAAAGGCAACGATTCAAGAGGTCGACGAATTGCAGCAGGACTATTTACAGATGCGCGTGCTCGAAATGGCGCCCCAAGTCTATGTGACCGGGCAGCTCTTCGAACGGGACCTGAAGCTCATCGCCAAGCAGGACGTTCGCAGCATCATGGACAACCGGTCTGCTGATGAGGCGCTGCGCCAGCCACTGGCGACGGATCTTGCCAGGGTCGCGGAGGAGTTCGGGATTACCTACGTACACTTCCCGGTCGACCCCGGGCCTATTACCGCACAAGCAGCCGAGGCCTATGCGAAAGCCTGCGACGAGCTCGAGCGTCCACTCCTTATTTTCGGCCAGACGGGCGCTCGCTCGATGAAGATCTGGGAAATGTCCGAATCGATCTAGGCTTTATTGGTGAACTGCAGGACACCGTCCTCGATCGGCCCTTCGCGAATGACTTTCTTATCCAGCGCGTAGTTTTGCGTATTCAGCCACGGTGATTCCGTTCCCTGCTTCGGCAGGAGATGCATCTTCCGCTGGATGTAACCCGACGAAAATCCGCCGATCCAGTCCTCGCCGACCATATCCGGCTGCTGCAAGCGCGGCGTGCACTGGCGCGCGCCCGTTGCGGCCATGTGGTTGAGCAGGCGGCAGGAATACTCTGCCGTCAGGTCGGCCTTCAATGTCCATGACGCATTGATGTATCCGAATGTCGATACCAGGTTTGGCACGTCGGAAAACATCATCGATTTGTACGAGAACGTTTTCGAGATATCGACCGGCTCATTGTCCACGCTAATGTCTACGTCTCCGAGCACGCGGAGGTCGAGCCCGGTCGCGGTGACAATGATATCGGCCTCGAGGTGTTCCCCCGATCCAAGGCGTATGCCGTTTGGCGTGAACTCGACGATGGTGTCCGTAGCGATCGATGCGTGGCCATCACGGACGGCATGGAAAAAATCGCTATTGGGAACCAGGCACAGGCGCTGGTCCCACGGGTCGTAATGCGGCACGAAATGTTTGTCGAAATCGACGCCGTCTCCCAGGTCCTTGCGCGCCATCTTCAGGAGCTTTTTCCGTACGAATTTCGGCGCTTTCTTCGACTGCCAGTAGATCCACCGCTGGTACTGAATGTTTTTCCATCGGACGACGGCATAAGCGGCCTTTTCCGGCAACAGTGATTGCAGCAGTCTCGCCAGCCAGTCGGTGTCAGGCGCCGAACCCATATAGGTCGGCGAGCGCTGCAACATCACGACATGCCCGGCCTCTTTCGCCATCTCCGGAAGCAGCGTCACCGCGGTCGCGCCCGAGCCGATGATCACCACTTTCTTGCCGCGGTAGTCGAGTTCCTCGGGCCAGTGTTGCGGGTGCACGATCTCGCCCTTGAAGTCATCGTAGCCCTTGAATTCGGGCAGGTAGCCTTGGCTGTAGTTGTAATAGCCGGCGCACATGAGGAGAAAGCCGCAGCGCATCGTGACGGTCTCGTTGCGAGCCGTATTCCTTATTTCGATCGTCCAGGCGGCGTCTTCGCTCGACCATTTGGCGGACGTCATCTTGTTCTGGAAGCGAATCCGCCGGTCGATGCCTGCCTCAGCCGCAGTTTCCCGGATGTATTTCAGGATCGACGGACCGTCGGCAATGGCCTTGCCCTCTTTCCACGGTTTGAAGTTGTAGCCGAGCGTGTACATGTCGCTGTCGGAGCGAATCCCGGGGTAGCGAAACAGGTCCCAGGTGCCACCCATGGACTCCCGTTCCTCGAGAATCATGTAGCTCCTGTCCGGGCACTTGTCCTGCAAGTGCCAGGCGGCGCCGATACCGGACAAACCGGCACCGACAATGACGACATCGAAGTACTCAGCGGCCATAGGCACTAGCATCCCACAATCATGCGCCGGTCGCGACGCGATGAAGTAAGATCGCGTATGAATAGTTATGACCAACCCAGCGAACAAGGCAGTCCTTATAACCGGTGCCGGCGGCGGTTTTGGCCGGCAGATGGTCGTGCAGTTTCGTGCCGCGGGCGCGAAACTAATTCTGACGGACATCAATGATCAAGCGTTGCAGAGCGCCGTCGACGATGCCGGTGGCGACCTCGTTGTTTCGTTCACGGCGGACCTGGCCTCGGAGGAGGGTTGCGCCGCAGTGGTTGCAACCTGCGCATCTCTTGGCGAAGTACCGGATATCCTCGTGAACAATGCCGGTATTGGTATTGCGGGCCGGCTCGATCACGTTCCGCGCGATCATTGGGAAACCCTGATGCAGCTCAACCTGATGGCGCCAATGCGTCTCTGCAGCGAGTTTCTTCCCGGGATGATCGAACGCGGCAGCGGGCATATCGTGAACATATCCTCTATCGCCGGCTGGACGGGGGCCGAGGGCTTGTCCTCGTATTGTGCATCGAAATTTGGGCTGCGCGGATTCGGTATCTCGCTGGCGGCCGACCTCGAAAACACCGGTGTCAGGGTGACCAACGTGTATCCGTGCTTCAGCCGGACGCCGATTCTCGACTCACCGCAACACGGCTACGAAGACCACCGCACAGTGCCTGAGTACCTGATCTCGGACCCCGCCCATGTCGTTGCACGGATCGTTCGTGGTGTTCAGCAAAACCGTGTTCACGTTTTCCCGGACAAGTACGCGCGCCTCATCCACTACCTCACGCGATATGCACCGTGGCTTCTGCGCATACTCGACCGGAGAATTCAGGCGGACTCGATGTAGTTCGATCGGTTCAGTACAACAGGCTCGTCATGCGCCGTCGATACCGGTTTACGCGCGGATCGTCCCCGAGCAGTTCGAACACTTTCAATAACATGCGTCGCCCGGCGTCATCTTCGAATTTTCGATCTTTCTTCATGAGCTTCAGGAGCAACTCCATGGCGGTCTCGTAATCCTTGTCCACGACCTTGCGCAGCGCCAGTTGATGCAATGCCTCGAGGTCGTCCGGATTCGCTGCGATCCTGTCCCCGAGTTCGGTCGCGGGAGGGGCATCGACCAACTGGTCTTTGAAGAACTGCAGCTTGCGCTCCTCTTCTTCCGCAGCAGCAGCCTCGTCGACGATGTGCTTGTCGAGAAAGTCCCGGACCGCCTGCTCCGGCAGCGCGCCCACGAACTCATCTACGGGTTGCCCGTCGCGGAACAACTTGACCGTTGGAATGCTGCGAATACCAAACTGGGCAGCGATTTCCTGTTGGTCCTCGGTGTTCAGCTTGCCAAGCAGAAACTTGCCGTCGTATTCCTCGGCCAGCTTGACCAGGACCGGCGTCAAAGCCAGGCACGGCTGGCACCAGCTGGCCCAGAAATCCAGCAGTACCGGTACCTTGAAGGAGGCCTTCATGACCTGCTGGTAGTTTTCACTGGTGACGTCGATGATGAACGGTGATTCGGCCATGTTCACTCCCTGTTCTCTCGTGCCGCTACGGCCAAAGGTGGGGGGTCTCGACGATTTTACAAGCTCTTTGGGTGCCCCGCCGCGATCGCTATGTAACTATTAATCCGCAATGATCAGGAAGTCGCTGGTGTTCTCGATCGCAATGGATACGATCACCATGTAGGCAAACAAAATAATGGCGGACTTCCACGCGACGGCAAACCAGCTCGATTGATATACGCGGCGAATAGCGATAACGAAATAGGCAAGAAATCCGGTCATGACGAGCGCCTGGATAAACAGCAGTGCAAGGTGCCGGCTGGCAAGAGCCTCGAGTGGTAGCATCAGAGCAAAGAGGATGTACGCGGCACTATGCAGATGCAGAGAGAAAATCAGGTGATCGAAGAACAGTCTCTTTGCATAGACGATCTTTACTAACAACGCAAAAATCGGCAGTAAGATGAACATCAGGCGCGGCAAATCGTCGGCCAGGAATCCCGCCTGAACGGCGGCGTCAAAAGTCGGGTCCTGTCCCGGATCCAATAGAATGCCGCTGCCTGCGAGCCATGCAACCAGTACAAAAAATGAAATACTAATGACGAGATAGAGTCGCAGCGGCGACGTATACATGCGGCGGCGACCGGCAAGAAATTCACAAGTCAGTTTTCCGGGGTGGCGGAACAACGTCTTGATTGTTACGGCCGCACGTCCGTCGACTTCAAACGTCTCCTTCACCACGTCGCCGATCAGGCCCCATATCGGTCGCTCGAGGTCGATATCTCGCTGACCGCAGGTGGAGCAGTAGGCATTTTCGAGCCTGGCCTGGCAGTTTTTGCAGTTAGGCATGAGACAGTGATACCGAGCTTGCCGCATCAGGTCAATCTGCCGTTCTGAAATGCTGTTTGCAGCGAGGCGCCCATTGAGTGGCGTGAGCTTTGCTAGACTGTCGCGCTATGAGACTGCCGAAACTTCGCACCGTACTTTTGACGCCCCTGGTTCTGTTTGCGATGCTCTACCTGGTCGGCGTCATTTTTCTCTTGTTCGACGACGACACCATCGTGCCGATGTCCGGGCCGCCAACTGATTACGCGAAAGTTGTTATTTTCGGTGCCAGCGGCACAGCAGGGGACGGCATACTAAAGGCTGCACTGGCCGACCCCGACATAGAAAAAATTCACGTCATTACCAGGCGTCTGACGCCGCGTATCGAGGTCGGTGTCGCGTCAGGCAAGGTCATAGCTTCGTTGCATCAGGACTATCTCGATTACTCGGCCATCCATGATCAGATCGCCGCTGCGCATGCTGTTTACTGGGCAATTGGTACCAGCACGTTCGGCGTCGATGAAGAAACCTACGGCCTGATTCACGTGGATTTCCCGGTCCAATTTGTAAGGGAATGGCTGAGTGTAAGCACGGCCGACGATATTTCGTTTCATTACATCAGTTCCAGCGACATTTCGGAGGATTCGCGCATGATGTGGGCTCGCGAGAAAGTCCGCGCCGAGCAAGCGCTCTTTAGAACAGCGGAAGGCTCTCAACTTCGGGTGATCGCATATCGGCCGGACTATATAGGCCCAACCCGGGAAGAGGCCCATCTTGGCCAGACTTTCCTGTATTGGTTTTTTGCGCCCGTTGGTGCGGCTGTGAGGGCGACACAAATCGGCGAGGCAATGCTCGAGGTGACGGCGCGAGGAAACGAGTTCGGGAATGGTGATCGTCTGGGGACGCGCAAGATCATCAGGTACAGCGACGCGTACGAACAGCGCTATGGAGCCTCTCAGTAAGCGACTGAGATCCGCTGCCTGACGTGCTTTGCCTGTTCTGCCTCGTCGATAAGGGCCACCGCAAAATCCGCGCGTGAGACTCGG
>CALDZH010000136.1 GCA_937944275.1 uncultured Woeseiaceae bacterium
CCTGAATGTCGATCTCGCTGCCATCTGCCGGCGCGATGACTTGTTTGATTTCCACACCGTGTTTTTTGGCGAATTCCCAATCGCGTTCATCGTGGCCGGGAACGGCCATGACAGCGCCCGTTCCATAGCTCATAAGAACAAAATTGGCGACCCACAGCGGTACTTCCTCACCGGTCAAAGGGTGAATTGCGGAAATGCCCAGTGGCATGCCCTTCTTTTCCATTGTTTCGAGCGTTGCTTCGGCCGCATCTGTCTTTACGCACTCTTCGATGAACGCCGCGACCTCGGGGTTATCCCCGGCCGCTTTGGTTGCGAGCGGGTGCTCGGCAGCAACCGCCATATACGTTACGCCCATGAGCGTATCAGGACGCGTCGTGTAAACGGTCAGGGGCTCCTCTTCGCCCTTGACGTCAAACGACAACTCGACGCCTTCCGAGCGGCCGATCCAGTTGCGTTGCATGGTCTTGACCGAGTCCGGCCAGCCAGGCATGCGATCGAGCTCGTCGAGCAGCTCGTCGGCGTAGGCAGTCGTTTTCATGAACCACTGCGGAATCTCGCGGCGCTCGACCAGCGCATCAGACCGCCAGCCGCGGCCGTCGATAACCTGCTCATTGGCCAAAACGGTCTGGTCGACAGGATCCCAGTTAACAACCGAATTCTTGCGGTACACAAGACCCTTGTCGAACATCTTCGTGAACAACCACTGTTCCCAGCGGTAGTACTCCGGACGGCAAGTCGTTACCTCGCGACTCCAGTCATAGGCGTATCCGAGGCGATCCAGCTGCCCGCGCATTTCCGCGATGTTCTTGTAGGTCCACTCTGCGGGCGGCACACCATTCTTGATGGCTGCATTCTCCGCCGGCATGCCGAAAGCATCCCAACCCATGGGCTGCAGGACATACTTGCCCAGCATGCGATTGAACCGGGCGATCACATCCGAGATGGTGAATACGCGAACGTGCCCCATGTGCAGCTTCCCGCTCGGGTACGGGAACATCGTCAGGCAGTAGAACTTCTTCTTGTTCGGGTCTTCGTCGACCTCGAAACTGCGAGCTTCCTGCCAGTGTGACTGTGCTTCCAGCTCAACGACTTCAGGCTTGTAAGGGGTACTCATGTGAATCGCTTCAATCGGGTGCTGTGAAAACCCGCAAGCGTACAGGATCAGGCCACTCTTCGCAGCAGCTTTAGGGGTCTAAAAGCTGGCTCGATCGCGAATCCAGAACATGCCGAGAATAACCAGGCACAGGCCAACGATGGGCCAGTTTCCGCTAGCGGCATAGGGTGTCATCCCGCGGTGCGGCCTGACATTCGCTGTCATTAGCTCTGATGCGAACTGCTTGCCAGTTTGCAGCAGCTCTCCGTCCGCCGCGATAAATGCGCTGATGCCAGTATTGGTGGAACGCACAGTCGGCCGCCCAAACTCCAGAGATCGCATGCGCGCAATCTCAAGATGCTGATGCGGAGCTATCGAATCACCAAACCATGCATCGTTGCTTACGTTGATCAGCAGACCGGCGTCGGGCAACGCGTATAGCTGCTCGGCACCATAGGCATCCTCGTAACAAATGACCACGCCAAACTGCGTACCGTCCGCTGCTGTAAGCAAAGGTTGTACATCGGCACCCTTGGCAAGATCGGAGTGCGGCAGATTCTGCATTTTCATCCACTCGCGAACGACCGGTGGCACCGGGAAGTACTCGCCGAATGGAACGAGGTGGCGCTTGCGATACGCCTGCCGCTCTTTACCGCCGACCAGCATGACACTGTTGTAGATGCGCCCGTCGGCACTGTTCTCGTAACTACGTTCCAGTATGCCGAATAGCACACTTTGGTCATTTCGGCGCGCATCACTCTCTATCCGGGCAATAAAACTCTCTACCTGGTCGTTGAGAGCCGGAATGGCAACCTCCGGCCACAACACGATGTCACTGTCTGCAACGCTCAACGTGGAGCTGAGGTAGTACTCCATGATCGGACGTAGCTGATCACGCTGCCATTTCTTGTCCTGCGAAACGCCGGCCTGAACGATGCTCGCGCGCAGCGTTTTGCCAGTCGGCTCGGTCCAGTCAACGAGCGACAGAAGCCCGCCAACGATCCAGGGAAGAACGATCATGGCAATTCCGCCAACACGGCCGCCAAACGATGTCGCCATCAATGTCGGAATAACTGCAGCCGCGCTCAGGACGAGCATGAATGAAACACCGTAAACTCCAATCACCGGTGCCCAGCCGGCTAACGGCAAATCGATCTGACCGTACCCCAGTGCCATCCAGGGAAACCCCGTCAGCACCCAGCTGCGGGTCCACTCGATCAATACCCAGGCCGCCGGGCCGATGACCAGCAGCCGCCATGACTCACCCTGCGACAGTCGGCTGACTAACCAGCCTGAAATCGACACCAGCCCCGCCATTATCAGTGACAGGCCAACCATCAGCAGAAGCGCAATCCAGAGTGCTGCGTTGCCGAACACATGAACCGAAATGTAGATCCAGTAGGTACCCGTCAGGAACAGGCCGAACCCGTACCAGAATGCATGCTTTGCCGCATCGCGAGGCGACACTGTCAGACAGATAAAAAGCAGCGGGAGAATCAGCAACGGCGCCAGCAGTGACCAACTGAAAGGGGCAAACGCAAGCGTTGTAGACGCCCCCAGTACAAACGCAACCAGGTGGCTCAATCCTGGTTTGTCTGCGGGAAGCAGAAATATCGGGTGAGCATCTTTCACCACGCTGTCAGTCGCCCAGCCGTTGCACCTGCAGCGCATCGATACGCCGCTTATCCGCTTTGACGACGGCAAACTCAAACCCGCCGAAATTCACCTTTTCGCCCCGGCGTGGCAAACGTCCGAGCTCATGCATTACCAGGCCGCCGATCGTATCGTACTCCTCGTCCTCGAGCTCGACTTCGAAATAGTCGTTGAAGTCCTCGACACGTGTCAGGGCCCGCACGGCAAAACTGGGTTTGCCATTGCGGTCACCGTCAGGACGAATGAACGCTGCCTCCTCATCATCGTGCTCGTCCTCGATTTCTCCGACAATTTCCTCGAGAACGTCTTCGATAGTCAGCAGTCCGGCAACACCACCATACTCATCCACTACGATTGCCATGTGATTGTGGCTGGCACGAAACTCCTTGAGTAGCGCATTGAGCCGTTTTGATTCGGGGATCACGGATGCGGGGCGCAATAGTTTCCGAATTGTTAATTCGCGAGCCGCATCGGACCCGAAGTAACGCAGCAAGTCCTTTGCCAGCAAAATACCCAACACTTCATCGCGGTCTTCGCCAATGACCGGGAAACGCGAATGCCCGGATTCCACGATCATTGCGAGAATCTCATCAAATTCATCTTCAATGTCGATGACGACCATTTGCGAGCGCGGCACCATGACATCACGTACTTGCGTCTCGGACACTTCGAGTACGCCCGTGAGCATGCTTTTCTCTTCGGCATCGAGCTCTACTTCGGATTCAATGAATGTCTGAATTTCATCTCGGCTCCAGGGTTCGCCGCTGAATGCGCGCCGTATGCGCGCAACCAGGCCAGGGGAACCCGAGCCGGTAGTACTGGGAGGTTTTTCGTTCATAGTCATCTAATTCTAGCAGTTCTGGCCTGACGCCAGATACGGGTCCTTGAGCCCGCTATTTATCAGGATACTTGTCTCGAGCGCTTCCATTTCCGCGGCTTCCACATCGGTCTGATGATCGTAGCCCATCAGGTGCAAGGTGCCATGTACCAGCATATGCGCCCAGTGATCCGCGACCGCCTTGCCCTGTTCGCTTGCTTCATCCCTGACGACGCTCGCGCAGACGACGATATCTCCCAGCTGCACGGGCACCTCGTCCGGCAGGCCTTCGATCCTGCCCGCCGGAAAGGACAGGACATTGGTCGGCTTGTCCTTACCACGATATTCGTGGTTCAGCGCACGACTTTCCTCCGCATTGACGATCCGTACCGACACATCGACATCACTTGGGTTACCTGCCGCTCTTGCCGCCCGGACTATCCAGTTTCTGACTATGTCTGCTGCGGGGATAGTGTCGTCGTCGCAGGCCTGGAATACGTCAACCAGTACCTTCATTTGCTTCATAGGCTTTGACAATTCGTTGTACCAGCTGGTGACGAACAACATCTTTTGGCGAGAAATATGTGAAGGAAACGCCCGTCACATCCTGCAGCACTTCCGTAGCATTCCTGAGGCCCGATACCTGCCCATTCGGCAGGTCGATTTGAGTTATATCGCCTGTAACAACTGCGCGCGAGCCGAAACCAATACGCGTCAGAAACATCTTCATCTGCTCGACGCTTGTGTTTTGTGCTTCGTCGAGAATAACGAACGATTCATTCAGCGAACGACCACGCATGAATGCGAGCGGCGCGATTTCAATCACGTTGCGTTCAATGAGGCGCGTCACGCGTTCTGCCCCGATCATGTCATACAGCGCGTCATACATCGGCCGCAGATAGGGGTCGACTTTCTGCGACAGGTCGCCCGGCAAGAACCCGAGCCGTTCACCAGCTTCGACAGCAGGGCGCACAAGGATTATGCGCCGAACTTTTTCGGAGTCGAGCGCATCAATCGCCGCCGCAACGGCGAGGTAGGTCTTGCCTGTACCAGCGGGCCCAATACCGAATGCGAGATCATGCGTGCGAATGCTCTTCATGTAAGCAGTCTGGTTTGCACCTCGTGGTCGAATCAATTTGCGCCGCGTCTGTATTGACTCGTCTTCTGTCGCGTCGCCGTCCGTCGCATCGTCTTTCGCGTCATCCATAAATGACTCCTGAAGCAGCATGTGCACGCGTTCGGGATCGAGTCGCTCGTGATCAGTCATCGCGAACAACTTTGACAGCACGTCGCCCCCAACTTCGGCAGCGCCGGGTTGCCCCGTAACCCTGAAACGGTTACCGCGACTGGCAATTTCAACATCGAGGCGGCTTTCGATTTGCCGCAAATGTTCATCGAACTGACCGCAAAGATTGGCTAAGCGGTTGTTATCGGCAGGCTCGAGAACTATGTCCCGAGAAATCTGGACAGCATTCAAAATCTGTATTTGTAACCTCTGCGCAGGGGACTGCCTGTCAGGACGACAGGAGTGTTGCCAAACTCGGCAAGAAATCTATTAAAACAATAGACCATCGGATACGAGACTACGCTGCGGCTTCTTTGTTCGCAAGTCGCCCGCGCAGCGAATTCGGCAGTGCCTCGGTTATTGTCACATCAACAAACTGCCCGATAACGGAAGGATCGGCGTCAAAGTTTACCCAACGGCTGTTTTCGGTGCGCCCCGACACCTGGCGCTCGCTTTTCTTCGACAGTTTCTCAACCAACACGCGCTGGGTTGAACCAACCATCGAACGGCTGATCTCCATTGCCTGCTGATTGATGCGCGTCTGCAGAATTTGCAGCCGTTCTTTCTTCACTTCGAGCGGAGTCTCATCGCTTAGTGATGCGGCCGGCGTGCCCGGCCGTGCACTGAAAATAAAGCTGAACGATTGATCAAAACCAACTTCCGCGACCACGTTCATAAGCTGCTCAAAATCCTTGTCCGTCTCGCCCGGGAACCCGATGATGAAATCCGAACTCAGCGAAATATCCGGGCGCGCTTCGCGCAGCTTACGAATTTTCTGCTTGTACTCGAGAATCGTGTGTCCGCGCTTCATGGCGGCAAGCACCCGATCGGAGCCGTGCTGAACCGGCAGGTGCAAGTAACTCGCGAGCTTCGGCACCTCAGCATAGGCCTGGATAAGACTGTCGGTAAACTCGACCGGGTGCGAAGTTGTAAAGCGAATACGTTCGATACCTTCAATCTCGGCCACGTAATAGATGAGCGTAGCGAGATCGGCAATCTCACCATCGTGCATCGGACCACGGTAGGCGTTGACGTTCTGGCCAAGGAGGTTTACTTCGCACACACCTTGATCGGCAAGTGACACAACTTCGGCAATG
>CALDZH010000137.1 GCA_937944275.1 uncultured Woeseiaceae bacterium
ATTACTTAACTCTGCGTAGTTAATGTGTCCTCGCCTGACCGCCCGCGTTTCAATCACTCAGGCCCGCTCTGGCCACCGCTACGTTTTTGGGCACGACAATAGGCCGCTTCTTTTCTTCACGGTTCTTGAGGAACGGTATGACGCACAGCGCCAGGATAACGAGGGCTGCGTCCACGTATAACGCAGTCTGGTAATTCATCCGCTCGGCAACGGCACCCTGCCAGTAGTTGCCGACGCTGATCGCAACGTTTGACAGCGCCATGTACGCCGTAAACTGCGTAGCCGCTACGGCCGGATTCGTCATTCCCATGAAAATGGCAATGCGCACTGCGTAGGCCATCCCAAAAAGCAGGCTATGGCTGAGAATAGTTGCGCACAGAAGAAGCAATGAAATATCAGTCAGACCAACTGCTGCAATCTGGTTGGCCAGCAGCAGCGTTGGAATAATAGTCATGACGTAGAACGTCGCGGTTACGCGCTTAATGCCAAAGCGGCTACCCAGCATGCCGCCGATCACGCAGCCGAAACCGGAAGTAAAAGAAGCCGCGATGGAGAGCCGGGATATCTGTATCTCGGTCAAACCGTAGTCAACCTGTATTGTTCCAAGCAGCGCATACGCAAGGGCCATCGCACCGACCGGCAGCAGCGCGAAGAGCAGGCCGAACTTGGGTCCCGAGCCAGACTCCATAAAACCTGTATACAGGTCACGTACAAACGCTCCCAGCGTGCCGACGAAGTGTGTGAAAGCGCTGACTCGACGCGGCGCATCGGGCACCTTCGCATCATCGTCATGGATGAAGACGAGAACAAACAGCAGGTTGATCAACATCAATCCGCAGATGTAAATCAGCGACGCATTGAAACCCCAAAGGCCGGATACAAATAGTGCGCCGCCGCCGCCAAGTCCAATACCAAGATATTGCCCACCAAACATGAAACCGTTACCGGTCGCTCGTTCATCATGCCGCAGCTTGCTTACGGCAAGCGAATCAATAGCGACGTCCTGCGTCGCACAAAAAAAGTTGTTGAGGACGATCATCCAGAGCAGGAGCTTAAAGTCGGCAACGAAATCGACAACCGCGACGAAGACCAGGGTGACGATCATCATGCTGGTACAGAAAGTGATCCAGGCTTTGCGTCCGCCGAATCGCTTGAGCTTGATGATGTCGATCATCGGTGCCCATACCCACTTGAACGACCACGGAATAAATATCGCCGCAACGAACGCACCGATCTGTTCGAGCGACAAACCTTCGATACGCATGAATGCGACCAGTGCAGTCGATGAAAATCCGTAAGGAATGCCCTCGGATATGTACAGGATGCCGAAGGCGGATAGTCTGCCGCGACGGCTGTTCAGGAGATTTCTCGGCCGCATATTCAACGTGTTCGAATTAGTCGCTCGGAAACCCTACAGGAATTGTTGGGCAAATGCGCGAGCGCTATTCACTGCGACTATTTTCAAGTCGGGCAGGACAGTTTGATGAAATGAACAAAAAAAACGTGAAGCTAAACGAGAGAGATATCGACAAACCACCTGTTACTTGGTCGATTGAAAAAATCGTTTGAATGCCCAACCGGATATTGCGAAGCACGATAATGACCCAGGCCCGCATACCCCGCGAGCCAGCCGGGTATTTGCTTCATCCGAGATCATCGACATTAGGATTGTTACCACGGACATACTCGAAACCATGTATGAGTTCACCGGAAGGACCATGCTAATAGGTTGTAGAAAGCTAAATGGGCGGCGCGACGGAACCTTGCAAACGCCGGTTGGGAATATGGATAGCCTTGGTCTCGTCGTGCATTTCACCCTCCTCACGCTGCGTGACAAGATACCACCATCCGCTTATGGCGCTTGCCAGGTCTGTTCGAGTATTGTTACAGCCACGTTCGACGGTTGATAGGAGAAGGCGCAATGTCCCGGGGGATAGAGCGCTGGTGGCTACAGATTCCAGGGTGGCTTCTACTGGCTTATCTTGTCTACGCACAGGCAATTCCCGCGTTTGATTATGAACTGGGTGTTCGAATGGGGACCCAGGAATCGGCACAAACGATTACCGAGGTAGGCGCAGCCTTCTGGTATGGTTTCGCGTTTTCCGACCTCGTCATTTACATACCCTTGCTCGGCATTGGGTTGATCGGTCAACTTCTGGCTTTCCCATGGTGGCGAGTCGTGCTTAGTGCCGCGCTCGGTATAACGGTGTACTGGCCGGTAGTTGTGCTTGCGACAGCAGTTGATGCGCGTGATGCGTCAGGTTGGAATATCGACGAGACGGATTACTGGATTGTCCTGCCGCTAATCGCAGTTTGGGCATTATTCGGCTTATTCCTGCTTGCGCGCACCGCGGGCGACGACACCAACGGCAGCCAGTAAGATTCATCGCAAGCGATAAGCATACGAAAGGGTGACGGTATTGTAGTCGCCACCAAACTCCGTCCTGATGTCGTTGGTGAAGCTGAACTTCCATAGGTGACGGTTCGCGAAGGGGTAGGCTACCGAGAAACCCAATCTTGAATTTCGCTGATAATCCACGTTGATTGTGTCGTCGACCGTCGTACGACCGCCGATATAATGCGTTCCGTCAAGGGACGCCCAGAACCCGGGGCGGATTCTTCGAATAAGGCTGAAATCGAACGCGGTGACGGGTTTCTGTTCGCGGACCCCACTTACAAAATCCTTATTATCCTGGAAGAACCAGGTTCCTGCCGACAATTCCAGAACCCAGCGATCAGTAAGCGGCTGGATGTAGCCAAGCCGTACTCGTGCGGACCAGCGATTGCTGCCGATGTTGACGAGTTTGTCATCGTCATACTGACCGGTGGGAGCGACTATCTTGATACCCAGACCAAGAATAGGTCGCGGCTGTTTTCGAAATGACTGAAATGCCTCGGGACTCAGAGACGGCGCACCCAGAAGGTTAACCGATAAAGTCGCGGCAATATCTCCCATGCCCTTAACGTCTCTGCGTACGGGCAGTCCCTCAAGGTTCGCGCGCGTAGAACCCGAAGCGATGGGTATCTCGAACCGCAGGTTGGCGCTTCGCCCGAACAAACTGAGTGTCGTCTGGTAACCGAGAATGACGGAGTTGCTACGCGACTCCGCGCCCTCTACCGGCAAAGAAGCCGCGGTGATGACATCTCCCGCCTGATGACCATAGGCAAACACAAGCAGCTTTGTTCCTTTTGGTGCAGGCCAGTAGGCGCGCGGCGTAATCTCCTGTGCAAAACAGGATCCAGCCGCCAACAAAGCAATGCTGAGTATGAATACTCTAATCGTTGGTAGTGCCATCAGGAATCGGAGTTGCCGGTTAGTGTCAGAAAGCATACCGTAGCAAACGGTGCTCTGGTAAAAGAAAGAATCTTCGTATTACACAATGACTGCTCGTATCTTGAAACTTTCGGCAGGCTACGGCGTTCTGCTTGGAGTTATCGTCTCGGCGGCGATGACGTTTGCAGACTGGAAACTTAACCCATCAGGACTTTTTCATAATGAACACGGAACGCAATGGGCCATTGTTGCCGAGACCGCAGTAAGTTGGCTGTTGCCCGTGTCATTGGTGGCATGTCTGACAATAGCAATCGTTTTGTATTCGGCTGGCAAGATCAGAAACAGCTAGCAGGTTTGTTTCAAGTGGCTTTGGGACTGCTAAACTAAAGAGCGACGACCGCTCGTTCGAGGCAGACTGTCACGAACGAAATTCGGGCGGCCATTACTCGGACATAGGGGCGTTTATGGAAGCGTTGGCACGGCGGCAGTTTTTGCAATTTCTTGCGGCAAGCCCGCTACTCGGGTTAACCGAGGCGGGAAGGCTCTTCGCCGAAGAGACGCTGGATTCGATAGACCTGCCGGAGCACCTGATAAAGTCGCCGGCGGACGCACTCGACGTTTTTGATTTTCACAATGTCGCAAAACAGGTCCTGCCGACATCACACTACGGTTACCTGGCGACAGGGACAGACGGCAACGAAACACTTGCTGCTAACAGGGAGGCGTTCGAGCGTGTCTACCTGCGCCCGATGCGAATGGTCGACACGTCCAACGTCAGCCTGGACACCACACTGCTGAATCAATCGATTGGCTCGCCGATCCTGATGGCGCCGGTTGGCAGCCAAAAAGCATTTCATGCCGAAGGCGAACTCGCAAGCGCACGCGCTGCGCGGGCCAAAGGGACCCTGCAGATGTTGTCGAACGTGTCGACGCATTCAATTGAAGACGTGATTGATGCACGCGGCGAACCAGTTTGGTTTCAGTTCTATCCAACGAATAAATGGTCGACGGCAAAGACCATGTTGCTTCGCGCTGAAGACGCCGGCGCGGAAGTCGTGGTATTGACCGTCGACCTCAATGTGGAAAACAAACGGGTTTTGCTTGGCCAGTTCTCTCGGGCCGACGATCGAGATTGCAGCGCCTGTCATGGTGCCGGGCCTGATGCCTGGATAGCAAGCAAGCCAATGTACTCGGGCACCGGTTCAAAGTCGGCGGACTGGGACATGTCCGGCATGACCTGGGACTACTTGAGGCAGATACGCGAGACAACGTCGATGAAAATCGTGCTCAAAGGCATCGTCACCGCAGAGGACGCTGCGAGTTGCGTGAAGCATGGTGCTGACGCCGTTTATGTGTCCAATCATGGCGGCCGTGCCGAAGCCAGCGGTCGCGGTTCTCTCGACAGCCTGGCGGAAGTCGTCGCCGAGATTGATGGCCGCGTTCCGGTCATCGTTGACAGCGGCTTTCGTCGCGGCACCGATATATTCAAGGCGCTGGCAATGGGCGCGAACGCCGTGTCTATTGGCCGCGCGTATATCTGGGGTTTGGCGGCTTTCGGCCAACCGGGCGTCGAAAAGGTCCTGGAGATGCTAAATGCCGAGCTCGCCATGGTAATGGGACAAATGGGCGCACGTACGATTTCCGACATCGGTTCGCAACACATCGGAAGGTAAGGCCGGACGTTCCGGTCCGCGCAACCAAACAGTCCTTTCTGGCAGAAAACAGAATGCCGGCGGTAAAATGGCGGGTCGGCTACTGCACATTGATTCTCGCCGGTATGCCAAGGCATAGCTAATGCAGGAGAACGTCATGGGCGCCTCTAAAGCGAATTCAATGACCATCGTCAAGCGTAACGACCTCACGCCACTGTGCTGTCACTGCAGCAAGGAGCTAACCGAGGTTTATGCCAAGACCAGTGGTGTTCCTTTCATTGCGGGGAAAAACAGCATGTTCTTCTGTCCGCACTGCAGGAAAGTGCTTGGGTTTGCGCAGAGTCGCATGATCTGAAGGGCGAAAGGGCACCAGGGTGCCGCAAACCCCAGGCTTTCCCCCATGCCATTGGTTTTGAGTATCCAGCATGTCCTCGTTAAAGAAAAAAGCAGCAGCTAAGCAATACCGGCAACAGATTCGGCGATGTAACGAACTGCATGTCGAGTACATGCATGACGAACGTCTGCGGCAAAGCTACGAGTACTTCACCGGCTGGCAGCTCGATTACCTGCTCCCATTGTTCGGTGACTTGCATGCTCGGACCGGCTACGCGGAAGCGATTAACTTCATCATTAGCGACCTTGCCGGCATAGGTATCAGTAACCGTGACCACGATCTGGAACGCGCTGCGCCAGCCATAACGACGATGTTGCCGTTTCGGGCTTTAGTGACCGTTGCCGCAACGGCGGAGGTGAACGCCCGGGTTCTGGAAATAAACCTGGCGATCTGGCGATGCCTGATCGTTGATAAGGATCTCCCGGCGCCAATTACCGAACACGAATATTGCGTGGCCTGCCGCGACGCCAGTTCACTTGATGAGTGCGTTAGCCTTGTCCACAAGATTACCGAGTTGGGCAGGACGCTCGAGTCACTCATTGAAATGCCGATGATTGGAATAACCCTGCGGGCAATGAGAGCCCCGGCTCATGCGGCAGGCTTCGGCGCGCTCCAGGAATTCCTGGAACAAGGTTTTTTTACGTT
This sequence comes from uncultured Woeseiaceae bacterium, assembly GCA_937944275.1. GTDB lineage: Bacteria > Pseudomonadota > Gammaproteobacteria > Steroidobacterales > Woeseiaceae > UBA1847. The sequence goes on from CALDZH010000137.1 coordinate 5,966, forward strand.
CAGGGAGATCCCGGACGTCGATCACTTTCTTTCTGAGATCGAAGTTCGCATGATCGAGATCTTCGAGAGAATCTACACGGCGCCACTCGAAGAGCTTCGGCGATAACCATACATGGATAACACGACAGCTTAGAGCGCAAGCTCCATATCGACGCGGTCCATACCCGGTCACCAGCCATCTTTCGTCGATGAAATAGCGACCGCTCCAAACCTGGCAAAGAACGCTGCAGACTTGTGACTTGCTGCAATTCTCACGCTCCGTGTTTGCGACAGGCGTCCAGACCGAATCACCCTGTTCATAATTCTCGACCCGACCCCAATACCCCGCGCCTGTGGATACTACCTACTCGTGTTGCAAATGTGACCGACTCCACGCTTCGACTTTTCTTGAACTCATAGGATTGCCGCCTAAAAACGCCTCCCGAGGGAAATGAAATGATGTTCAAAATGCTGAGATTCTCGCTATCCACCGTCCTGGTTGCTTGCGGCTTGTTTGCCGTTGGCGCCGTTGTATTCGGGTGAGATCGCCGGCAAGTCTCGCTAGTCCTGCAAGGCCTTAAATCGCACCAGCGTGAAGCGCGGTGCGTTCGTCGCGAGCATGCGCTCCGCGAGCACGCCATGCACATTCTCGTCCCAGTAGTTCCACCGCGCTACAAATTGCTGTGCCAGTTCATAGTCGCCCGCTCGCTGCACCTGCAGGACCTTCTCTAATAGTGCCTTTACGACGACCGGGTATCGGTCGTAGTTGATTCTGAGCAAGCCTGTATCCGGATCTGGCGTGATCAGGCCGTGTTCCGAAAAATAGTTGAACTGCATGAGCTGCATATTCTGATACGGCTGATCCGCTCGAGGTTGCGCGATTTGTAGCGTGCGTCGAATACCGTCCGCGTAAAGCGCTTGCAGGCTTTCGTCGTTCAGGTAGTTGCTGGCCTTGAGCGCCGGTGCGGCATGCAGTGACACCAGGTCAGACTTCAATTCCTCGAGAAGATCAGCGTAATCGGCCAAAGCAGCGCTCAGATCGCGGCCGTCAGCCGTCATGCTGACGCCGAGATAGTGGCCAATCTCATGCCACAGGGTTCGATTGAAGCCGCCTTCAGTTGTCAGGTGATCTCGGCAACACGCATCGACGACCGCGTCGAAGCGCATTTTTCGATTAGCGAAGAGATCCGGGTGCGTCATGATGTTATGGCGCAACAGTATCGTCCTGCCGTACTTGCGCGTGTGATCGGGATCGTTGGGCAGGATGGTTGCCGTATTACCGCCCCTTGACTGCCCAAAGTCGGCGATGATGTTGTACACGCCGACCGGAATTCGCGTCCGGACTGTTTTGTGATGGTCATAGGGAAGCGAGTCTTCGATCGCCTGCAGGCCAGTGATTGCGCTCTCCAGGGCGCGACTCTTCTCAGCGTCGCGGGCAAGCACGCTTACGCCGTAACTCGCTTTGACGCCGCGAAGTTTATCGTCATAAGTCTCGTAGCTGCCAAACGCCACATTCAGCCCATCGAAATCACCGCCGACCCACGAGGCATCGCCTGATTCGTAGTCGCCACTCAAAAGGTCGCGTGCGCGATTGCGCAAATACGCTGCGAAGTCCGGGGTTTCCTGTTGTATATGATCGGCAGCAGCGTTGAGGTGCAGGCGCGCCGTGCGTAGTTCCGGCGCAAA
>CALDZH010000138.1 GCA_937944275.1 uncultured Woeseiaceae bacterium
ATGTCGAGGATGTATCCGATTTCCTCATCAATTACATTGGGCGGCAATCGGAACGATGGGATGTTGGTGCGCATGAGGCCGCCGGTCGTATCGAGAGCCTCGAATATCGTGATTTCATATCCGAGCGGACGCAGGTCATTGGCAACGGTCAGCGACGCGCAGCCCGCGCCAATCAGGGCCACCTTTTTGCCATTGCTGTTCTCGGGTGACTTCGGCAAACGCTCGACAATGTCGTCGCGGTTGTCTGCCGCAACGCGTTTGAGACGGCAGATCGCTACAGGCTTGTCTTCAACGCGACCACGCCGGCAAGCGGGCTCGCAGGGACGGTCACAAACACGTCCGAGAATTCCGGGGAATACGTTCGACTGACGATTCTCCATATACGCATCGCTGAAACGCCCCTGCGCGATCATGCGTATGTATGAGGGAACATCAGTGTGCGCCGGACAGCCCCACTGGCAGTCAACGACCTTGTGAAAATACTCTGGATTAGATGTGTCTGTGGGCTTCATTTTCTGGCGCCAGCATAACGGGATCTACCAGAAAGTAAACAATCGTCACTTGTCTATCTGGCCCGCGAGAACTCAAGACTTCGTCCCGGAATCACACCTGTGAGACTTCCGTCGCGATAAACGACTTTGCCATTGACTATCGTTGTGTCGATCGAGGCCGAAAATTCGTGGCCCTCAAACGGCGACCAACCGCACTTGTAGAGTACGTTTTCTGCCGTGACACAATACGGCGTTGCAGGATCTACGATCACGAGATCGGCAAACCAGCCTTCCCTGACATAGCCTCTTTCCTGCACGCCAAACAGATCCGCCGACGCATGACAGGCTCGGTCAACCAGGAGTTCCAGGCTGATCTGCCCGGCCGCGACCAGATCGAATAAAGTCAGCAACGCGTGCTGCACCAGCGGCAGGCCGGCGGGCGCTTTGAAGTAAGTACCCTCTTTTTCCTCGGCCGTATGCGGCGCATGGTCCGTCGCAACGATATCTATGCGGCCATCATTGAGCGCTTTAATAAGCGCTTTGCGATCTTCCGCTCGCTTGATCGCCGGATTGCACTTGATCTTCGCGCCAAGCTGTTCATAGCGGGATTCGTCGAACCAGAGATGATGGACGCATACCTCGGCCGTGATGCGTTTTTCCGAACGGTGTGCGCTCGAAAACAAAGCCATTTCTTTTTCAGTTGTCAGGTGCAGGACGTGCAACAACGAATCATGGCGACGAGCAAGGTCGATCGCCATGCTCGAAGACGCGTAGCAGGCCTCCGCCGAACGAATTTTGGGATGCTCGGTGAAAGGTACTTCTTCGCCAAACTTCTCTTTCGCTGCATCTTCATTTGCCCAAATGGTCGGCGAATCTTCGCAGTGCGTCACCACAATCACCGGCGCATGCTCAAACAGCTTGTCGAGCGTGTCAGGATCGTCAACAAGCATGTCACCCGTAGAGGCACCCATGAAGGCTTTAATTCCGCATGCCTCGCCGACCTGAAGCGCTTTGATCTCTTCGATATTGCTATTCGTCGCGCCCAGGTAAAACCCGTAGTTGCCGGTGCAACGATTGGCTGCTATTCGGTATTTGTCGGCGAGCGCCTGACGAGTCGTCGTCAATGGATTAACGTTCGGCATGTCCATAAAACTCGTAATGCCACCGGCGGCGGCAGCTGCTGACTCGGTAGCGAGGTCTCCCTTGTGTGTCAGGCCAGGCTCGCGAAAATGCACCTGATCATCGATCATACCCGGCAGCAGGTATTTGCCGCCGCCGTCGATCACACGGGCACCTTCCGGCACCCTGATGCTACTGTCGATCCGGGCGATCCTGTCGCCTTCAACGAAAACATCGACATCTCTGATCTCGCCTTCATTGACGAGTCGCACGTTGCTAATCAGGAGTTTGTTCACGCCCGTATTATGAGAGGGTGCGGAGATGATTACCACCGCAACAAAAACGGCTGCGAGCCGGACCTTTGCGGTACACGCCGCGGTATGCGATAAGGTCGCAATGAACACGACCGAATACCTGGACAGGATTCGCAACGCACAGGTTTACGACGTTGCGGACAAAACGCCACTGGAGCTCGCGAAGAACCTGTCTGAGCGTCTTGGCAACCGAATCCTGATGAAGCGCGAGGATTTGCAGCCTGTCTTCTCATTCAAATTGCGCGGAGCCTATAACAGGATCGTTCGCCTAACGGACGATGAGGTCAGCCGCGGCGTCATCTGCAGTTCGGCGGGAAATCATGCACAAGGGGTTGCGCTGGCAGCAAAAAGGCGCGGTACTCGCGCGGTCATCGTCATGCCTGTCACAACGCCGTCGATCAAATCCGACGCGGTTTCGTCGCTCGGAGGCGAAGTTGTCCTGCATGGCGACACCTACGACGATGCATATGCGCACGCGCGCGAACTCGGGGAAAAAGAGGGCCTGGTGTTCATCCATCCATTCGATGACCCCGATGTCATTGCGGGCCAAGGCACGATCGGCAAGGAAATCCTCGAGCAGGTTGGCGAGAAGATCGACGCTCTGTTTGTGCCTGTTGGCGGCGGCGGCCTGATCGCAGGAATTGCCGCGTGGGTGCGGCAGACACAGCCCGACATTCGCATCATCGGTGTTGAACCGGAAGACTCCGCGGCGATGAGCAAATCGCTCGCGGCTGGCGCTCCTGTCACACTCGATCACGTTGGCATTTTTGCCGACGGCGTCGCCGTCCGGCGCGTCGGCGACGAGACATTTCGGCTTTGCCAGGAACTCGTGGACGAAATCATCACGGTAGATACCGACCAGATCTGCGCTGCAATCCGCGATATTTTCGAGGACACGCGTTCCATAGTCGAACCCGCGGGTGGCCTCGCGGTTGCCGGGGCAAAGAAGTTCGCAGCCGCGCAGAATGCCAACGGACAGACTTTTGTGACAATCAGCTGTGGAGCCAACGTCAACTTTGACCGGCTGCGCCACATCGCTGAACGCGCGGCCGTCGGCGAACAAACCGAGATGTTGCTCGCGGCCGAGATTCCGGAGCAGCCCGGTAGTTTTCGCCGCTTCTGCGAGGCCGTCGGACGGCGGGGCATCACCGAGTTCAACTATCGCTATTCGGATGATCGCAATGCCCACATTTTTGTTGGAATTCAGCTCAGCAAGGGTCTGCAGGAACGCAAAGCATTGCTTGCAAAACTGCGGGGCGCGGGGTTCCCGGTTGAAGATCTGAGCGACAATGAGATGGCAAAACTTCATGTACGCCACATGGTGGGAGGGCGGTCACCCGGTATAAGCAACGAACGCCTGTTTCGTTTCGAGTTTCCCGAACGCCCGGGCGCCCTGCTCGACTTCCTGGATGCCATCGGCACCCAATGGAACATCAGCCTGTTTCATTATCGCAATCATGGTTCGGACTACGGCCGGATCCTGGCGGGTATCGATGTACCGCAGGAGGAGACCGCAAAACTCGAAGTACATCTTGCCGAACTCGGCTACACGCATTGGGAAGAAAGCGATAACCCGGCGTACAGAATCTTCCTGAGCTAATCGCGAAAAGATGCGTCTCGCCGATCAAGCTTGCGTAACAGGGCCGGCCAGACGAGAGCACCGCCCAGACCTTTTGTTACTTGCTCCGCCTGCGCCTGGATGCCTGCAATAACAGGCTCTGGCACCTGTACCAGCTCGCTGCCCCCTGACTGCGCCATAATCTGAATCTGGCAGGCGGTTTCCAGTACATACATAAAGAGAAATGCATCTGCCACGGTAGGGGCCGTGGTTAGCAGACCATGGTTGCGAAGGATCAATGCATTGTTCATGCCGAGGTCAGCGACCAGGCGAGGTTTCTCATCGTCGTTCAGCGCAACGCCCTCGTAATTGTGATACCCGAGCGTCACGTAAGGGAAAAGCGAGGTCTGCGAAATCGGCAAGAGACCGTCCTCCTGTGCCGAAACCGCAATTCCTGCTTTCGTGTGTGTGTGCAGCACACAACCTGCATCTTCCCTCGAAGCATGAATCGCACTATGAATGACGAACCCAGCCGGGTTTACGGGGTGGGGTGAATCCAGGACCTTTTCCCCGTCGAGGTCGACTTTGACCAGACTGCTGGCCGTAATTTCCTCGAACAACAGGCCGTACGGATTAATCAGGAAGTGATCTTCGCCACCGGGCACGCGCGCCGAGATATGCGTAAAGACGAGGTCATCCCAACCGTACATGGCAACAATCCGGTAACAGGCCGCCAGGTCAACACGAGCCTTCCACTCCTCGTCCGAAACTTGCATTTTGATCGAATTATTCATCTCGCCTCCTTGGGATACCTTGCCTTATAACTATTCGTTTGCAACCTTTTCTTCGGCACATGCATCAAACAGATGTAAATAGCACAAAAATGGGGAATTTCGTGACGCTAAGGACATTTACGGTCTTTTTTTGGGGCTGCCTGATCGCTACCGCAGCTATTGCCGGCGAACAACACAAGATGAAAATCGACGTTGCAATCAGTGGCGACGGCGAGGAACACTTTGAATGGCACGGTGATGGTACCGAGATCGATGACCTCGAGATTGGGGAAAGCAAGACGCTAGTCGACGATGATGGCAACGAGATCACCATGACGCGCACGGAAAACGGCATGCAAATCGAAGTCGACGGCGAGAACATCGAACTAATGCACATGGGGAGCGATATTGACGTCGACGTCCTGCACGACAAGAGCGCAAAAGTCTTTATTCATGGCGGACATGAGTCTGAAGATGTCATGGTTGAAAGCCATAAAAGCGTCAAGATCGTCAAAACGCACGACAGTGACGGCGTCACAATAATCTCGGGAGATGAGATTGATGAGGAGACGCGGGCACGCCTGGAAGAGGTACTAAAGGACGCCGGCAAGGATGGCAAGGTCATGTTTATTGACGGCAGTAAATTGAGTGGTGATGAGCAGGCTCAGGGCAACCACGAAGTGCGCATCATCAAGAAAAAGGTTGACGTGACAAACTGATAATCCCTTATGCTGTTTGTTTCGTACCGATTGGCGGTGGCATTTGCCACCGCCTTTTTTTATGCACGAACGCATTTATGCCGCGGAGTGCATGGATGCACGAGAGCGGCGTTTGTACTCACCACATCTCCCGCATTCGCGAGGCTACGTCTATCTGCTTGTCAGAACGCACCCTGAAAGCCGCACCCTCGGCTTCGGATCGTCCCGCGAATCGCTGGTCCAATGTGGCCAGAAGTCGATCTGTCATGAAGCGGCTGCGTGCACCGTACACATGCCTGTCACCATCACGCCGCTGCTGCGTCACATGAAATCGTAATGGCGATAGCAGTGATAGAGATTGTTTCGCGCGCGTCATCGCCACGTACAACAGCCGCCTTTCTTCCTCGATCATTTCCGGCTTGCCGGTCGCAAACTCTGACGGAAAATTACCATCTGTCACATTGAGTACAAACACCGATTCCCATTCCTGCCCTTTGGCCGAATGCACCGTGGAAAGAATGAGGTAATCCTCATCGAGCAATGGATCACCAGCCAGGTCCCCTGCTGCGCTCGGCGGATCCAGTGTCAACTCGGTCAGGAACCGCTCTCGCGTCGGATAGCGACCCGAAATTTGCTCGAGTTGCTCAAGGTCCGCCTCGCGCGTGTCGATGCCGTCGTAAATCCTTTCGAGATGCGGCTGGTACCAACGCCGTACCTCTGAGACCTGCGACTGCCAACCGCGATCTCCGATCTCAGCGCCTCCCAGCGATACCATGAGGCTACAAAAGGCCGGCCACTCTCCTGCCGCAGCAGCAGGCGCTCGAAACTCCTTTAGCGCACTAATACAATGCTCATTGACGGCAAGGCGCTCGAAACAACGTGCCGCATTTGCAGGACCCATACCGGGCAATAACTTGAGAACCCGAAATGCGGCAACTTCATTTCTCGGGTTTTCCGCCCATTTGAGTACCGACAGCAGGTCTTTCACGTGTGCGGCCTCAAGGAATTTTAGACCACCGAACTTCACGTATGGGATGTTGCGGCGCACAAGCTCCAACTCCAGCCTGTCGCTGTGATGCGCGCCACGGAACAGGACGGCCTGATCCTTGAGCGCCATGCCAAGTTCACGATTGGCAAGTATCGAGGTAACAACGTACTCGGCCTCGGCATCTCCATCCTCGACCGTGATGTAGCGCGGCTTACCGCCGTCCCGCCGCTCCGAGAAGAGATTCTTCCTGTACTGCCGCTCACTCTCCGCAATGAGGCAATTGGCAGAGTCGAGCAACGGCTGTGTCGAGCGATAATTTTGCTCCAGCGTTATCACCTTCGCAGACGGCATGTACTGATCGGGAAAACCGAGAATGTTTTCGACGTCCGCGGCGCGAAAAGAATAGATCGACTGCGCATCGTCCCCAACGACCGTTACACCGCTGCCGTCCGGCTTCAGGGCATTAAGGATCTGTGCCTGTACGAGATTTGTGTCCTGGTATTCGTCAACAAGCACGTGATCGAACCACGACCCGATCTCCTCGGCGAACTCCGGCTCAGCAACCAGGTGGCTCCAGTAGAGCAACAAATCATCATAATCAAGCGACTGGCATTGCTGCTTGCGGAGCACATAGTGTCGAAACAACTCCGCGAGCTCATCGGCCCAGTCCGCGCACCAGGGATATGTTTCGTCCAAAGTGTCTGCGAGCGGCCTTTGCGTATTCACGCAACGCGAATAGATGGCGAGGCAGGTGTCTTTCTTTGGAAAGCGTCGCGAGGTCCGCGTCAGTTTTTGCTCATGCCGGACAACGTCGATCATATCCGCGGCATCGCCACGATCAAGAACCGAAAATCCGGGATCCAAACCGAGATTCCGCGCAAAGCGGCGTAGCAGGCGATTTGCAATCGAGTGGAAAGTGCCCGACCAGGGCAAACCACCGGCAGGCAGAGGAATCGCATCGCGCGCGGAAGCTCGCACGATGCTCTCCACGCGACGCGTCATTTCCTGTGACGCACGACGCGTAAACGTCAGTAAGAGAATCCGCTCAGGGCTGACCCCTTCGATGATCATGTGGGCGACACGATGCGCGAGTGTCATCGTTTTGCCCGTACCCGCGCCCGCTATCACCAGTAAGGGTCCCGCATGAAACCCGTCGTCGTCACCCCGCTCGCCATATTCGGCGGCGAGCCGCTGCGCCGGATTCAGAAGGCCCAGATGATCAAATTCCTGCTCGGCAACTTGCACGGAACACCCCTATAAATATCTGTATTTTTATACAGTACTGGATGTATTTACAAGTATTTGATCAGAAAAGCTTCGATGATATTCGCCAGTTTCCGGGGTGCCTCAAAGTGCGGCATATGGCCGACACCGTCTATGACGACAGTTTCGTCGCCGGGACAGGAGATACCGTCAACACTGTCAAAGCGCCTCGCAAGATCACTTGTCCCGCCCTTCACCAGCAGTGTGTCGGCCTTGATTGCTTTCCAACAGGCCTCTGCTTCGGCACGGCGATACAACACCGGATTCGGCAGCTTGTGGCGCGGATCCGCCCGCAGCTCGATTCGACCATCACCAGTTTCAATGCTCCATGCCCGGGCGACGAACCCCGCCTGCGCGACGCTCATAAGCGGATTTCGCTTTGCGATCCTTGTGGTAAGCGCATGAACATCCGGGTACACGCTAAACGCGGGTACCGCGTGCCCCGCCTCTATCCACTGCCGATAGCGCAGCGGCGCATTTGCCGGGTCCGAGTCAACCAGTCCGAACCCCTCGACATTTACGATGGCGCGTACTCGTTCCGGCATTGTCCCCGCGTACAACGCGGCGATATTGCCGCCCATACTGTGACCGACAATACTTGCCGGCTGGTCAGGCGAGTAAATCTCGAGCAATTCGTGCAGATCGGCGAGGTAATCCGGAAACCAGTACGACGTGCAGTCAGCCATGGACCGACCGAAGCCACGCCAGTCCGGCGCGACTATGCGCCAGTCCATATTCAGAGCATCGGCCACAAACTGGAACGTTGTGCCTGTATCGGCCCAGCCATGAAGATAAATGAACAGCGGCGCAGACGCGTCACCCCATTCGGTCACATTGTATTGAACGCCACGAATGTCAATTTTGCTTCGTCGGCCGCGCCGCCGGACTTTGTAAGAATGTGACAACTTCATGCATACAGTTTTGCACAAGGTGCCGACAACTTGCATGTCGTGTATAAATGCGCTTCATGACCGCCGAAATCGCACTGGTACTCGCCATCCTTGCAATTTCGCTGGTCCTTTTCATCAGCGAGGTCATTCGCATGGACCTCGTGGCGCTCCTTGTACTTGGTGCGCTCGCCATTACCGGCCTTGTCGATTCGAATGAAGCTTTTGCGGGATTCAGTAATAGCGCCGTAATCACGGTCTGGGCAATGTTCATCCTGAGTGAGGGCCTGACCCGGACGGGAATCGCCGACATTATCGGTCGGCAGGTCATGAAGCTCGGTGGGCGCCAGGAATTCGCGATGATCATCGTCATCATGATCACGGGCGCCGTCCTTTCTGCCTTCATGAATAACATTGGCGTGGCAGCTCTTATGCTGCCGGTGGTAGTCGAGGTTGCGCGGCGCACCCGTATTCCGGCGTCGCGCCTCCTGATGCCGCTTGCCTATTCAACCTTGCTTGGCGGCCTCATGACCCTGATCGGCACGCCTCCTAACCTCCTGATCAGCGAGTCTATGGTTCTGAATGGCTACGAGCCATTCGAACTGTTCGACTTCACGCCAATTGGCGGTGTTGTCATGGTCGTCGGCGTACTCTTCGTCGCCCTGGCGGGCCGGTTCATGCTGCCAAAGGAAAAGGCCGCCCGTGACAAACATGTGAGTCAGCGCAGCCTGCGGGCGCGCTACAAGCTGCAGGAGCGCACGTTCATGTTGCGCGTGCCCACTGACTCGATACTCGTTGGCAAGACGCTCACCGAAAGCCGCATCGGTTCATCGACCGGACTGATCATTCTCTCACTCCTCCGCGCTGGCCGCAGCGAGACACTCCCGGGTCGTCAGACGGTATTGAGGGGTGGTGATGGACTGCTGGTGCAGGGCCGTGTTGACCAGTTCCGTGAGTTGCGCCGCTGGTCCGATCTTGTCATCGAGCGCGAGGCCCCGGTGTTGAAGTCCATGGTGGCGGCAAAGGTTGTCTATGCAACGGTTACGATTGCCGAGAGTTCGCCCGTGGTATCGGAACTCGTTCGGCACGCCGCTTTTCGTACTCGATTCGATGTCGCTGTGGTCGGCATCATGCGCCGGGGCTCGTATCGCCTTACGAATCTGGCCTATGTGCCAATCAAAGCAGGCGACCAGGTACTGGTTCAGGGGGAAGTGGAGTCCATCGCCCAACTCGAAAAATTTGCCGATTTCTCCTCGGTCGATATCCAGTCCCAGGACAAACTGGCAGAAGAGTTCCACACCGACGAGCGCATGTTTGTTGTGCGCCTCCCCAAAAACAGCGGACTTGCAGAGGAAACTCTTGCCAAGAGCCGGCTTGCCGATGTGTTCGATTTCCGCGTTATCGCGATATTCCGAGACGGTGAACTCACGGTCATGCCGCGTGGCGACGAGGTGCTGCTTGGTGGGGACCTGCTGCTAATCGAGGGTCAACACAGTGACCTCGATGTACTGCGCGGCCTGCAGGAATTCGAGATCGATACCAAGGTTCCTGCCAATGTCACCGCTTTCGAGTCTGAGCGCCTGACGCTCATGGATGCCACACTCGACCCGCGAAGTTCACTTGCAGGCCGAACGGTCGGCGAACTCAACTTTCGGGAGCGCTACGGCATCGAACTCGCAGGCATCTGGCGCGAAGGTGAGACCGTCGGTACTGAACTCGCCGACGAGCAGCTGCAAATCGGTGATGCCCTGCTCCTCCTGGGGCCGCGCGACCGGTTGCAACTCCTGTCTACAGACTCTGACTTCCTGATCCTCACGCCTCTGGGCCAGGAACCGCCTGATACACGACGTGCGCCTCTGGCGGCCGCAATCATGCTCGGCGTCGTGATTACCGTCATGCTGGGCTACGCGCCCATCTCGATAGCCGCGGTCATCGGCGGCACGATCATGGTACTCACAGGTTGCCTGAACATGGAGCAGGCCTACCGCGCAATCGACTGGCGTGCAATCTTCCTGATTGCCGGCATGTTACCACTCGGCACCGCGATGCAGGACACGGGCGCGGCAACATATCTTGCAGGGCAGGTGATGAGCCTGCTGGGTGAAGCGGGGCCGTGGCCGGTCATCATGGGTCTTTATATCCTGACGGCCATGGCCACAATGATTATTCCGACTGCGGCCCTGGTCGTATTGATGTCGCCGATCGTGCTGTCTGCCATGGGCGATCTCGGCGTTGCACCTGAAACGGCAATGATGGCCGTCGCAATGGCGGCGTCAGCCAGTTTCACGAGCCCGATCTCGCACCCGGCCAATATTCTGGTTATGGGACCCGGCGGATATCGTTTTGTCGACTATCTGAAAGTCGGCGTGCCGCTGACCATCGTCGTATTTATTACCGTTATGGTGCTGCTGCCGATTTTGTGGCCACTTGTGCCGGTCTAGGAGCTTTGACTTGAACGAAACAGTTGTCATTGCAGGCGCCGGCCATGCTGCCGGCCAGTTGGTTGTGAGCCTCAGACAGAACAAGTACGCCGGCAGAATTGTGCTGGTCGGTGACGAGCCTTATCTGCCATACCAACGCCCCCCGCTGTCCAAGAAATTTCTCGCGGGCGCAATGGACGCCGACCGTTTGTTGGTCAAACCGGCCGGCTTCTACGAAGAGACCGGTGTTGAACTACGACTTGACACTTCGATTGCAGCAATAGACCGGAACAAGAAATGTCTGCGTTCCAGCGACGACGATGAAATTCCGTACGACAAACTGGTGCTTGGTCTTGGATCACGTGCGCGGAAGCTACCGGTTGAGGGCGCCAAACTGCAAGGTGTTCACTATCTGCGCAGCATCGCCGACGTCGCTGGTATTCGCGAAGACTTCCAGTCGGGGCGACGCCTCGTGGTCATTGGCGCCGGCTACATCGGCCTTGAAGTCGCGGCCGTGGCTCAGCAAGCAGGGCTTGTCGTAACTGTGATCGAGATGGCGGATCGTGTGATGAGCCGTGTCGTATCACCCGAGATTTCCGACTTCTACCAGATCGAGCATACGAACCAGGGCGTCAGATTTCGCCTGTCGACCAGCGTATCGGCACTCAAGGGCAAGAAGCGCGTCAAGTCAGTGACCACGTCAGATGATGAGGAGATCCCGGCTGACCTCGTAGTAATTGGTGTTGGTATCCTGCCAAATACGGAACTTGCGACTGCAGCGGGGCTCGATGTCGAAAACGGCATCGTTGTCGACGATCACTGCCGAACAGGGGACCCGGACATATACGCCATGGGTGATTGCACCTCGCACCCAAATGCTATCTATGATCGACGACTGCGGTTGGAGTCCGTGCACAATGCGCTCGAACAGGCGAAAACAACAGCTGCAAATATCTGCGGTAAGGATGCCAGTTACTGCCAGGTTCCATGGTTTTGGTCAGACCAATATGACCTCAAGCTGCAGATAGCCGGACTCTCTGAGGGTTACGATGGCGTTGCCGTTCGCGGCAACCCCGCAGAACGGTCATTTTCTTGCCTGTACCTCATGGAAAATCGCCTGATTGCCGTTGACGCAATCAACGCGCCACGCGATTTTGTGCAGTCGAAGCAGCTGATAGCGGATCGCAATGAGATTGATCATGGCTTGCTGGATGATGCGACGGTTGCACTTAAAGACCTCGCGATTTGATATCAGGGTAGGAGGCCTTCCTCTATTTCGTCTGCTGCTGCAGGAAGCTCGATAAGCAATCGGCCTTCTGCGGAAACGAACCCCGTATCGACCGAGAACGCACGCACCGACAGAGACTCAACGCCATCTAATTCGAGTCCCTTGACCCGACCAGACGCACCACTGACCGCGGCCATTCCAAGTGCACCAGGCCCAGCGGTGATGTTGCCCATCCAGACTCCTCGCCAACTATTCACCGAACTTCTCCAAGCCGGGAAGGCTACTTCGCGAACAAAAGGCAGGTAATTTTCTGTTTGCTGGATGAACATGCTTCCATGTCGGGGAGTATAGACGTACCAGATGCTGTCCATGATCGCCTCGCCACGCAACAGGTCGGTGCTTTCGGAGAGCGAAGCAATCTTTATACCGATGCCGGCTGGCTGATTGCGTGCATCGCGCATGATGGTTGCCATCGCATTCGTCTTGCGAATTGGTGCCTCCCATAACTGCAATACTTTTTCGGGATAGGGATTCTGCATCGACTCACCGTTATTGGTGTAGATGATGTTGTCCGCAGGCACCGCGGAGTAATTCAAAACAATGAGTTCGGACTCGCTAACCGATAATGGTGAGAGTACTCGGTCGACAGAAAACGGGTTGTAAACAATAGCGGCAGCGAAGACCACGGCCCCGCTGATCAAGCCAAGCGCCAGTGCAACAATGTATTTCATTGGGCTGGCTCCTCTGTCGTGGCCGGGGGCTGAGGCTCACTAACGTAGGTTGCCATCAATTCGATGTGTCCTGCGGAAGCGCCCTCTTCATTAAATGTGTTTGCCACCCAACGCTCGACCATAGCACCGTTGAGGGTCGCGAACTCGCGCGAACCAGCTCGAAATCTACCAATCCGATAGCCGCCTTCCTGCGGTTCAGCATCCATATTGACAAACACCGATCCGCGTGCGGGAAAATGCAGCACCCAATCGATAACGTCTTGATTTTCATTTGTGGCTGCGTTGCGTATTGCGATACCGATAACGACATCGTGCGCGTTACGAATCTTGAACATCTCCGTACGCATGCCGGCAAGTACTTCGATGTCCGGCCACTCCAGACCCGGCGGCACAGGTGTTGCCTGCCCCGGGGGGCCGATCATCACCCGGTCCGTTGGAATGTTGATGCGGAACACTTCGACATTGCCGCCGTTGGGCGCGACCGTGGTGATTGAAACCTCTCGCGCCTGGTCCACTACAGGGAGCGCGTACAAAGCGCCCGCCGCTGCAGCTATACCAAGCAAAACTCCGACAAAGAATGTTTTTATCAAAACAGCTCCACCGCTCGTCAATTCGCCTGCCAAATCAGGCACATGCAGGTAAGTTTAGTTAAATTGGGGTGCTTGGCATACATGCTGGAACAGTTTTTGTGACGAACCGCACAAGATTGGAGCTCCTGGCTGCGCTTCGGGCGACTAACAGGCCGTGAAATATAGCTGCAGATACTCATCGAGCGAGATCTTATCGGCTGCCTCGATGTCCGTTTGACGCTCTACTGATCTAGCGGCTTCATTCGCCAACAACGCAGCCTGAGAATCCCTTAACGGTGAGATAGACGAAAAATAATCGCTGTGACACCGCGCCATTCCGAGCGTGAGCTCAAAGAAACTGCTACCGGTTTTCTCCAGCTCCGCAACAATACGAGCGGAAGGTGTTGCTTCGGGATCATCAATAATTTTTTGTTGCAGGCGTACTGCGGCCACATAGGAGTCGTCACCATCGTGCCTGTCTATCATCTCCGCGATTGCCGAGACCTTGGTGACGATCTCGCCGGCCCAGTCCCGCAAGCGAACCGCCTTACCATCGCGCATTAAGCGAAATTCCGGGTGGCGTCCTTGCTTGGCAGTACTCGTATGATTACGTGCAGCCTCCTGCGTCTCATCTTCACCAAGTGAAGGACTGTCTTCGAGCAGGCAATAGATCAGAAACGCTTCCAGGAAACGCATCGTGTTCTGGTTGATGCCCGAAGGATCGAACATGTTAATGTCGAGCGAGCGAACCTCAACATATTCGATTCCGTCTCGACGCAACGCGGCTGTCGGCTGCTCACCTGACCGTGCAATGCGCTTTGGCCGAACCGGTGAGTAGTACTCGTTTTCAATCTGCAGCAAGTTTGCATTGAGTTGCCGATAATGCCCATCGACCTTTACACCGAGTTCCTCGTACGCAGGTTCGGGTGTACAAATTGCATTACTCAAATCGCGAACATATTCATCTACGCTGTTCAATGAAATGTTAATTTTTGATTGATTCTGATTGCTGTAGCCGAGGTCGCTCATGCGCAATGACGTCGCCCAGGGTTCGAACCAGGTGTCGGCATTCAGCGAAGGCAGTTTCGCTGCAGCACCAGCAAAAGATTTGCACACGGCAGGCGAACACCCAAAAAGATAAAGGACGATCCAACCCATACGCCGGAAGTTACGAATCATCCGCAGATAGTGATCTGAACGGAAGTCTCTCAGGCTACCTTCACCTCCGAGCGCCGACTGGTATGCAGGCCAGAATGTCTCGGGCAATGAGTAATTGAAATGCACACCCGCTATCACCTGCATCTGACGTCCGTATCGATGCCCGAGACCGCGTCGGTATATCGTTTTCATGCGCCCGACATTTGACGTACCGTATCGTGCCAGCGGAATTTCTCGATCGGCTTGAATGCGGCACGGCATGCTTGCCGTCCACAGCATTTCGTCATCGAGATTTGAGTAAGTGAATTGGTGAATGTCGCAGATACAACGAAGTGCTTCCCATGTCGTCGTAAAGGCCGGTGTAACGAACTCGAGCAATGCCTCAGAAAAATCGGTGGTGATATATTTATTGGTCAACGGGGACCCGAGGCCGGCCGGGTGAGGTGTTTGTGCAAGAAGTCCATCTGGGCTGATGCGCAGGGATTCTTTCTCGACACCTTTTAGCCCCCCAACCAGGACGTCTTTGCCGGCAGTGGCAACCGTCTCCAGACGTTTCTCAAAACCCTGTTTCAATATCGATTCCTTCGAAAGCAGCCCGTCACAACGGGCCAGCATGCTGTTTTACCATAACCAACGAGATACGTCTGATCTTGGCATTCACCCTTCACAGGCTCTGATATGCTTGTACATTCAGTCAGCACGCGGCGATACGATACGGCCATGAGGATGATACTTCACTCACCTGCATGCGTTGCAGCATTCTTGCTGTTACTGGTCCTCGTCACAACACCTGCGCACGCATTTCGCTGCGGCAACAAGATCGTCACGAAAGACATGCATGAAATGCAGGTCCGCCGCGCTTGTGGAGCGCCAACGACAATGCGCAACATCGGCCGTACCCTGCGCAACATCAATATACCGATCGAGAGCAATTACGGGGGCGGCTGGACAGCACGACATTTTCCGGGCTACGGGTTTTCTCAGGAAGTCGTGATCACCGAGTACATTTACAATTTCGGTCCTCGCAAGCTGATGCGTCGTTTGTTGTTTGAAGGAGGTGTACTCGTATCGGTCGAAACTCTTGGCTATGGGTACCGCGAGTAAGTAGACTACGCCGCATGAGTGAGTCAAAGCACAGACGTTTTCGCGACGGTTCGGCCGGCGCACCAACCCTGATTAATGAAGGCTGCAGGATCACGGGCGTGATCTCAGGCAATGGCGACTACCAGGTTAGCGGCGAAGTCGATGGTGACTGCGAAATCGAGGGGACCGTATCTCTTGCGCGCAGTGGCCATTGGCAGGGCACTATCAAAGCCGACAACGTCGTCATCTCGGGTCATGTTGAAGGCGATATCATCGCTACCGGAAAAGTCGAGATTGCGAACTCAGCACGTATTTCGGGAACCGTAACCGGCGAGGCAATCGCCGTGGCCGAAGGTGCGGTCGTCGAGGGCATCATGAAAACGACGGTCCAGCCCAAGCCCGTGGAATTCGTTGAGAAGCGCGCGAAAAACAACTAAAGATCATTGGCGCTGCCGCAATTGGGAATTGCGGCCCGCATTTATTTTTCCAGATCGGAAATAACGCGCGTATTGCCGGGCTGTAGTGCTACACTGCATCCTTATACTAATAGCCGAATAATAACGACGACATGATCGGCAGCAAAATTCCACGACTAATACTGTATGCAATGGTGCTTGGTGCCGCAGGCGCCGGAATTATGCTGTCGATGTTCTATGGACAGTACCGGTGGTTGGCTGACCAGATTGAATCTGCAAGTTATGAAGAGCATCGCAGCCTGCTTGAGTCCAGCTTCGAGCGTAGTTCGCGGGCTAACCTTCACGCTGTTGCCGACCGGCTGCCGGACGACCTGACTGACATTGACGCCAATATCGTTGACCGTCTGCTCGATAGTGCTCTGGATGTGCATCCCGAGCTTACTGGAATCCAGCTCACCGCGGCGTCGGGAGAAACATGGTCAAGGGGCGGCTATTTGCAGGAGGTCATTTTCACCGAAACAATCTGGCTCGAAGAACAACTGCTACTGACCCACCCGGTAAAACGCGATGGCGGAGTAATCGGGGTGCTCGCCGGATCTTTTAAGCTCGACATTCTTAAGTCGGAACTGGCAGCTTTCGCTGCTCGCCTTGAAACGAGGGAAAACGAAAGTCGGCGCATTAGCTATATCTGGATTGGCGGAGGAACTCTTGCCGTCCTTTTTCTTTGCCTTGTTGTTATGTGGCTGATTACCCACGGCCAGACAAAACGCATTCGCCAGCTCAAGGCTCAGGCGGAAAAATTTCGTGACTCAGATTTCGGCGAGCCATTACCGGAAACTGCCGGGGACGAACTGGGTGCCCTGGCATCCGTCTTTAACGATATGCGCGATCGCTTGCGCACAACGACTCATTCGCGTGACTACGTTGACAGCATTCTCTCCGGCATGAATGAAGCAATCATCGTGACCGACGATGGCGGCAACATCCGGCAGATCAACCGGGCGACGACCCATCTTCTCGGCTATGAGCAGGAGGAACTTGAAAATACCTCCATTGACTTCGTCATCAATACGAAGAAGAGCCAGTCTCTGGCTAATGACACTCCGTCCGGGCTACCGCGTGAAACAGTATTCGAAAGCAAGTACGGTGAGTCCATCCCGGTTTCCTATACGTGTTCAATTGTAGAAAGTAATGACGGCGCCGCGAGCAGCAGAATTTACGCTGCCCAGAACATCACGGAACGGCGGCGTGCCGAGAAGCGTATTCGCTACCTGGCCCGCATTGATGCGTTGACGAAAGTCCCGAACCGCATGCAATTCCAGCATTTGTTGCAACGCAGTATTGCGAGGGCTCGCCGCGCTGGCAAGCCTCTGTGCCTGTTCTATGTCGACATCGATCATTTCAAGGAAATCAACGATACATTTGGACATCTTGCTGGCGATACGACGCTGGAGACTGTCGCCGAACGGCTCACTGCAGCACTGCCAAAACACTCCGTTATCGGGCGTCTCGCCGGTGATGAATTCGCCATAATTATGGATGGTCTTGGGCCTGACAGTGACGGTGAGAACAAAACGAGCGGCCTGGCGCAGAAGCTGTTGAATCGACTTGCAGACCCGTTTTTCGTCCAGGGCCATGAGGTATTCATGACTGCCAGCATGGGCATTGCGTACTACCCGAACGACGCACCAAACGTGATTGACCTCATCCGAAATGCGGATGCGGCTCTATACAGTTCCAAGAAATCGGGCGGCAATGTATTTGCATTCTACAAACCGGCAATGAACGCGGCATCAGTTGAGCGACTGATGACCAAGAGCAAACTGAAGCGTGCATTCGAGCGAGACGAATTACTCATCCACTATCAGCCCAAATACAACCTTGAGACCGGAGAGGTATTTGGCGCTGAGGCGCTGGTTCGCTGGGAATTGCCAGAACGCGGGGTCATCCTCCCGTCAGACTTCATTCCTCTCGCTGAGGAAACGAACCTGATTATCGAAATCGGCGAATGGGTACTCGACAAAGTGTGCGAGGACTTTCGAGTCTGGCAGCGCAGCGTCGGCTCGCCTGGACGAGTCTCGGTAAATCTGTCTCTCAAACAGCTTAAGCAAATCAACTTTATTAACCGGATAAGTTCGATTTTCCGAGCCCATGAGATATCTCCAACATCGCTGGAACTCGAGATCACCGAAACAACGCTCATGGAAAACCCGGAGCGAACAATCAAATTGCTCGACCAACTCTACGGACTGGGACTGCATCTGGCGATTGATGACTTTGGTACAGGATATTCTTCGCTGAGCGCGCTGCAGCAGTTCCCTATCAGCACGCTCAAGATCGATAAGTCTTTTGTTCGAAACGTCGCGACGAATCCCGAAGACGCGACCATTGTCGACACCATTATCAAGATGGGACGCAATCTGAACATGGATGTTGTCGCCGAAGGTGTAGAGGTTGAGGCACAGCTCGCCTTCCTCCAGAAGCTGGGCTGTACTTACGTCCAGGGCCTGTTGTTTGGCAACCCCATGAGCGCAGACAATTACCTTGAATTGTTATTGGCGCAGGCTGAAGGAAGCGATACTCATCGCGCGCTTTTTGCTTAGCCGTGCTATTCATGTTTCATTCAGGCACGGACTACGATAATCGACACCATGCACCACAAGCCTATGATTTAGAAAGATGTTTCGACCTACTTCACTCAGAACCGGCATCATGCTTAAATTAGGGCCCTGAACTAACACGCCCGGCACACTTTTCGTTAAGACGGGCCCAACAAAGTAGAGTCGATGAACAACATAATGAAAACGGCCATCTCCATGGCCATGCTATTTATCGCGCAGGGCGCTCTTGCCTGTGACTATCCACAACGCGTGGATATGCCTGACGGTGCATCAGCGGCGAAGGACGAAATGATCGCCGGGCAAAAAGACGTGAAGAAGTATATGGCAAACATGGAGACCTACCTGGCGTGTATCGAAGCAGAAGAAGCTCAGGCTGTTATCCAACTCGGTGAGATTGACGACGAGACAGCACGACAGCGCGAAGAAATGTTTAACAAGAAATACAACGCTGCTGTCGAAGAAATGAACCTCGTTGCGGAAGAGTTCAATATCCAGGTGAGGGCCTACAAG
Source organism: uncultured Woeseiaceae bacterium (assembly GCA_937944275.1). Classification (GTDB taxonomy): domain Bacteria; phylum Pseudomonadota; class Gammaproteobacteria; order Steroidobacterales; family Woeseiaceae; genus UBA1847. The sequence continues at coordinate 18,828 of CALDZH010000138.1, forward strand.
GCAAAGCCGAAGTAGGCGACTAAAAGATCAGAATGAAAAAGCCCGTTTATCTACGGGCTTTTTTTTGGCGGAAATTCCTCTGCTATTTAAGCTTGTCGATTTCTCGACCTAGATCAAATTTGTTTTCTGTGACAATGCGCTCAAGAACACGAATACGGTCCTCAAGGCGTTCAATTTGTGCGAGCGTCTCCTCGAGCTCTGGATCCGATTCCTTCTTCTGGTTCTTCACCTTCAGGTATTTCTGAATGGTATCCGCTGTAAAAACGATCGCGACAATGCAAACAACGTAAAACAATGTGTTCATTGACGGGTCCCTATGCTGATTTTCAAAGTCTGCGGAATTCCTCGTCGAGTTCATACCGCGATGACGTTATGTATTTTTCAATTTTCGCGAGACGCTCGTCCATGGACCTGTAACGTTCACGTACCTCGTTGACCGTCGGCTTCGCTCTCAGGATTTCTTCGCGCAACCTGTCTTTGCGAATATCCTCACTCCTTGCATCATCATGAGTCCTCGAGGGGGCAACGGGTATAAGAAACACTGCAGCGAGGTAGCCAACGATCGTGATTGGCATTGCACAAAAGAACGCTATCACAGCGAGGAAACGAGTTACCTTGAGGTTAAACCCCAGGTGCGTGGCAAGACCGGCGCAAACGCCACCTAGCATTGCGCGGTCACTGTCACGATACAGACGTCGCCCTTGTATTCCTTCACAACAAGTCATGAATGCCTCCAGTCATCACCACGATATCGTCGCCAAAACTCAAACTCACTGCGGCGACCCGAATAGACCAGTGGTTTTTCCTTGATCAACAAGGTCAGCCCAACGTATATGGCGGCGGTCAACCAGAAAAACAACAACAGGCTGATCACTGCGATAACCCGTACCGTACCCGTATTGAAATTGAACCGATCGGCGATTCCTGCACAGACGCCGAATATCCAGCCATTCTCACGGTCCCGGTAAAAGCCTTGCAAAGGGCCATAGTCAATATTCCACGTGTCTCGGCTCATCCTTTCCTCCGTATTCATTTGATGGATGATCTCTACCTACTCTGCCTCCGCTGGCCGCTCTGCCGCCACGCGCGCTTTCAGTGCGTCGAGTTCTTTTTTTACTGAGTCTTCAGCCTCAAGGCTTGCGAACTCGTGATTCAGATCTTTTGGCAGGCCGAGGTCATAGGCCTCTACACGGCCTTCTACGTCATCGATACGCTGTGTGTAGGCCTCGAATCGCAGCATGGCATCATCGATTTTGTAGTCATGAATCTTTTTCCTGGCCGCCAGCCGGCTGTTCGCCGTCTTGTGGCGCGCCAGAAGTGCTTTCTGCCTTACCTTCGCGTCCTCGAGTTTTGCCTCGAGGCGGGCGATATCCTCGTTGAGTTTGGCCAGACCCTCATCAACCGCAACGTAATCTTCCTTCAGTACATCGACGGCGCTCACGACCCGAGACTTCTCGACCAACGCAGCTTTGGCCAGGTCCTCACGGCCCTTGCGCATCGCCAGCTCGGCCTTGTCATCCCAGTCTTCCTTCTCGCGATCAAGCATCCCGATCTTGCGATTCAGGTCTTTCTTGTCCGCGATCGAGCGGGCAGCCGCTGAACGCACTTCGACCAGCGTGTCCTCCATCTCCTGAATCATCAGCCGTACGATCTTTTCGGGGTCCTCGGCTTTGTCCAAAATTGCGTTGATATTGGAGTTCACGATGTCGCTGAATCTCGTGAAAATACCCATGTTTCGTCCTCTTTCCTGTGAAACCTGCAAATATAATTGCAGCTTTCGTGCCAACCTCGACTGAACCACTTAACTTCCTGTAATTAATAGACTATTTTTGATATCGGTGGCCTGAGATGACGATTTAAATTTAGCGAAATTAGCTAAGTATTAGTTTTTTT
>CALDZH010000139.1 GCA_937944275.1 uncultured Woeseiaceae bacterium
CCAATCGAAATCATTTCCGGGATCGAAGAAGCGCGCCTGATATACAACGGCGTCACGCACAGCTTGCCGCCGACGGATGGTTTTCGCCTGGTCATGGACATCGGTGGCGGTAGCACCGAACTGATTCTTGGTAAGGCCGCGCAGCCAAAGGCGCTCGAAAGTCTGCACATGGGTTGTGTCTCGATGACTGAGCGCTTTTTTCCGGAAGGTCAGATTACGCGCGCAGGGTTCAACAAGGCTCGCATGGCCGCCCAACTTAAACTGAGGCCCGTGAAGGCCTTCTTTCGCGACGCGACGGACGTCGAGGTGATTGGCACGTCGGGCACGATACGCGCGACAGAAGCAGTGGCTCGCGAGCTTGGTCTTTCCGATGAGGGGCTGACGCTCGACATCGTTGAGCAACTCATCGAAAAGGTACTGGAGTTTGAATCGGTTTCCGACATCTCCCTGAACGGTTTGTCGGAAAGGCGTGCCCAGGTCTGGCCGGGCGGCTTGTCGATTCTCGCGGAGCTGATTCATGTGCTGAAGATTGAGCACCTGAAGATTTCCGACGGAGCGATGCGCGAGGGACTCTTGTATGACTTGCTAGGGCGCTTACAGCATGAGGATGCGCGTGAGCGGACTGTGCGCGCCATGGAGGCACGCTACCACGTCGATCCTGACCAGGCGCAAAGGGTAGCGGACATGGCGGCCGAGCTGCGCACACAGTGCGTGGAGATATGGCAGCTCGAATCGGATCTGGCCGGGCTTGCGCTCGGCTGGGCAGCGCGCCTGCACGAAATCGGGCTCGATATCTCACATGACGGATTTCACCGGCATGGAGCGTATGTTGCCGAGTTTGCGGACATGCCGGGATTTCCGCGCGCCGAGCAGCGCATGATGGCATTTCTGATTGGCAGCCAGCGCAATGTCATCGATACAGCCCGGCTTAAGGCATTGCCCCGTACCTGGCGTGATGCGGCGCTGCGCCTCGCGATTCTGCTGCGTCTGGCAGTACTGCTCAATCGCAGTCGCAAGGAGTCGAATCATGCTCCTGTCACGATTCAGGTTAGCAAAAACAGCATCCGGATCAGTTTCGATGCCGAGTGGCTGGCCAGAAATCCATTGACGATCGCGGATCTTGAACGCGAGCAGGGATATCTCGACAGTGTTGGCTACAAGCTGGAGCTACCTTAGTTTTCCAAACGCGAGCCTGAACGACAGTCAAATCCAGCAATAGCCGGCGGGCTTCAGGTGTCGAGCTGCACGTCTAGACCAATGTGGTGAGGTGTTCCAGGAATGTATCCTGGGCGGATATTCTTTCTGCCTTACCGGGATGCAGTCGTTCGTAGCTGCCATCCTCTTTCATTACCCACGCCTGGCGATTGTCGGACAAGAATAATTCGAGATGTTGGCGAATCTTCTCTTTCATGGCTTTCTGGCGAATTTCGAAACAGGACTCATTGCGACGGAACATGTTGCGTTCCATCCAGTCCGCGCTGGAGCAGTAGAATTCTTCATTGCCATCATTGTAGAAGTAGTACACGCGTGAGTGCTCCAGGAAACGGCCGACGATCGAACGAACGTGGATGTTTTCCGAGAGGTCTTTGACGCCTGGTCGTAATGAACAGATGCCGCGAATGATCAGGTCGATCTTCACTCCCGCCTGTGAAGCTTCGTAAAGCGCGTCTATCAGCTGAGGTTCGTTGAGCGAATTTATCTTGGCGATAATGCGGGCGTCTTTTCCAGCTTTTGCGTTTTTCGTCTCGCGTTGGATCTTATCCATGAGAGCGGGGAACAGGCTGAATGGCGAGGCGAGCATGCGCGTCATACCTGAAGCCTCTGTCAGGCTGGTCAGCTGCAGGAATAGTTTGTGTACATCTTCGCCGAGGCGCTGGCTGCTCGAGAGATAGCCGTAGTCCGTGTATACGTTCGTCGTCGCGTGATGATAGTTACCGGTGCCGAGATGCACGTAGCGAATGAGCTTGTCATCCTCGCGGCGCACAACGAGCAGCATTTTCGCGTGCGTCTTGAAGCCGACCAGGCCATACACGACATGTGCGCCGGCCTCCTGCAGACGATTGGCGAGCGCAATGTTGGCGGCTTCGTCAAAGCGGGCCATGAGCTCAATAACAACGGTGACTTCCTTGCCCGATCGTGCAGCAGTTACGAGGTGATCGACTATAGGTGAATCAGCCCCCGTCCGATAAAGAGTCTGTTTGATCGCAAGTACATCGGGGTCTGTCGCGGCCATTGCGATGAAATCAATTACCGGCGCGAACGACTGATATGGATGGTGTAACAGGACATTCTTCGTGGTGAGCACCTCGAAAATATCCTCGTCCGTCATCAGTTCGTCCGGTAGTCCCTGGGTAAACGGCGGATACAGGAGGTCGGGCCGGTCAGTGATGCCGCATACTGTACTCATGCGATTGAGATTCACGGGCCCCTCGACCAGGTACATATCGCATTCCTGCAGACTGAAATGGTCGAGCAAAAAATCCTGGAGATCTTCAGGGCACTCGTGACTGATCTCGATTCTTACTGCCGCACCGTAGCGGCTGGCTTCGAGCTGCCCTTCGAGTGCGCGAACGAGGTCGCTGACTTCTTCATCGTCGATGTACAGGTCACTGTTGCGCGTTACCCGGAATTGGTAGCAACCATCGACATCGAGCCCGGGGAACAGGCGGTCAACGTGTACGCGAATGACTGACGACAGGAAAACATAATTATGCTTGCCCGGTTTGCTCAGATGCTCCGGCAGTTCGATGATGCGCGGCAGTGAGCGCGGTGCTTGCACCATGCCGCGGTGCCGGCGTCGTCCAAATGCATCGCGTCCATGCAGCCGAACTATGAAATTCAGGCTCTTGTTGAGAATACGGGGAAACGGCCGTGACGGATCAAATGTCAGCGGCGTCAGGACAGGTACGACCTGCTCGTCGAAATACTCGCTGAGCCAGGATTGCTGTTCCTCGTTCCACTCATGGCTTTGCACAAATCGAACGCCGGCGTTTGTGAGCTCAGGGAACATGACGTCGTTCAGAAGCTCGTATTGTCGACGAATGAGATGCGCCACCTCCGCGTGAACCTTGTCGAATACCTCCTGGGCGGGCATTCTCTCGGGGCCCTGAGCCGGTGCGCCGATTTCGAGGCGTTGCTTCAGTCCGGCGACGCGAATTTCGAAAAACTCGTCGAGATTGGTGCAACTGATGCACAGAAATCGCAGCCGCTCCAGCAGCGGCAACTCCGGGTCGAACGCCTGCGCGAGCACCCGTTTGTGAAACTCGAGCAGGCTGAGTTCGCGATTAATGTAAAGGTTGTCCATCTGTTTGCCCACTAAGGAGAGTGTATCGTGCCGAGCACTATCTCTCGCCTTGCACCGGTCACACTTGGCAGGTTTCCGGTTTGCCCGCTCATCGTGCGCATCGCGAGCCAGGCAAACGCGGTTGCCTCCACCCAGTCAGGATGCAATCCGACCACCTCGGTCGTATCAATCATCGTACCCGGCAGCAGCCGCGCAAGCCTTAAGAGAATATCCTTATTGTGCGCTCCGCCTCCGCAGACAAACAGCTCCGCCGTATCCGGCGCGAAGCGCTTGATAGCATCCGACACGGACTTTGCTGTCAGTTCGCTCAAAGTCGCCTGAATATCGGCTGGGTCGTATGATGAAACATTGTACGATTGCAGCCACTCCAGGTTGAAGTCCTCGAGACCGGTGCTTTTCGGCGGCGGCAGGCCGAAATAGCCGAAAGACATCAGTTGCTTGAGCAGATCATCAATACAGGTGCCTGACGCCGCCCAGTTGCCATTGCAATCGAATGGCTCCTTTCTGTACTTGTGCACCCAGCGATCGAGCAGGGTATTTCCCGGCCCGGTATCGAAGCCGATGACCGGCGAACCGTCGAACTTGAGCACCGTGATGTTGGCGATACCGCCGATATTCAAAATCGCTCGGTGAGTGCCTGCGGAGCCAAACAGCCACTGGTGAAACGGTGGAACAAGAGGTGCCCCCTGCCCGCCGGCAGCGATGTCCGCACTGCGAAAATCGGCGATCGTGGTGATTCCGGTACCAGCGGCAATAAGATCCGGATTGCCTATCTGAAGTGTGTAGGGTGTCACGGCGTCGGGCTGATGTCGCACGGTCTGGCCGTGACTGCCGATCGCCCGAATTTTGCTTGCCGCAATGCCGCATTTTTCTAGTATTTCGGTCGCCGCATCCCGGAAGCACTCGCCAACCTGGCGGTCGAGCGATCCTATGTTGTCCAGAGGTTGATCCACGGGCGTCGCGACTGCCTTAAGCAGCGCGTGCCGCAAAGTGTCCGCGTAGGGCCGTTCGTGTGTTGCGACGATGTTGACGCCGGTCTCATCGAATGACGCAACCACGGCGTCGATGCCGTCCATGCTGGTGCCGGACATCAGGCCAATGTAGTGATCCGTCACTGCCGCTACCGCGCGTTGTACGCGATGGAAGCAACCTGTGTGCTCTTGAATTTCTCGAGTTCCTCGAGAATGGGCGCGGCTTCAGCCAGGAATTGTTGTCGGTACTTTTCAGCGATCGGTTCGGCGTCGGGCAGCGAGACCGTGCGTGGGTTACGGTGCACCCCATTCAGGCGGTACTCGTAATGCAGGTGGTTGGCAGTCGCGAGGCCGGTCATGCCGACATAGCCGATTGTTTGTCCCTGGCGGACTCGAGTTCCAACGCGCGCCTTGGCCGCGAAGCCCGACATGTGGGCATACAGTGTGGTGATGTTGCCGCCATGCTGGAGGATTACAACCTTGCCGTAGCCGGACTTGGTGCCGCGGAAAATTACCTTGCCGTCACCGGCCGCCTTGATCGGCGTGCCTCGTGGCGCTGCGTAATCGACGCCTCGATGGGCACGGATTGTATTCAGGATCGGATGACGGCGATTGGGATTGAAGTTTGAGCTGACGCGTGTGAAATCGACAGGTGCCCGGATAAATGCCTTGCGAACACTGTTACCCTTGGGTGTGAAGTAGTCAGTATTTTCGTCTTCGTCCTTGAAGCGTATTGCCTGGATCTGGCGACCGTTGTTATTGAACTCCGCTGCGATAATCTCACCGTCGGTCACGAACTCCCCGTCCTGCCAGATTTCTTCGTACTGCACGTAGTAGTTGTCACCACTTCGAATATCGAGAATAAAATCGACGTCCCAGGCGAATATTCCCGCCACGTTCATGACCGTCTTGTCCGACAAGCCGGCTTGCGCGGCACTTTCAAACAGGGAGCTCTCGATCACGCCATACGCGTGACGTTTACGAATTTCGACAGGTCGTTCGATAACTGTGGCGGTAAATCCTTCTTCACTTTTTTCGATCCGCAAGGCGCTCGTCAGGTTCAGTTTTGAAAAGAGACTGACAACCTGGCCGTCGTCGTGTTCGACTTCGAATACATCACCGGGCTTGATGCGACGGAAGCGCTGCTTTGCCTCGTCGAGTTGGGCAATCGTCATGAGGTGGCCGATGTTCAGGTTATTCCGGCGGAAGAGCTTCTCCATTGTGTCGCCGCGGCCAACGGTAAGCGTCAGCGAGTCGAAGAGAGGCTCCGGTTCTGGAGTCACGGTCGATTCCATGACATCACTGGTGATTGTGGTTGCGTCTTTTTCTTCTGCCGGCAACGGTGACTCATCGGCGGCCGTCATTACGGGCGTTTCAGACGGAACCGGCTTGGGATCGCTGGAGCCCAGGCCGTTGTATAGGCTTATGCCGAGTAATGGGATTCCGAGCCCCACCGCAAACCACTTGAGGGCTTTTGATTTAGCGGGCTTGGCTGCAGCAGACGGCTTGTAATCGTGAAGTAATGGGCTGGCCTGACGACTCAAGTCTGCGTCCCCTTGTTCATGGATGCCGCTACTCTACCGTTTGGTATTTTGGAGGTCAAAACTCGGCGAGGATGCTAAAGTTCGCGGCTACACATCGCGGCACGCAGCCGCCCCAATAAATGAAGGCAGATGAGCACAATCAAGGAACAAATCGCGGAGCTTAGCCGCGGCACGGACGAGGTATTGCCCGAGGACGGGCTCGAAGCAAAGCTCAAGCAGGGCAGGCCACTGATCGTTAAGGCGGGTTTCGATCCAACTGCACCCGATCTGCACATTGGCCATACCGTGCTCATCAACAAGATGCGCCAGTTTCAACAGCTGGGGCACGATGTCGTATTTCTGATTGGCGACTTCACTGGCATGATCGGTGACCCGTCCGGCAAGAACGCGACGCGTCCGCCGCTGTCGCCTGAGCAGATCAAGGCCAATGCCGAGACCTACGAGGTACAGATCTTCAAGATCCTCGATGAGGAGAAGACCCGCGTCGAATTCAATTCCAGTTGGATGGGCGATATGGATGCGGCAGGACTTATCAAGTTGGCCGCACGTCATACAGTTGCCCGCATGCTGGAGCGTGACGATTTCAACAAGCGCTACAAAGGTGGCCAGTCGATCTCGATCCACGAGTTTCTATACCCGCTGGTGCAAGGCTATGACTCGGTCGCGCTCAAGGCCGACGTCGAACTTGGCGGCACCGATCAGAAATTCAACCTGCTCGTTGGCCGGCAGTTGCAGCAGGATTACGGGCAGGAGCCGCAAATAGTCATGACAACGCCGTTACTCGAGGGTCTGGACGGCGTGCAAAAGATGTCGAAGTCGCTGGATAACTACATTGGGATCACCGAGACGCCCGGGGAGATGTTTGGCAAGATCATGTCGATATCCGACGACTTGATGTGGCGATACTTCGAGGTTTTGAGTTTTCGCTCGCTTGCCGAAATTGCCGGTCTGAGGACGGCGGTGGCCGATGGCATGAATCCCCGCGATGCAAAATTTGAACTTGGGGTGGAAATTGTTGCCAGATTCCATAACGACGCAGCGGCTGAGGCGGCGAAGCAGGAATTCATCTCGCGCTTCCAGCAGGGAGCCATGCCGGACGAAATTCCAGAGAAGTCGCTCGATAGCCAGGATGGGCTGCTTGGCCTCGCATACCTCCTCAAGGGTGCGGATCTGGTCAACAGTACCTCCGAGGCGTTTCGGATGATTAAGCAGGGTGCCGTCAAGATAGACGGCGAGCGGGTTGAGGACCGCTCGTTACAAATCAAGGCGGGCAGCACCCATATATATCAGGTGGGCAAGCGCAAGTTCGCGCGCGTCACGCTCGCCTGAGGCAGCCTGCCGTTGGCGGGCCGCTGATGTGCCGGAGGTGAATGCATTGAACAAGGCTTTGTTTTTAGCGACTGTGCTGTTGGTGTTGCTTGCAGCATTGCCGTCTGCCAGGGCGCAGTCGGCGGATGACGGCATGCGTGAGCAGTTCGAGGCCGTTATCAATGGTCTTAACAACAATACCTTTCGCGAGTTCCATGATGCCATTGACGACGATGAGTTAATGGGCAGGATATTCGGGGCTTACGTGCTGGACGGGGAGGCCAAACAGTCTTTTGCGGCCAACTTCAGAGCGAGTATTGAGGGCATATTCACAGGCTCGATGCCGCGTGCCCGTTCGCAGGCAGAGGCGGGCGGCGAGATTATCGGCAAGATTATTTCTTTTGAGGCGCAGGACGGCCAGGCGAGGGCTATCGTCCGCTACGCGGCCTCGGGCTATCGGTATTCTTACCATTCCTACGACCTGGCGCTGGGAAGCGGGGGGCGCCTGCGCATCATTGACTGGTTCGACTATTACCAGTCGGGCTGGTTCAGCGAAGTCGCAGGCAATGAACTCGTTAAAGCGATGCCCGGTCAGGCTACAGTCCGAAGTATCCTGGAAATGAGTAATCCGAGCGATGGACAGCTGTTCCAGGTTGGCGAGCTGCTCAAGGCTGTCCGCGATCAGAACCCGAGGCGGTACTTCCAGATTCACGACGGGCTCGAGGAGGCCTTGCAACGGGAACCGTATGTTGTCGTCCTGAATTTTCAGTATTGCCGGATCCTTGGTGACCCGGCCCGGCTTGGCGCCGCGGTTGCGGCACTCGTCGATACTTTCCCAGGAGAAGCGCTGCACAGCCTGAGCCTCGGTGAGTACTATGTTTCCCGACGGCTTTTCGAGCAGGCCATCGTTGAGTACGACCGATTTGAGGGTGCACTGGGCTTCAAAGACGGAGTTTCAGAGTCATTCAAGGCGACTTCGGCCATGGCTGTCGGTGACTTCGAGCGGGCCCAGGAGTTCGCGTTGAGCGCTACGCAAGTGGAGCCTGATCTGGAGCTTAGCTGGTGGACCCTGCTGCGGGCGCGAACCGCCGCCCAGAATTACGCAGGGGCGACCGAAGCGCTGACTCAGTTGGAAGATCGATTTGGCCATCTGCTAATCCCCCAGAAACTGCGGCGGGACCGGTTCCTGAAGATTCTCATCAGCCAGCAGGAATACAAGGATTGGCGCGCTTCCCGGGACCAGGAATGACCCCGAAAATCCTGCGCAATGCTTTGCTGATTTGGGAAAATTGGCGGAGGGCCCCATTATCTGACCCCGATTTTTCGACGCGTGCCTGCACGTTCAGAATATTTATCTGCGGGATTCGAGCGCGAATCGGTGCCGGGGCCCGCAAGTAAGTCCGGATTGACATCCGCATGATCTGGGTCGGCATACTGCTGGTAAATGCCATATGGGCGGTTTTCCCCGGAGAAAACCGCGTTTTCTTATGAGGCACGGACCCGTATCATCCGTCCGGGCTGCCGCTAATCCGGCCCTGCGAAAAAAACTTCGAAAAAGGTGTTGACGGGCGGGCATTGCGCCGTATAATGCGCCGCTCTCTGAGGGAACGGTGTCCCTCAGCAGACTCCCATAAGATAGATGCAGGCGCCCAAGGGCTGTTGATTAGCCCCCATTCGCCTGTATAATTGTGGGTCTGCCTCGTAAAAAGCGAGGACGTTCTTTAACAACTTGATCAGATAATTTGTGTGGGTGCTTGCGCTGGACTTTGCGAAGGCAAAATCAAGCGTAAGAACCAACCTAAATTCATATAGTAATTTAGAGTGGGGATTACACTTTAGTAAAAGCTCAAAGCTTTAAACTGAAGAGTTTGAT
>CALDZH010000140.1 GCA_937944275.1 uncultured Woeseiaceae bacterium
CCGGCGGCACGGCCTCGTCAAACGTAACCAGAACGGTGTCGCCGCCCGGACCCGGACCACCGCCGCCGCCAACATCGAAGCCGATGTCCGTCAGCAGGAACGTGAATGCGGCAGGCGCCGTGTTGTCCGTCTCGAACAGCAGGGCAGTCGCCGTATCAACGCCCGCGAAATCAACCATCGGGACCGACACCTGGTACCAGCCGTTACCCAGCGCCGTTGCATAGCCCGAGGTCGCCAGGTTGATGTCGACGTATTCACCGGCATCCAGGAACTTGACGCGAATCAGGTCGTTACTCAGCCCCTTGGCCTTGAAGTGCAAGGTCTCATAGCCGGTCGCAAAACCGCCTGCAAAACCGACGATTGCGAACTGGCCGACTTGTGCGCCGTAGCCGTCGCCGGTCGTGACGCCGAAGGCAGGGCTGAAGTCTCGATCGGTCGTGTTGTTATTGTTGAACGAAGAGCCTGAGCCAAATGGCTCGAAGCCCGTGTAATCCTCTCCAAATACGAGGTCCACGGTTTCGTTCGGGTCGGTCGCATAAATTACGACCTCCGGAATAGTCCCGGGATCAGCCGGTTCGACGGCAGGCTCTTCACCCGAATAAACGCGGACCCAGTCAACCTCCATGGTAGCGGGAAACGGCGTCGATCCGTCCGGTGAGCCAGGGAAGTTACCACCTACCGCCAGATTCAGCAGGATGTAGAAATGCTGATCAAAAGGTGCCGGGTACGGCGCCGCAGTGGAGAACCAGTTGTTCTGGACCGCATACAGCACACCGTTGAAGTACCAGCGAATTTCGAACTCGTCCCACTCCAGAGCGTAGGTATTGAATTGGCCTGTGACGTCTTCTGATGGCGTGTAGCGCGTCTCGGCTGACTCATTCGCCGGAAACTCGCCACCGTAGTGGATGGTGCTGAAAATCTCATTGCCACCCGAACCATCGAGATTGACAGCTTCTACAATATCGATCTCGCCAATGGCCGCCCAATCGCACGGATCTCCATCACAAAGGTAATCGCTATCCTGAGAGAACATCCAGAAAGCCGGCCATAATCCCTGGCCCGACGGCATTTTGATGCTTGCTTCAATACGCCCGTACTTGAACGCAAAACGATCACCCGTGGTAATCCTCGCGGACGTAAACCCATAGTCGTTGACCGACTCCCGCTTCGCCGTGATTTTCAGCTTGCCGTCTTCCAGGCGGGCATTGTCCGGCAAATACCACTGCAGCTCGTTATTGCCCCAGCCCGGTATGCCGTACTGGCTGCCGTCGCCAGTCTCGAAGAACCAGAGCTCCGGATCGAGCTGACCGTCGTTGAATTCATCATTCCATACCAGCGTCAGCAGATCGCCATCCGACACCTGGAAGGTGTCCGGTATGTTCAGGGTGGGGTTATCTATATTGATGTTGACCACGGTGGTTGTATCGGCCACCGGTATATCAATCGTTTCTACCCGAGACAGCGGTTGCTCACGATCACCGTCGGCACACGCCGACAATAGCCATACGACAGTCAATGGAACCGCATAGCGCAGCATCCTTCGCGAGCGAAGCATCATAGGTTTCCCCTCAAGACACGGAAATCAAGAAAATCTAGGTTTTCTGGTTAGATCCATAGAGGAACACGTAAATGACAGCGTTGTCAATTATCGGTTTGTACTTATCTGTATCTGTTTGTATTTGTCAGGCTGGGAATCAATTTCGCTCGGTGGAAGGCTCCTTTGTCCATGTAACTCGCAGGTACCGGGACAACCAGAACCGCCCATATGCGGGGCCGCTATTAACGACCAGCTCACTGGAGTTCTCTTGCTTTAGCTTGAGTCGCTCGTCCCAGGCCGCGTTAATCCCGTCATCTGCAACCGCCATTGCGGTTGCGTACGACGAAGCTGCGCGCAGCCCCCTGAGGCTGAAACCGAATGCGTCGCGCGTGAAATTGGTTTTGCCAGACATGGTCACATCTCCCTTTTTCGGCTGAGATTCGTTTCTGGGGCCGATCTGCCGCGCCCCGATCTCATTCCTGGGTGGGTATCCCGCTATCAGGCCGCCTGCCTGCAACCCGGGGCGAAGTAGCGACTGAGGAAGTCTTCGATCGCGCGCACCGCATCCCGCCGGCTTTCGGGCGCGCCGCGGAGCTCCTGATCGATGGTCCTGTTGATTCGATCGTCGGGGACGATGGGTAGCGCCGCGAATGGTGTCACGAGCGTGACGGACCCTAGTGCGAATGCGAATCTATCCAGGATTCTATTTTCCCTCTTCTTCATAGTCTTACCTCCATATAGCAACTAAGTTGAAGGACCGACGGAGCATCGATGCCCTGCCGTCGATACACAAGATAAGGTTCCCGCTCGTCACCGACAAACGAAAAAAGCTCACTCCGGAGGTAAGAAAATCTAAGGCGTTTCCGCAAATCGCTCGAGGATCCAGCGACGCAGCAATGCGACAGCCTCGTTGGCTGTCCGGTCTTTGCGGGATACAAGGAAATAGGACAAATCCGCTACCAGTGCTTGCTCGAACAACCGCACAATTGTGCGTTGCCGGAACCACTGGTCCGCGAGCGGAATCGGCACAAGCGCTGCGCCGATGCCCTGCTCGGCCGCCCGAACCACGGCAATCATCGAACTTAGACGCGTTATTTTGGGGTTGTCGGGCAAACTGATGCCCGACGCTTTTGACCACTCGGCCCAGGCTTTTGGTCGGGCCTCATGCACGATCAGGGGAAAATCACTGACGATCTTCTCGCCCTTGACCTTGAGGGTTTTTTTGAACTGGGCAGACCCGGCGGGCACCATGCGCAGTGGAAAAAGAATGTCGGACCGCGTGCCAGCAGGCGCTTTTCGAAACAGGCGAATCGAGAGATCTGCGTCAGCCGGCAGTTTTTCCGACGCCTCGTCGCTGGTACCGACCTGGATGTCGATCTCGGGATGCAGTGCCGTGAACTCGCTCAGCCTGGGTATAAAAAACTCGCTCGCGAAAAAAGGCTGCGCGGAGATGCGGACTGATTTCTTGCGCCGCCCGGTAGTTTTGACTTCCGCTACGACGCTATCCAGTTGATCGATCAACGGACTCAGCTCTGCGAACAAAGCCTGGCCATCCTCGCTCAATCTGAGCTCGCGTGTGCCACGCTCGAACAGTTTAAGTCCCAGCTCCTCTTCCAGGCCCTTGACCTGCTGGCTCACCGCCGATGACGTGATGAACAATTCATCGGCAGCCGCCTTGAAACTCTCATAGCGGGCCGCGACACAAAACGTGCGCAAACCACGCAATGAGGCTGGAGTACTACTCTTCATTTCACTCAGCCCGTTACCCGTCTAATGCATCACGAGTTTGGGCGTGCGGTCCACTTTAAAGAGGCCCCAGTGTTTTTCCGCACCGTCGGCATTGTTTGGATCGCCTTTCCAGGGTTCATCAAACGCCTCGAAAAAGAACACGGTTACATTCGCCGACTTCGCCCATGCCTCAAGCTCATTGTAATAGCGCAGCTGGTTTGCCTCATTGGCCTGATCGGGAAACTCGACGGCAGTCGTAGCCCACCCGGCTTCGAGAATAGCGATTGGCATATCCGGCAACGCCGCGTGTACGTCTTCGATGTTTTCGATCGTGAATGACAGACCCTCGTCGATCGACTTCTGCTCCCAGACCGGGTAGGTGTGAACGCCAAGGAAGTCGACCTCTGCCGCCAGCGGCGCGCCGTCGCTGATCCACCACGCGTAGTTATCTGCAACCGTGACGGGTTGGGTAGCAGCCTTTTTCACCTGCCGCACGTAGGTAATCACCTGCTCCAGGGGCACCATGTGGTCGTTCCAATCGACGAGCGCTTCGTTTCCCACGTTGATCGCAACAACAATCTCCTCGAAGCGACGCGCAAGTTCGATACCCCGTTTGATCTCCGCGCCGTTCTCTAGTCTATTCGCCGCCAGTTCGTCACCAGGAATCGGCTCATCCAGCCACGGACAGCCTTCGTGATTCGATACCTCTGCGCGGAGCCAGATGCCAAGGAGAACCTTGATTGGCAAGTCATGTTTTTCGATCAGTTCGAGGGTGGTGCGCGAGTTCTCACCGGTGTCGTAAAGCCTGATTAACCCGTAGCCATGATCAACGAGAATATGCAGGTCCTCGAGAATCTGCTCGTCGGTCGGATTCCTCGCACCGATGCCGCGATCGGGGTGCTGGCCCTCACGAAACCCCGAATAGGCAAGCGCCATCACCTCGCCGTGTAAAAGACCGTTTCTTTCCTGTACAAAATCGCTTTCGCCCTGCCGCAGATCTGCCTCTTGCGCAGGTGGAGTACAGGCCGATATCAACACCAGAATTGCGAGCGAAATCAGTGTGTGTTTCATATCAACTCTCGTCTAATGTGTCGCTAATCCAGGCTCTGGATAATCCCGAATTCGGCCCTGTGATCCGTGTCCGAGCTACCGCCGATCCATACATGGAACAGCCCCGGCTCTACGGTCCGCTTGCCGTCGCGGCCGAAAAATGCCAAATCACTGGTGTGCAGCTCGAAAGTCACGGTCTTGCTCTCACCCGGCGACAACCGCACGCGAGTAAACCCTTTTAGTTCCTTTACCGGGCGCGTGATACTCGCAACAAGATCACGCGTATACAGCTGCACAACTTCCTCTGCTTCACTGTCGCCGCAGTTAGTAAGGTCTGTGCTGATCGCTATGGTTCCGCCAAGCGGAATCTCGGCTTCGCTAACGCGCATGTTGTTGTACTCGAACGTCGTGTACGACAAGCCGTGGCCAAACGGAAACAACGGCGTGTAACAGGTATCGAGGTGAAACGCGCTCATGCCAAGCGAAGTCTGCGGTGCGAAGGTATCGATATCGTCGATATGCACAACATTGTCCGCAGATGGTGGCTTGCCGCCGTTCTTCTGGCTGTAATAGATCGGTATCTGACCGACCAGCCGCGGAAAGGTAACCGGCAACTTTCCGGACGGCACTTCGCGGCCGAACACCAGGTCGGCGATGGCTGGACCACCCATCGTGCCCGGGTGCCATGCGTACAGTATTGCGTCCACTTCCTCGATGATATTGCTCAACGTCAATGGTCGGCCCGCGAGGATGACTGCCACAACCGGTTTTCCCGCAGACCGAACCCGGCGAACGAGTTCTACCTGGTCACCTGGCAGATTAATGTCGGCACGTGAGTGCGCCTCACCCGAGAGGATCGATTCTTCGCCGAGGAACAGCAGAACGGCATCCGCGGCACGTGCCGCATAGACCGCCGCATAGAATTCTTCATTAAAACGACTGCGCGAATTCTCCATCGCGCGCACGTATTGAATGTCCACCTCGCTGCCAACCAGGTCACGGATCGCCCGCAGCGGCGTCACACTCAGGCTCTCGTCGCCGTCGAATATCCAGGTACCCAACTGCTCGTAAGGTGCGTCGGCCAGGGGGCCGATCACCGCGATCGAATCCAGCTTCTTTTCAGACAGGGGCAAGATGCCATTCTGATTCTTGAGCAGCACAACGCTTTGCAGTGCAGA